>JBIIZO010000058.1:0-11845 GCA_044346245.1 Crocinitomicaceae bacterium
CCCAGCGCCTGCCCCAAACTTAACCACATTGCCGAGGAGAACAGTACAGCTCGAGTCGTAGATTTGGTAATTGATTAGGCCTTTGGTGATGTCGTCGTAGCCGTCGATAAGGTATGCTTCAATTTGAGTTGAATCGAGATCACAAAAACAATTGCTGAAAAGCGAGTAGTTCATGTTGGTGTTGTTGTCGACATTGTAATTGACGTTGCCACAAATTTCGTTATTGTAGATAGACGGGCTGTCTTGGACGCTCGCCACATTTGAAATGAGTAGGCCGCCCATGTTGTTGTTGATTTGGTTGTTGTGGATATCAGCATCGACGCACGCTTCAATGGCGAGTTCGTTGTAGGAAAATATGTTGTTCAGGATTTCGCAGTAATAAGCCTGTTGAATAGCTGCGCCGTTGTCAGAGAACATACAATACTCAACTCTACCGTTATTGGGGTAATTCATAGCCAAACCATTATTAAGGAATTCGCAATTTGAAATCACAATGGAATCTACTGCGTTTGCCAAAAAGGAAGCCCCGATCTGGTTGTCGATGAAACTACAATTGCTCATGGCAAAAGCGCTGGCGTAAATATAGAGCGAAGTGGTATTTTCTTGGAAAAGGCAATTGTTAATATTGAAATTGGCCCAGCCATAAACGCCTACTTCGTTATCAATAAATTCACAACCAGATAAATTGAGATTTGTGCCTACCGTAACTGCCTGAAAACAACGTGTGAACTTACAATTGGTATAGGAAAGTGTGGTGGGTATTGTTTCGTAGGATAAAGGGAAATAGGCATTTGAGATCTCAATACGATCTGCATTCAATATGCCACCCTGAGAGCTCGTACATACAAAACCTTGCCAAGCAACTGTATTAAGCGTGTCGTAAAGCGCATGAATTGTGATAGGCTGCGCGTCTGTTCCGATGCAATTGATGGTGCCGCGCGTCTCGATGTAAATATTCGTGTTGTTCGAGTTATTGATTTGAATTTCTACGCCTGGCTCGATAGTTAGTGTTTTACCCGGAAACACAACCACTGAACTATTCACGATGTAAGGGCTACCGCTCAAAGACCAAGTTGTATTTTGGTAGATGCCGCCGGATACATTCGTTTGTGCAAAGCTCAAAATTGAAAAAGAAATAAAGAGGAGGCTAAAAAGGAATGATTTCATGATAGAAGTTTTAAACAAAACAAAACTAGACCTTATTTGTTTGAGGAATAAATTAAAGAAATTAATAACAAGCATTAGCTTTCAGCGTACACATGAACCCGAAAATTTGCCTCTCCAAAGTACTTTTCCTCTTCTTGTTTTTTACTACCTTCTTAAATGTAAAAGCGCAAGGCAGTTTTACGCCCAACTGTGACCCTACCGGAAATTGGATTTTGTTTGCCAACTACGACGGTGGTAACTTGAATATTGTAGTAGATCAGAACATCCCGAATCTTAAAATAGGCATTTGCACCTATGAGCCCGTCAATGTAACATTCAGCGGACCATTCGTAAATAGCGTTACCGAAGTTTTGTATGCCGGCTTCAATTCAGCACAGAACAATAACAATTGTGGGTTTCCGATCAATACGTCTAGTTTTACGGGCATTAATACGTCCATACTCACCGTGAATGTAGCTCCGCCCGTCACGATTATTAGCCCTCCGAATCCGAATTACTTCAATATTCCAAACGGATGGAACAACGGTATTATTTGTTTGTACAGTTGCAATGTTGACGCCAACCAAGGTGGCTGCAATACGGTTGACCAAGTGCTGGCTTATTTTCAGTCGCAATTTGGGGGCCTGCTCAGGGGTTTGAATGTACAATACCCCTGCTGGGACAGCGGCACCAACTATACCGTCAGTGCGCAAACAGGCAACTGTTGCGGTGCTTGCGTACCAGATGCTGTAACGGTGAATCAGACCATTTGCAACGACCAATTTCCGTATAGTTGGAATGGCCTTAGCATCACAAGTGCTGGTTCCCAAAGCGTTACACTGACTAACGCCGCTGGCTGTGATTCTGTTGTAACCTTAGATTTAGCCATAAATCAAAATTTGATCGGAACCGACATCCAGAGCGCTTGTGGCAGTTTCACTTGGCTAGACGGCAACACCTACACGAGCTCCACAAATACTCCGGTCTATACAATGGTGGGGGGTAATGTAAATGGTTGTGATAGCGTCGTCAATCTGAATTTAACAATTAACCAAAGCTCATCGAGTTCAATAGCGGTTGCTTCATGCGGACCCTATTTTGCACCCAACGGGCAAACCTACACCGAAAGCAGCAGCTTTTCATATGTCATTCCAAATGCGAACGGCTGCGACAGCACTATTACGGTTAATCTGACGATTTCTCCCACCCCAACAGCCGCATTCAGTAGCTCCCCTACTCTTCTCGAATTTGGCATGACCGAAATTCAGATGCTCGACCAATCCGTGGGGCAAATCTCCTCCTGGAACTGGACCTACACCACAGCGAATGGTGCCATACAAACGAGCACTTTACAAAACCCGCTTTTCACCATCCCGACCAACACCAGTGGGAACCAAACCTTTCAACTAGCGGTCAGCAACGCCCAGGGCTGCACCAGTGAAATCACTAGCATTCTAAATATCGTAGAAGATGCGGCGCTTTATATCCCCAATACCTTTAGCCCAGACGGCAATGCTTTTAATAATGTTTTCAAGGTAGTGGGCAGAAACATTGATCCCTATCAATTTGAACTCACTATATACAACCGCTGGGGAGAAATCATATTCATTAGTCAAGACCAAAACATTGGCTGGGACGGCGCCGTTGGCAACAAAGGAATAGCGCCTAATGGCACTTATAGCTATCAGGTGGTTTATCGATTTGTGAATTCCAGCGAAAGCGCAACACTTACTGGGCATTTAAATTTGATCCGATAAGGAAGCGTTTATGCCAATTTGCCGTATGCGCCAAACGATCGATTGTTTTTATTTCTTTTTTTCCTCTTTGCCCATAAAGTCATTGATTGCTTGTCCTAGCTCATCCATGTCTTTATTCAATTCAAACTTGAAAGCCTCCCATTTGGTCTTGGAATCAAACTTAAACGAATCCAAACGCATTTTCATATCTGTATTTTTCTTGTTCAGGTCCTCCACTTTTTTCTCGTAATCTGCTTTTGCAGTTGCCTTTTGGGTATTGACTCTGGCCTTGAATTCTGCGATTTTAAGGTCGTTAGCCGCAATTTTCTCTTCTGATGTTTTGCGGTATTCTTTCATCTCTTTCTCGTATTCTTTTTTGGCAATTCTCAATTCTTTTTTGGCCTTGCGCGACGCATCCTCGGCATGATCTACTTTCTCTGCAGGCGTAGAGCAACTCACTAGGAGTGACCCGACGATAAAAAGAGATGCAAAACTCATTTTCATATAATTTTTCATACAACAATTTTTAAACACAACTCCATTGCTATGCTCTGACAAAGTTCCTCAAACACGATTGAGTTCTCTTGCAAATAAAGAAGATGATGTTGCAAGATTCACATTTATTAAATACATAACATTATTTAATGCTCAGTTGGTTGTCAATAAGATTTATTGGCGCAATATTTGTCGGTGTACACCCAAAAAAAACCGATGAAAAAATTCCTATTTTTTGCTGTATTAGCCGCCGGAGTAGCGAGCTGCACAGTAGTAAGACCACACCAAGTTGCCGTCAAGAGTAAACTGGGTAAAATTGATAACAAAGTTCGAACGGCTGGGCCTGTCGCCTACAACCCTTTCGTGACGAAAGTCATTAAAGTAAACGTCCGAACCATGAATTTGTCGATCAAAGAAAACCTGCCCTCTAAAGAAGGACTTACTATTTTATCTGAGAGTTCGATTCTCTATCACATCAAAGCGGAAGACGTGCCAAAAGTAATCAAGGAGACAGGACTTAATTATGAAGAAAACCTGATCCTGCCGGTATTCAGGTCTGCTGCATCGGATGTTTGTTCGCGTTATTATGCCAAAGACATGCACAGTGCTAAACGCAACGAAATTGAACAAGAAATCAGAAAAAGACTCGCAGAAGTTTGCGAAGAAAAAGGCTTCGTCATTGAGGCGGTTCTCTTGAAGAGCATTAGTCTGCCACAGGGCCTTACGCGCTCCATTGAGGCGAAACTAGAAGCGGAGCAAGAAGCGCTGCGCATGGAGTTTGTACTGGACCGTCAGAAAAAAGAAATGGACCGTCAGCTCATTGAAGCGGAAGGCGCCAAGAAAAATGCAGTCATTCAGGCCGAGGCCAAGGCGCAAACTGCAATAATTGAAGCAGAAGGCCGTGCAAAGAGTATTGAAATTGAGGCCAAAGCCAACAAAGCTGCCAATGACATGCTCAACTCAAGCCTCACGCCAAACGTCCTGAAAATGAATCAAATTCAAGCGTTCATGAAGCTCTCGACCTCGCCTAATACCAAAACGATCATTACCGACGGCAAAGGTGGTGTGATCAATATGTTAGATGATAAGTAAACGAATCGCAGCCGCAAGCTTTTCTTTGTTTTCAGGGCCAACACCTAAAGAGATATACCGAATAACACCATTCTGGTCGATGACAATGGAGGTTGGAAATCCACTTACCCCAAAATGAGTGGCCACCTCCATGGCATCAGGCACAATCTGATAATTGAATGGCGTTTTCTTTAAGAACTTCTTTAGCTGTTCGGCTTTATTCAGGCCCAGAGCCATAAAAACAACATCATCTTTTTGAAAATCAAGAACCAACTCATTCAGTTCGGGAATTTCAGACACGCAAGGTTTGCACTCCACAAACCAAAAATTCAATACGACAACCTTGCCTTTTAATGCTTCAAGATGAACGGTTTTACCTTTCAAATCCTTTACTTCAAATAGTGGTGCGGGTTGATTTAAAAGCGGTGACGATTCTGTTTCATTCAGAGCACTCATGTCAGGGCCACCCGCTCGCATCTGCTGCATCATTTTCAATTCTTCTGGCGTTGCTTTGCGCAGCACCAGCGCCTTCACATTGGAATCATTATCTAAATAAGGTTCGGGCATATACTCCATGGACATCATCATCTGATGAAACGCCTGCTCAGTTAAACGCTCAAAATGCTCGTTGTAAATGGGCATTACTGCCGGATTCAGCATCAGTGGTGTACCTGGTTTGATTTCATTCGGACCTGCAGCATGCAAGCCCTCCAAACCTTTAGCTGGGACATTCTGAGCAAGAGCGCTGATAATGGAAAGACCTAAAATGATGGTGTAAAAGAGTAGTTTTTTCATCGAATGGATTTTGTCAAAAGTAGGCGATTTGATTTAAAAACACCATAAAAAAAGCCCTAGAAGACTCTAGGGCTTTTGTACCTCGGGCCGGGATCGAACCGGCACTCCCGAAAGAACAGGATTTTGAATCCAGCGCGTCTACCAGTTCCGCCACCGAGGCATTCTTTTCGACTTTCAGGGTTGCAAAGATACAAACAAAAAAGTAACCAACCAATAGTAAATTAGTTTGATGTAAATTAAATATTAGCTAAATTTAGTCGAAGCCACAAGTGCACAATCTAGTATTCAATCTTAATTCAATCCACCATGAAACGCATCTTATACAAATGGGACAAATACAAGCTCGGTCGCCGTCTACATTACCTTCAAAAAAGATTGCACCGCGCCGAAGCAAATGGATACCAAGAAAAAATAAATAACTACAATCGCCTCATCCGCGACGTGCAAGAAAAATTAAAACACATTAAAGAGTAGCTTGCCTTTGACGCTTTACGGAACGTATATATCGTCTTGCTGGATCAGTTCAATCCAATCTTCGACGCTTTTTGCATTGGCGATATCAAATTGGCCAGATTGTGTGCGGCGCAAAGCAATGAGCGTGGCCCCCGAGTTCAGGCGCGTGCCAAAATCACTGGCAATGCTGCGGATATACGTGCCTTTACTGCAAGAGATTTCAAAGTCTATTTCGGGGAAGCGCTCGGCATTGATTTTGAAATCAGAGATTTCGATTTGGCTCTGCTTGAGTTCGACTTCCTTGCCTGCTCTGGCAAAATCATAGGCGCGCTTGCCATCGACCTGCTTGGCTGAGTAAATCGGCGGCGTTTGCATTTGTACACCCATAAAAGAAACGCGCACGCTTTCGAGCAGTGCGGCATCGATGTGGGCGGTAGCAAAATCTTGATTGTATTCGGTTTCTAGATCGAAAGAAGGTGTTGTTTTGCCAAGTAAAAAGGTGCCGGTGTAGGTTTTGCCATCGCTGGTGAGACCTTCGATGAGTTTGGTGTGCTTGCCCAAACAAAGCACGAGCAAGCCTGTGGCCAACGGGTCTAGCGTGCCAGCGTGGCCTACTTTCACGTTTTTAACGCCTAGCTTTTTTTTGAGATTCCAACGGATTTTGTTGACGACGTCAAAGGAGGTCCAGGTGTAGGGTTTGTCTACTAAAATGGTGAGGCCGTCTTGAATATCTAGCATTAGCCTGCCATTTGAAGTTCAACACCCATTGCCATCAGGATGAGCAAAGCGGCGCCTAGTGCAATGCGGTACCAACCAAAGGCGCGAAAACCTTTTTTCTGAAGAAACGAAATGAACGATTTGATGGCCAAGTAAGCCACAATAAAAGCCACGGCGTTGCCCACAAGTAGCAAGAGCCATTCCTGACCGCTCGACTGCAAAAGAAGTTCTTTTTCGTCGTACATGCTTTTGAGCGTGGCGGCTGCCATAGTCGGGACAGCCAAGAAAAATGAAAATTCAGCTGCTGCCTTGCGCGTGAGCTTTTGGCTCAGGCCACCAATGATAGTAGCTGCTGAACGCGAAACACCCGGTACCATAGCCAAGCTTTGGATGGTGCCAATGATGATAGCTGTTTTGAAATCGAGGGGCTTTTCTTCGGTTTGTGTTTCGTTTGCGGCAAAAAATTTATCGACAAAAAGTAACACAATGCCGCCGATAAGGAGCATCCAGGCCACAACAGCAACGTTCTCGAGGAGCGCATCTATGTGTTTTTTGGCCAAAAGCCCGATGATACCCGTTGGAATGAAAGCTGCAGCCAACAGCAAATAAAAACGAAAGCTTTGGATGAACTTCTGAAAGTACACCAACACAACCGATAAGATGGCACCAAACTGGATTACTACGGTGAAGAGCTTCACGAAGTCATCGGAAGCATTGCCCATAAGCGTTGAGGCAATGATCATGTGACCAGTAGAAGAAATAGGCAAAAATTCGGTCAGGCCTTCGATGATGGCCAGGATAATCGCGTCGAGAAAACTCATTGGTTAGGCTTCGGTTTGGTCTTTTTTGTTGCGCTTCATAATCGCGTAGAAAATCACGACATAGCCAGCTACAATAAGCATGGGTGCTAAAGTAATTCGCACTGAACTGAAAAGCTCGTCTTCCTTGAAAACTTTCGGATCAGTAGAGCCACCGCCAATCATTAATAAAAAGCCAAGGATGTTGATGACCAAGCCAATATAAAGCCATTTGTAGTTGGCAGGGTCAAAGCCGAAGTGTTTGATAGGGTCCTTCATAATTAATAAAGATCATCTAATTTCATACGAAGATACTTGTTTAAGGCAAACCAAGTTGATAACAACGTAATAAAAACGCCAATAACAAACAGTAAACTGATCAACATTAGGAAGCTTTCTAAGGTGTAGGCGATCTGAATGGTTTCAAGCAGGTTGTTGATGCCATAGAAAACCGTGAGCAACAATGCCAAGCCAATCAGCGCTGACAACAAGCCCTGAAAGAGCGCCTGTCCTAAAAATGGTTTGCGGATATACATAGTGGTTGCGCCCACTAATTGCATCGTTTTGATCGTGAAGCGCTTGGAATACAAAGACAAGCGAATGGTATTGTTGATCATGGCCACGGCAATCACAATGAGCAGCAAAGCCACGGCTAAAAACAAAATAGCGAATTGCTTGAAACCTAAATTGACATTCGCTACACTCGACTTATCGTAATTGACCTCATCGATTTCTTCCGTGAAGCGCGAAAGCAATTTTCTTTTGATATGGGCCATTCCGCCTTGGCTGGCGTAGTCCATTTTGGGCTTAATCCCAATGGTGGCCGGAAGTGGGTTGTCGGCGTCAAATAGGGCAAGAACGTCTTTTTCTACATCGCTTTCACCTGCAAACTCTTGAATGGCACGCTCTGGCGAAATGAAAAATACATCGGCAAACTCTGGCCAAGATTTGAGTTGTTCTTCGATTTGCTTGATATCGGCGTCATTGAGTGCAGACTTGAAGAAAATATCTGCTTGAATGTTCTCCTTAGCCTGTTTCTCTATGCTGCGCAAGCCAAAAATACCGCCCAACACGAGGCCTATCATGAAAATGACCAATGAAATGCCAATAACGGTTGAAACGTAGCCCGTTTTGATGCCACGTTTACTATAGATGTCTGCCTTATTTGCCATGATTCAAAAATACGCGCTTCAGGTCAAGTGAGAAGACGCACATAGATTAGTTTTGAAGAATAAATTGTTTATTCAGGAATTGTTGTGCTCCGGATTCATTTTGGAGTTGATGGTCCAGCCGATAAGCGCAGCCCTTTGCTTGGCTTGCTCGGCTAAATCGCCCTCAAAAAGTTCGTCGATAGTTTGCTTGAAAAGGGTGGTCCAGCGCTCAAAATGTGCTTGCTCGAGCGGCATGTGCAGGTGTTTTTCAGTGACGTTGGTGGTATAACCCGACTCTGAAAGCAGCGCAAAACGCCAAAAATGCTCCATCTTAGGAAGATGCTCCTCAAAATTCAATTTGGAGAAAAAGGGTGCTAAAATATCATCTTGTAAGACCTTCTCGTAAAAGGTGCTGACCAGAAGATGAATATCTGAGGCTGATTCAAGTTGTTTCATCTTCAAATTTACAGCGTTTTTTTGCTTAATTTAGAGACCTGATGCGACAATTTTTACTGCTTATTATCATTTTACTTGCTTTGACTGAAGGGCTGCTTGCGCAAGCTTTTACTGGAAACACGAAGCCACTAATTCAGCAGCAACATAAAGGAGCCAACTGCCCGCCGCCTACCCACACTACTTTCATGGAGCTCAACAACGTGCGCGCCATGGTACACACCGCGGGCAACTTATGGCAGATCCCTAATCAAAATTACTCGATGTACGAGGTTCCTAAAAACTCGGGTATCAATGCGTTATTTACCGCTGCACTTTGGCTTGGGGGCACCGACGTCAATAACCAGCTCAAGTTAGCTGCTTTGCGCTACCGCAATGGCCAAGACTACTGGACCGGCCCACTCTCAAAAGTTTTTGCAGAAACAACTTCAGAGAATTGCTCCAAATTCGACAAGCACTTCATCTCGAGCCAAGACGAAATCCGCGAATTCAATACCTGGTACGAGGCCGGTATTTACGACATGCAAAACGGGACTACCACGCAGGCTGACCTCTTCCCGAACTACAGCGTTCCAAAAATTATCAAGGAATGGCCTGCCCACGGCGATGTTTCTCAGGGACAAGACTACTATTTGGCGCCATTTTACGATTACAACAACGATGGTACCTATAATTGGCAAGACGGCGATTATCCTTGGTACGACATCAAAAAAACCAAAGATTGCTCCACCGATCGCAAGATTTCACTCTACGGTGACCTCAACTATTGGTGGGTCATGAACGACAAAGGAAATATCCACACCGAAACCGGCGCCGACCCTATTGGTATGGAGATCAGGGCACAGGCTTTTGCTTTTGCTTCCAACGACGAAATCAACAACATGACGTTTTACAACTACGAGCTCATCAACCGTGGTACCCAAACGTTGTACAACACTTATTTTGGATTTTTCACCGACGGCGCCCTCGGCGATCCTTACGACGACTACGTGGGTTGTGATGTCAATCGTGGCTTGGGTTACTACTACAACGGCGACAACTACGACGGCGACAACTCTGGCTTCAAAGGCTACGGCTACTCTCCGCCTGCTGTGGGTGTTGACTTTTTTGAAGGCCCCTACCAAGACAACGACGGCATAGACAACGCCTTTGGTATCTGGGACAGCGAGGCCTTAAACGGTATTGGTTACGGCGATGGTGTTGTAGACAACGAACGCTTCGGGATGCGCCGCTTTTTGTATTATTCCAACACCACCAACGGCGCCAACCCCAACCAAACAGACCCAGTCAACGCTGGCGATTACTACAACTACCTGCGCGGCTTCTGGAAAGACGGCACCAAATTCGTTTACGGCGGTAGCGGGCACATCTCAGACCCCGAAGCAGACCCCAACATGCCCTGCGACTTCATGTTCCCAGGCAATACTGACCCACTCGGCTGGGGCACCAACGGCAACCCGCAACCCAACTGGACCGAACAAACTGCCAACAACACGCCCAACGACCGCCGTTTTGTGCAGTCGGCTGGGCCATTTATTTTGAAGCCAGGCGCGGTAAACAATATTACAGTTGGTGTGGTTTGGGCGCGCTCAGGTGCTGGCGACCCCTTTGCTTCTGTAGAAACGCTGCGCAGAGCCGACGACAAAGCCCAAGCGCTTTTTGAAAACTGTTTTAAGGTTCTCGACGGCCCGCATGCACCAGAAATACAAGCTCAAGAATTGGCTAATGAAGTGATACTGATGCTCTCCAATCCGGTCAATTCTAATAATTACAAAGAGGAATACGTCGAATTCGATCCGTTTATTGTTGCTGCAGACCCCAATGCAGACAAAACCTATAAGTTTCAAGGATATCAGATTTACCAATTGGCCAATTCGAAAGTCTCGAGCTCAGAACTCCAAGACCCTGACCAAGCCCGCTTGGTGGCACAAAGCGATATCAAAGACGGCATCGGTAAAATCATCAATTTTGAGTTCAGCGACGAGCTCGGCGCATCTATTCCTGTACAGCGCGTCAATGGCGAAAACAAAGGTATCCAGCACAGCTACCGCATCCAAACCGACCAATTTGCGCAAGGCGATAAAAGA
Source organism: Crocinitomicaceae bacterium (assembly GCA_044346245.1). Lineage (GTDB taxonomy): Bacteria > Bacteroidota > Bacteroidia > Flavobacteriales_D > Crocinitomicaceae > UBA952. Next base: position 10,902 of record JBIIZO010000058.1, read on the forward strand.
TTAGTCAATTTCAAGCGCTATTACTACATGGCCATCGCTTACGCGCACAACAATTACAAAGATTACTCACCCAACGATCCGCTCTCGCTAGACGGTCAAAAGAAACGCTACATTGCCAGCCGCAAAGCTGCGGTGGGTGAGATCAAAGTGCTTGAAGTAATTCCACACAACCCCATGCCAGAAGCTGGCGGTACAGCACAACTTGTTGCCTACGGTTCTTCACCACGCATCACGCGCCTAGATGGCTACGGAAACGGCAACCGCAGCTTGGAGCTCACCGCTGCCAGCATGAATACCATTTTATCTGAGGGCTACATGGCCAACCCAACTTATGACTACGGTGAAGGCCCTGTGAACATCAAAGTTGTGGACCCGCTCAACTTGGCGAACGGTTATTTCGAATGTAAATTCAGAGACTACACAGCGCCAAACATTGGCAACAGCGCCGACACCGCAAGCTGGGTCATTTACCGCTACGCCAACAAAGGCGACGCCACACCAATTGACTCCGTAAGCTCAGAGCGCACCATCAAATCAGACAACGAGCAAATTATTCCGCAGTGGGGTGTTTCGGTTCAAATCTTCCAAACGAAATACACAGGTACCGGAAATATAATTTCAAAGTCTACCGACATGATTGACGCAAGCATGGAATTCGATGATTCGTCTAAGCGCTGGCTCACGGGCGTCAAAGACAACGACGCGTTTTTCCCAACCAATTGGATCCGCTCAGGCGATTATGCTCCAGTATGTGACGACGACACAGATCCAGCATTTGTTGGCTTGCCTAATGGCCCAACCTATTTGGATCCATGTAAATATCAAGACGAAATAGGAGCTGACCCATCGCAAGCTTATGAGCGCGTCCTGGAAGGCATCATTGCTCCACACCGTTTGGTGGGTTACCAAGCCGACTACATGCCTTTGGCTTATTTCGGTAGCTT
>JBIIZO010000059.1:0-11806 GCA_044346245.1 Crocinitomicaceae bacterium
TTTATGTTGTGGGATGTATGCTTGAACGGGTTCCATAAGGGATATTGATTGATGCGCAAATTTAGGTTTTTTTCAGCAATTTTAGCCATTCACGATTTTATCCACGATGCTTGCCACCGCCGGGCAAATGAGCGTGTTTTGCGCTGTTAAATCCATGATTTGATACATGTTTTTGCGGTCGGTGTGGGGGTATTCGCGGCAAGCCAATGGGCGGTCGTCGTAGACGGCACAGGTGTTGTCGTCGAGTAAATTGAAGCAAGGCGAGGTTTTGAGTACGTAATCGTCGTCTTCGTCGCGTTTGAGGTAGCGTTCCACCAACTGACTTTCTTTCAAACGCAATGCTTTGGCCATGCGGCGGATGTCGGGCTGTCTGAAAATCGGACTCGTCGTTTTGCAGCAATTAGCGCACTTCAAGCAATCGCGTTGCGCAAATTCTTTTTGATGTGCCGCTGAAAAGCGCTGATCGAGGTCTTTGGGTTTTTGTTTGTTCCATTTCTTGAGTTGTTGTTGGTTGCTCTTGAAATTGGTTTTAGCCAAAGTCAATATTTCCTTGTCTTTACTTGAAATCTCACCCATTGATGCACTAACTTTGTACGAAGATACAATCAAAATGGAATTTCCGCAGTTCAGAAAACTCGAGAATGGCAAGTCGCTTTACAAAATTACGGCGCCCAACCAATTTGTGGAACTCCAACAAGTTGGCAGCAAATGGTTTGTGTACCAATTTACGGTGGAGCAATTTCCGGATTTATTGCGTCTACAAGAAATGCTTCAGGCCAATCAATCTTTCTTAGAGATTCCAGAAGCTGAATTTCATGCCATTTTTTCGAAACTTTAAACAAACAAACCTTTCAAATCGTTACCATATCATGAAAAACACCGCACTCATCACCGGCGCTTCGTCCGGAATCGGAAAAGAACTCGCCCGCATCCATGCGGCCAAAGGAGGAGATTTGATTTTAGTAGCAAGAAGAATCGAATTACTCAATAGCTTAAAGGAAGAGGTCGTTCAAAAATACAAGGTCACCGTTCAAGTGATTCAAAAAGACCTCAGTGTGTTGGGCTCGTCTCAAGCCGTTTATGACGAGGTGACGCAAAACGGTTGGCAAGTTGATTATTTGTTCAACAATGCCGGTTTTGGCGGCAAAGGTGCTTTTTTAGACCGCGACCTCGAAGCTGACGTCGAAATGGTGCGCCTCAACGTCATGGCCCTCTTGAAATTGACGCATTTGTTTGGCAAGGACATGAAAGCCAGAGGAAAGGGTAAAATTTTGCAAACCGCGAGCACTGCAGGTTTTTTACCTGGCCCCTATCAGAACACCTATTTTGCCACTAAGGCGTTTGTGGTTTCGCACACACAAGGTTTGGCGCATGAGCTCAAAGGAAGCGGTGTTACGGTAACGGCACTTTGCCCGGGCCCTGTTGAGACCGAATTTGCTCAAGTGGCAGGCTTTGGCGGTTCGCAAATGTTCGACGGCGCCGCGAGCGCTTACAAAACGGCTCTCAAAGGTTACAGCGCCATGGAAAAAGGCAAGGTCATTTGCATCTCCGACTTCAAGTTTACCTTCCTCATCAAAGGCCTCTTGCCCTTTATGCCGAGCTCCATTACGGCTGCGATCATCGCCAAAATGCAGCAATCCTAATACTTTTCTTTGTAGCTTTGCACCATGCTTAGCATTCCACTCTTTTTAAGCGATGTAGCTGGCTCTGAAGTCATCGTCATCGTTTTGGTTGTGTTGTTGTTCTTTGGTTCAAAGAGCGTTCCGGGTATTGCCAAAACCCTAGGTCAGGCGCTGTATCAAGTGCGCAATGCCTCCAACGAGCTTCAGCAAGAAATTAGAAAATCAGGTCAGGAAATGAAAGCCGACCTCAATTTAGAGGGTATTCTCAAAGAAGCCGAAGAAACGCTCGTGGCTCCTTTAGATCAAATGACCACCGACATCGACAACACCATTCACTACGGCAGCCTGCCCAAGCAAGTCAAGCAACAAGTTACGGCCGGTAATCCTGTAGAAGAACCTTCCGATATCACTGAAAACCAGGATGTCCAAGAACAAGCACCTTCAAACCCTGAATCATGACACAAGTCGGCATCATCATGGGCAGTAAGTCAGACTGGCCTATCATGCAAGAAGCAAAAATCATTTTAGAACAATTTGGCATCGCCGTGGAAGCAGAGGTTGTTTCTGCTCACCGCACGCCAGATAAAATGTTTGCTTACGCCAAGTCTGCAGCTGACAGAGGCTTGAAAGTGATCATTGCAGGCGCAGGGGGGGCAGCGCATCTGCCCGGCATGACCGCCTCCATGACATCCTTGCCCGTTATTGGCGTGCCCATCAAGTCTTCAAATTCTATAGACGGTTGGGACTCCATTCTTTCGATTTTGCAAATGCCCAACGGCATTCCCGTGGCTACAGTAGCGCTCAACGGCGCTAAAAACGCAGGTCTGTTGGCCGCACGCATCATTGCTGCCTTTGATCCAGCGGTTCAAGCCTTAATGGACGCCTACATGGCCGATATGGCCCAGCAAGTGCTCGACGCTAAGTTGTAAACTTCAATTTTGTATTTGCCTTTTACTTTGCGCTTATTCGTAGAGCAAGTACTTGCTACGCGTCACTAAAAACGCGTCTAGGCCTGGTTTCCAAGTGGCGCGTATTTCTTTGGCCGACCAACCTTTGTCGAGTTGTTCTTTAAGGCTGGCGGTGCCGGCAAGTCTATTGAAAAAAGAGGGCTGATCAATAAAAGCGATGGTATCTCCTAAAAGTTCTTTAGCGTTGATGAGGTAATTCAGGTTGAGTTGATAGCTTCTTTTGCTGGCATTTTGACTCAGGTCAATACCTTGACAAATTTTGTTGAGGTGCAATGGGTTTTTGGCGCCAATGGTTGGGATGGGCATAAATTGGTAGCTCAGGGCAGGGAATTGTGGGTGTCCGTAGATTTCAAATGGCTTGTCGGTTCCGCGACCAACACTTACTGTGGTGGCTTCAAAAAGACAGAGGCTCGGATACAGTGAAATAGCGGCATCGTTGCGCAGGTTGGGGGAGGGCGCTACCGGTAGGCTGTACGGCAATTTGTGCTTGTAATTTCTGCAGGGAATGACCCATAACTGACAGCGTCTGCTGTTGTGCAGCCAGCCCTCGCCGTTGATCATCATGGCGTATTCGCCGATGGTCATGCCGTAGACAATAGGCACGGGGTGCATGCCTACAAAAGATTTGAAAGCGGGTTCAAGTACAGGGCCGTCGATGTAGTGACCATTCGGATTGGGTCGGTCCAGGACCACCAATTGTTTGTTGTTTTCGGCGCAGGCCTCCATCACATAATGCAAAGTAGAGATGTAGGTATAAAACCTCACGCCAACGTCCTGGATGTCGTAGATGACGATATCTACGTCTTGTAATTGTTGGTCGGTGGGCTTTTTGTTTGAACCGTACAAGGAAACCAATGGAAGTCCAGTTTTTTCATCAATGCTGTGGCTAATGTGTTGCCCCGCGTCGGCGTCACCTCTAAATCCATGCTCAGGAGCAAAGACTTTTACAACATTGAGATTCAGTGCTAAAAGCGTGTCCACTAAATGAATTCCTTTAACTACCGATGTTTGATTTGCTACAACTGCAATGCGTTTGCCGCTCAGTGAATCGACGAATAGGTGAAGTCTGTCTATGCCGAGTTGTGGAGCGGCAATGCTTGGTTTTTGTTGACTGGTTTGGTTTGGGAAACCGGCCAAGGAGATAGCATCTTCCTCTATCACGATGGTTTCGGCAAACTGAACTGGACTAGGGCTAACAGATTTTGGTGCAAAAAGCCCGCAAGCAGAAAGCAAAAATAGGAGCAGCGCGGCAGATGCCAAAACCTTTGTGTATTTTTGGACTTGAAAAAAAACTAATTTGTCATTCGAACGCTTCATATCTTCTCGGCTGATTCGTCAAAAGCACCTGGGGCTTCGGGTTTCTAGGCCTGTACTTCGGATTTCAGTACTGAGTATTGCGCTTGCTATTTTGGTCAATTCCTTGACGCTGGCAATTGTGCGCGGTTTTCAGCAAAAAATCAAAGACAAAATTACGGGTTTTAATGCTCCGCTTTTCATTTCCAAGGCGGGTTCTGCACATATTTTTGAGGCTGAAGCCCTCGATCGCCGCATTCCTTTTCTAAATGAACTAGAACAAATCCCTGGTGTCGGTAGCATTCAGGCCGTTGCATTTAAACCTGTTTTGCTGCAGTCAACACGCTTCAACGATACCATTCAAGTGGCGAGTGGTCAAGATTCATTGGTGCAGCGCCAAGATATGCTAGGACTCATGCTCAAAGGAGTCGACGCGCAATATAATTGGTCCTTTATTCAATCACATCTCGTGAAGGGAAGGCTACCAAAGCAACAAAATTTAAATGAAGTATTACTTTCATTAGATGTTTCTAAAAAACTGAATGTCAATTTAAATAATGACGTTTCTGCTTATCATATCAAGCAGCAACCAATCCTTAAAAAACTAAAAGTTGTCGGTATTTACAGCACAGGTTTTTTGGAGTACGACCAAAAGCTGGTATTCGGTAATTTGGCATTGGTACAGCAAATGAGCGACAACGGCACGCAGCTTTCCTTGCGCCCTGAACTCGATGGAAAAGGACAGTTTTTAATTAAAGTAGAGGTTAAAGGAGATGTATCTAATTTATTGTTTGATTGGGGCTTAGGTCAAGATGTGTATACCGCTCACCGCTTTGAATCTTTAAAAGATACAACACTCAAAGTATATGCTTACCGCTACCAAAATGATGGAGGAAAGGCTGTACTCATCGATAGCGCAGCGCTTCAAATTGATGCGCCTGGTGTTTTATCTTATGCCGATTTGCAACTCGAAAACGGCGCGCCACTTTGTCTGGTAGATGGCCTCGATGAACAAGTGTTCGCTACCAAAAAGGGGCCGCTGCGCTTTCACTTCAAAGATGGTAGCGGAACAAGCACGCAGTTTATTTCGGGTTTCGAGGTGGGGGTAAGTGATTTTGAGAAGCTTGCTAGCACCGAAAAAGCACTCAAAGAGGCTGTAGAAATGCGGCCAGTGAATCAACACCTTTTGCAAGTAACTAACATCCAAGATACAGAAGCCGATTTATTCGCTTGGTTACATTTTTTAGATTTTAATGTTTTGATTATTATATTTTTAATGTTGCTTATTGGGATTATTAATGTAGGTTCAGCAGTGCTTGTATTGATTGTTGTGCGCACCTCCTTTGTGGGCTTGCTGAAGGCTTTAGGCGCCAACAACCGCTCGATTCGTCGCATCTTTTTGTGGCAAGCAGCTTACCTGTTGTTGCGGGGTTTGCTCATCGGTAATTCCCTCGCGCTCGTTTTGTGCTTGTTGCAAGACCGCTTTACCCTGTTTAAACTCGATCCGGCGGTCTATTACCTAGATGCCGTTCCGGTCGATCTCAGTATTTGGAATTTCATCTTTATCAATGTCTTGACCTTTGGCACTTGTATGGTTGCTTTATTGTTGCCGAGTAGGGTTGTAGCGCGTATTTCACCAATAAAAGCCATCAAGTTTCAATGAGTTGGTTTGTAGGACAGCAGGTGAGTGTCTTGCGAGAGTCTGGCATCTTTACCATTCAGGAAATTCAGAAAACACAGTTGGTTCTCACCGATGAAAATGGTTTTTCTTACACTTATACGCATGACTTAGTGGTTGCACGGCAAGCCATTGAGGTTCATAAAATTAAGTATAAGGACGAAAATCCAAGCTCACACACCCACCGACAAAAGCCTTCTTCTACCAAAGATAATGCCCTGCCAAGCATCGATTTGCATGCAGAAGTACTCGGTTTACCTCTTTATTACACAGCACATGAAGTTTTGTGCGCTCAAATTGTCGCTTTTCAACGTTACTGTAACCAACAATTTTATTCTAGAAAAGCTAAATTTTTGGTGATTCACGGTGTGGGCGAAGGCAGGTTAAAGAAAGAAATCAAACAATTGGTTTTGTCGCATGGCGGTATGTCCATGAACGATGCACAATGGAGTAATGGCACAGTAGGTGCTTCTAGAATTGAGCTCGTCATGAGCGCTTTTGAGCCTTTTTAAGGCAGTCCGATGTAGCCTGGTTTGCCTTTTGGAATGTCAAAAACCCACGTATAGTAGCCGATGTAATGCGAACTAAAATAGCCTAAGCGCGCGCGGAGTTCTTTTGGGAAGCCAATTTGCTGAGCAGCTGAGAGCCCGCTCATGCGCCACTGTGGCGCTACGCCATCTTGCTGACATGGTGCATGTCTTTGAGGGCCATAGAGTTTGGTGCCGTATTGGTATGCAACTTGCCACCAACTCGATCGAAATGTTTTTCCTTTCGGATTTTCTGGCGCAAAAGCATAATAGTTGCCCAACTGTATTTTTCCTTTTAATACACGAGCCATGCCCATCAAATAGGCGTGTCCCATGCTGTGGCTCACGACGTATAGGGTGTCGTTTTGTGGGTCGTTTCCATTTTTGGAGAGTTCTTGTAGGAGGTTGCGACCCGCTTGCTTGCCTGCTTGGTAGCGCTGGTTGAAGCCTTCCTTATTGGACTTGGTGGCTAATAGGTTGTAGGTCCTGACTTCTTGTTGGTTGGCGATTTTTGTCGTCGAACAATGGTGTGTGCCCACGCAAGGCTGTGGATATAATGAGGCGCTGCTCATGAATTGCAGTAAGGAACGGTGGTTGGAGGTGCGCACGCTATGGTGGCCATCGGCATAGAATGTGCGTTCTATTTTCAAACGTTTTTCAAATACAGGGATGAAATTTTCTTGGGGCCAATAATGAAAAAGATCTGAGCCGTAAATCAAATTCCTAGACCGCGGGTGCTCAAGTCCTTTGTCGTTGATAGCTTGCAGTGCTTTTTCGGGGTCTTGACTCGAAGAAGTAGGCCGGTAACCATTTACAAGTAAAAGTACCCGTTTGGGACAGTCTTTTTTCAATTCAAACGCAACGAGTTGTTTGTTGGCGAACTCGTAGATAAGTGCTGTGTCTTTGCCGTCGGCTTTTTTGTGGTGGAAAACAAACAACTGACCACTGGCCAGAACTCGTGTTGAATCTGGATGCGGTTTGAAGTAGCGCTTGTCGTATTTAAAGAAGAGTTTGCCGTCTTCTTGCTGCTCAAAATGAAGCACGGGTGAGGCACGCTGAGTGTACCATTTTTGTTTTCTTTTGATGTAGAGCTGATTCCGGGTGTGGCTGGTTTCCTTGGCCAGAAAATAGGTGCGGTTGTTTCGGCCTTTGTTGAGGGTGGTGACGGAAGCGTGTTTGAAATCGCTGAGTTGGTGAAAGCGAAAGTGGATCTGTGTATTGTAAAAATCGATGGCCCAAATGGCGACGGCGTTGCCTGCAACAACTGCTGCCCACAAAAAGAGCTTCAGCAGGCGATAGGACCAACGCTTGAAAAAACGGCTTTCGGCCATGCGTCGATTGATGCGCCGAAATGTCAGTAATTGAAGTAGGATAGTCAGGAGCAAGGCTAACAAGTGAACGAGGGTCCAATCGATGCCTAGCCAAGAATAACGAATTTTAAAAAACGGGTTATTTGGGTCTTTGTAATTGAGGAATTGATTGCGCTGTTCAAAAAAGACCAAGCCATGTTGTGGCCCTTTTGCGTGCTTGATGCTGCCATCGCGGTTTTCTGTCCAAGCAATATGCACAACCCTGCCGTTGTCTGCAAGAAGCGATGAGGAACTTGAAAGTAAGAGAAGGGTAAAGAGGAGGTAGCGATACACCTTACAAGTGCATGAAGTTCTTTTTGGCTAAAAGTTCGTCTTCGGATTCGCGGTAAGCTGGGTCGTCTACGCAGCAGTCTACTGGGCAAACAGCAGCACATTGTGGTTCGTCGTGGAAACCGACACATTCAGTGCACTTTTCGTGTGCGATGTAGTAGACATCCATGTTGACGGGTTCGAAAGCATGATCAGCTTCGATTTCTTCGCCGTCAAGCGTTTGGATCAGGCCTTTGAGGGTGGTGCCGTCAGTAAATTTCCACTCGGCGCCGCCTTCGTAAATAGCATTATTAGGACACTCGGGCTCGCAAGCTCCGCAGTTAATGCATTCGTCGGTGATCATGATGGCCATAAGTCAATATTTTTGTGCAAATATAACAACGACTGAGCGAATCTTTTGTGCGTTCGCGAACAAAAAATTTAGAAAAGCGTACTTTTGCACCGTGGAAAGAAGCCAAATTACCTCCGCATTTGCCGCCCTCGGAGCAATCCTAGCTGCAATTGCCAAAGATCAACCGCGTCCAGCGACCTGTACAACCGAAGAATGGGACGCACTGCTCGAACTCATACAAAGAGAGCAACATCACAACGGCTGGTTTACCGAAGATGCCATCAAAATGGCTCTTCAAGAAATTTCCTTTTGGTTACAAACAGAGCGCCTTGAAGAATGGCTTTCGCCTTATGCTTTTGCCGAGCAGCCTCAAACTGTGGCCTTGATTTTGCCCGGCAACCTGCCATTGGTTGGTTTTCACGATTTTCTTTGCGTGCTTTGCTCGGGCCACAAGGCGCTTGTAAAGCTCTCAAGTGAAGATGCGCGCTTGCTTCCTGCATTGGCCAAAATGCTCGTACTTTTTGAACCGGCTTTGCAATCTAGAATTGAATTTGTGCACGGCAAACTCTCCAATTACAACGCAGTAATTGCAACAGGTTCAAACAATAGCATGTTGCATTTCAAGCAATACTTTACGGGTGTTCCGCATTTATTGCGCGGGCACCGCAGTTCAATTGCTGTGTTAGACGGTTCAGAAACAGCAGCAGAACTCAACCAATTCGGACAAGACATCTTTCAATATTATGGCCGTGGCTGCAGAAACGTCACGCTTATGTTCGTTCCTGAGTCCTTTGAACTCAATCGGTTTTTTGAAGCCATGGTTCCTTATGCCGAGGTGGTCAATCATAAAAAATACGGCAACAACTACGACTACAATAAGGCCATTCACCTCATGAACCAAGTGCCCATCCTCGACAATCACTTTTTGTTGCTCAAGGAAAGCCAAGAGCTCCATTCACCGCTCGGCATGCTGCACTACCATCGTTACGCAGCTATAAATGAGGTTGAATCCTATCTTGAAGCAAATCGAGAAGAAATACAATGCACAGTTGGTCACGGATACCTGCCTTTTGGTTCAGCGCAGTGTCCGCAACTCACAGATTACGCCGACGGCATCGACACCATGCAATTTCTTGGTAACTTTGCCTCATGTCTCTTTTAGATAAATTCATGATCCGTTACAAAACGCCCCAAGAAATTGAAATCATGCGCGAAGCTGCGCAGGTAGTGAGTCGCACCCTTGGTTTGGTTGCCAAGCACATGAAGCCTGGCGTGACGCCGCGCTTTCTAGATCAATTGGCCGAAGATTACATCCGCACCCAAAATGCGATCCCAGGTTTCAAAGGTTTGTACGGATGCCCGAGCACGCTTTTGATTTCTGTAAACGAACAAGTGGTACACGGCTTGCCGACCGACAAACCAATCCAAGATGGCGACATCGTTTCGGTCGACTGCGGATCTATCTACAAAGGCTACTACGGCGATCACGCCTATACCTTTGAAGTAGGAGACGTAAGTGCCGAGAAAAAACAATTGTGCAAAGTCACTAAAGAATGCCTGTATCTAGGCATTGAGCAAGTTACTACATCAAACCGCATCGAAGACATCGGTTGGGCCATTCAACAGCACGCCGAAGCGCATGGCTATGGTGTTGTCCGCGATCTCGTTGGGCACGGTTTGGGCAAAGAACTCCACGAAGAGCCACAGGTACCCAACTACGGCCGCCGCGGCCGCGGTAAAAAAATCCAAAATGGCCTCACCATTGCCATCGAACCCATGATCAATATGGGCACCGAAAAAGTCGAAACCCTTGACGACAAATGGACCATCGTTACCGCCGACCGCCAGCCTAGCGCGCACTTCGAACACAACGTGGCAGTTGTCGATGGCGCCCCAGTGATTTTATCCACTTTTGATTTTGTATATGAGGCTTTGGGGCTTTGATTTGTGATTAAGGATTCCCCATTCAAAATATTTCACACAAAAAAAGCGCCTTTTGGGCGCTTTTTTTATTTCGTGATTTGATCTTACAAGTGAATGACCTCGCCGTAAGCCGCTGCTGCAGCTTCCATAATGGCTTCGGACATTGTTGGGTGCGGGTGAACTGTTTTGATGAGTTCTTCGCCGGTTGTTTCTAGTTTGCGAACCGCAACGAGCTCAGCTACCATTTCGGTAACGTTGGCGCCAATCATGTGGCCGCCGAGGAGTTCGCCGTATTTGGCATCGAAAATGAGTTTTACAAAACCGTCTTTGGCACCGGCAGCGCTCGCTTTACCTGAGGCCGAGAAAGGGAATTTGCCGACTTTGATTTCGTAACCTGCCTCTTTGGCTGCTTTTTCGGTCATGCCGACGCTTGCTACTTCTGGAGAGCAGTAAGTACAACCCGGGATGTTGCCGTAGTTGAGTGGCTCTGGGTGGTGACCTGCGATTTTTTCGACGCAAATGATCCCTTCGGCAGAGGCAACGTGTGCCAAAGCTGGGCCAGGAACAACATCGCCAATAGCATAATAGCCCGGTAAATTCGTTTGGTAGTAGTCGTCAACAAGAATACGGCCTTTATCTACGATGATTCCGAGTTCTTCTAGGCCAATGTTTTCGATGTTGGTGACAACACCTGCGGCTGAAAGCACGACATCGCATTCGATTTTTTCTTCGCCTTTCGCCGTTTTGATGCTTACCACGCAGCCTTTGCCGCTGGTGTCTACAGATTCAACAGAGGCGTTGGTGAGGATGTTGATGCCTGATTTTTTGAAGGATTTTTCGAGTTGTTTTGAAACGTCTTCGTCTTCTACAGGGACAATATTTGGAAGGTATTCTACGATGGTAACTTCGGTGCCAATTGCATTGTAGAAATAGGCAAATTCTACACCGATGGCTCCAGAACCTACAACAACCAATTTTTTAGGTTGGGTAGGGAGGGTCATGGCTTGGCGGTACCCAATGATTTTGGTGCCGTCTTGGGGTAGGTTAGGAAGTTCGCGTGAACGCGCTCCGGTTGCAATAATGACACCTTTAGCAGCGGTGTAAGTGGTTTTGTTGCCGCTTTCGTCGGTTACTTCTACCGCTTTGCCCGCCTTCAAAACGCCGTTGCCTTTGAGTACGTCAATTTTGTTTTTCTTCATCAAGAATTGGATGCCGTTAGACATTCCACTCGCGACGTCGCGGCTGCGCTTGATCATGGCGCCGAAGTCAGCACTGCTTTCTTTGACGTTGATACCGTAATCTGCGGCGTGCTGGAGGTATTCGTAAACATTGGCGCTTTTGAGCAGCGCTTTTGTGGGGATACAACCCCAATTGAGGCAGATTCCGCCTAAAGATTCTCTTTCTACAATAGCAGTTTTTAGGCCTAACTGTGAGGCGCGAATAGCAGTGACGTATCCGCCCGGGCCGCTACCCACAACAATGATGTCGTAACTCATTTTTTCAAAGTTTTAAGGGACAAATTTAAGGCGAAAATTTGAAAGATGCTATCCGATTAATCGTTACTTTTGTCTTTGAATTCTCAACACTGTATGGAAACCAATCACCAAAAAGAAGCTACGCTAGAACAAGCCATCGATTTAGGCCTCCGCGCCGACGAATTTGAACACGTCAAAGAAATCCTTGGTCGCACTCCAAATTTCACCGAAACAGCTGTCTACTCCGTTATGTGGAGTGAGCACTGCTCTTATAAAAACTCCATCCTTTGGCTCAAGACGCTGCCTAAAGACGGTCCACACATGTTGGTGAAGGCCGGTGAAGAAAACG
>JBIIZO010000177.1:0-3552 GCA_044346245.1 Crocinitomicaceae bacterium
GTTCAAAGGTGCGCAACTCAACATCACCGAAAATTGTTTGGACCGCCATTTGGAAACGAGAGGCAATGAACCAGCTATTATTTGGGAGTCGAATAATCCAGAGGAACAGCATCGGGTATTGACCTACAATGAATTGCATTTCAAGGTTCAACAATTTGCCAACGTTTTGCTCAATAACGGCGTTCAAAAAGGCGACCGCGTTTGTATTTATATGGGCATGATCCCCGAATTAGCCATTGCCACGCTTGCTTGTGCCCGAATAGGCGCCATTCATTCCGTCATTTTTGGTGGGTTTTCTGCCCAAGCCATTGCCGATCGGCTCGATGATGCAGGGGCACAGTTCATTGTGACTTGCGACGGTGCGTTTAGAGGGGCGAAAGATATTGCTTTGAAAAGCGTGGTGGACGACGCGTTGGTTGGAAACAAAACCATTCAGAAGGTGATTGTTTGCACCCGTACCCATACACCGGTTGCGATGTTGAGAGGACGCGACGTTTGGTGGGAAGACGAAATCAAAAAGGTAGAAGCCATGGGCAACCCTGCCTTTCCTGCTGTAGCCATGGATGCTGAAGATATTTTGTTTATCCTTTACACCTCAGGTTCTACGGGTAAGCCAAAAGGCGTGGTGCACACCACTGCTGGGTATATGGTCTGGACCAACTATACGTTTGTCAATGTGTTTCAGTACCAACCGGGGCAAGTGCATTTCTGCACAGCAGATATCGGCTGGATCACCGGCCACAGCTACATCATTTACGGCCCACTCAGCGCAGGGGCCACCACACTCATGTTTGAAGGCGTGCCCACATGGCCAGATGCAGGTCGTTTTTGGGAGGTCGTGGAAAAATTCAAAGTGGACATCTTATACACCGCGCCAACTGCCATTCGCAGCCTGATGGGTTTTGGTCTCGATCCGATCAAAGGCAAAGACTTGAGTTCTTTAAAAGTACTGGGGTCAGTAGGGGAGCCAATCAATGAGGAAGCTTGGCATTGGTACAATGAACACATCGGCCAGAAGCGCTGCCCAATTGTCGATACTTGGTGGCAAACTGAAACCGGCGGCGTCATGATCTCTAATTTAGCGGGCGTCACGCCTGCAAAGCCTTCTTATGCTACTTTGCCGCTACCGGGTATTCAGCCTTGTTTGGTCGATGAAAACGGTCAGGAGATAGCAGGGAATGGTGTCAATGGTAATTTGTGCATCAAGTTTCCGTGGCCAGGCATCATCAGAAGTACTTACAACGACCACGAACGCTGCCGTCAAACCTATTTCTCGACCTATCCCAACCTCTATTTTACAGGCGACGGTTGCCTCAGAGATGAAGAAGGTATGTATCGCATTACGGGTAGAGTAGACGACGTTCTGAATGTCAGCGGACACCGCATCGGTACTGCTGAAGTCGAAAACGCCATCAATATGCACGCGGGTGTCATAGAGAGCGCGGTGGTGGGCTACCCACACGACATCAAAGGACAGGGCATTTTTGCCTACGTCATCATCGAAGATACACACGGCGATGCCAATTTGACCAAGAAAGATATTTTACAAACGGTATCCCGCATTATTGGCCCAATTGCCAAGCCCGATCAAATCTTATTTGTGCCCGGCCTGCCCAAAACGCGCAGCGGTAAAATCATGCGCCGCATTTTGCGCAAAATTGCAGAGGGAGACACCACCAATTTAGGTGACACCAGTACGCTTTTGGATCCGAGTTTGGTGGAGGTGCTCGTGATACTTAAGAACAACTGATCTTCACTACGATACTTTTGAAAGGGGCGCTTAGTTGCCCCTTTTTTCGTTATCAACAATTTGATTTTGAAAGAACTAAAGAATGTTAATCTAGGCTTAAAATCATGGTTACAAAGCGCAGCGATCTTTACAAAAAAAAAACATGAAGCGCAAAGTTGATTTAGTCGTGATTTCGGATGTGCACCTCGGAACCTATGGGTCTAGAGCAGCCGAGTTGGTGTCTTACCTCAAGAGTATTCATCCGCAAACATTGGTGCTCAATGGCGATATCATCGATATTTGGCAGTTCAGCAAGCGTTATTTTCCGGCGGCACACATGGAAGTACTCAAAACCATTGCTTCAATGCTTACACATGGTACCAAAGTGTATTACATAACGGGCAACCACGACGAAACCTTGCGCAAGTTTAAGGGCTTCAAGATGGGGGATTTCGAAATACAGAATAAATTAATCTTGAACTTGCCAACCGGTAAAGCCTGGATTTTTCATGGCGATGTATTTGATACCACCATGAAGCATTCTAAATGGGTGGCTCAACTCGGCGGAAAAGGTTATGATTTACTGATTATGCTCAATACCTGCATGAACTGGATTTCTGAACGCTTGGGCAGAGGCCGCATCTCGCTTTCGCAAAAAGTGAAAGACAGCGTCAAAGGCGTAGTGAAATACGTCAATAATTTTGAGGAGACCGCCGCAGAGATTGCCTGTTTTTCGAATTACCAATATGTGGTTTGCGGGCATATCCATCAGCCACAGATTCGCAAAATGACAAGCAAAGAAGGTTTAGAGGTGCTTTATCTCAATTCTGGCGATTGGGTCGAGAACTCAACGGCTTTAGAATACCACAATCAAGAATGGACGCTTTACAAGCATGATCAAAGTGTCAAAGAAGATGTGCTGCAATTAAAAGAAGAACACCGCGACGCGCTCAATTATGAGGTGCTCTTGAAAGAAGTTGTTTCGGAATTTTACGCCAATTAGCATGCGGGTTTTATATGCTATCCAAGGAACGGGCAACGGCCATCTCAGCCGCGCCCATGAAATTGTGCCGATCTTGCAAAAACACGTGCAGGTCGACACCTTAATTAGTGGTAATCAAGCACAAATTCAGGCCGCATTCGACATCAATTATCAACGCACGGGCCTTACGTTTTCTAGCGGTAAAAATGGCGATATCAGTATACTTAAGTCCCTGAAAAATACCCACCCGATAGACCTCATTCGAGAAATCAGGTCCTTTCCGATTCAAAAATACGACCTCGTACTCAGTGATTTCGAACCCGTATCGGCTTGGTCTGCCTTGCTCAGCGGCGTACCTTGCATTGAACTGAGCCATCAGGCAGCGGTGGTGCATCCGTTGGCACCTAAACCAAAAGAAAGAGCGGTATTCGGGCGCTATGTGCTGCAACATTACACGCCATCAAAACACAAATACGGTTTTCATTTCAAGTCTTATGACGAGCGCGTCTTTACGCCAGTGATTAGGCATGAAATCCGAGATGCCCAACCCACAGATCAAGGGCATTACACGGTATATTTGCCAGGTTACCACGACGATGTATTGATGCATTTTTTACGTCAATTTGATGTCAAATGGGAAGTTTTTTCGAAACATGCGACTTATGCATACAGGGTAGACAACGTTTTTATCGAGCCCATTAGCCAACTGCGCTTTCAGCAAAGCCTCATCAGTGCAACAGGCGTGTTGTGCGGTGCAGGTTTTGAATTGCCTTCGGAGGCTTTATTTTTAGGGAAGAAAACAATGGTGATTCCGATGAAAGGGCACTACGAACAAACGTGT
>JBIIZO010000178.1:0-3505 GCA_044346245.1 Crocinitomicaceae bacterium
GTTGTGCACCAGACATGCCACCTAAACCTGCGGTCAAGAATAATTTGCCTTGGATGTCGTCGCGGTTTTTAGCCAACCTGCGCACCGCATTGAGTACGGTAATGGTGGTGCCGTGAACAATTCCTTGTGGGCCAATATACATATAAGATCCGGCAGTCATTTGGCCGTATTGGGTAACGCCAAGCGCATTGAATTTTTCCCAATCGTCTGGTTTGGAATAATTGGGGATCATCATGCCGTTGGTCACAACTACGCGCGGGGCGTTCGGATGCGAAGGAAACAAGCCCATTGGGTGGCCAGAGTACATGACCAAGGTTTGTTCGTCGGTCATTTCTGATAAGTAGTGCATGACCAAACGGTATTGGATCCAGTTTTGGAAAACTGCTCCGTTTCCACCGTAAGTGATGAGCTCGTGTGGGTGCTGGGCAACCCGATGGTCGAGGTTGTTTTGGATCATCAGCATGATGGCTTTAGCCTGTGCTGATTTTCCGGGGTAGTCGTCTAGTGGCCGTGCAAAAATAGGGTGTTCGGGCATGAAGCGATACATGTAAATCCGACCGTAGGCCTGAAGTTCTAGTGCAAATTCTGCAGCGAGAATAGCGTGTTGTGCTTTCGGGAAGTAACGCAAGGCATTGGCAATTGCCAACTTTTTTTCAGTAGGGCTTAAAATCTCCTTACGTTTTGGCGCATGATTGATGGCTGAATCCCAGGCTTTAGGCGCAGGGAGTACTGTGGGAATTCCTTGTTTGATTTCGTCGGCAAAACTGATCATATCTTTAGTTTTGCCACAAAAATAAGCAATGTTAGTGCTTCAGCACGACAAATCCGTGTTTTTGAAGCTCAATTCCACCATCTAGCGTCGCATCTATGCGGTAGAAGTAGGTGCCTTCCTCAACAATATCGCCCGCTGAAGTCTTTCCGTACCATTTTTCGGCAGGGTTGGTGTATTCAAAGATGACATTACCCCAACGGTTCAGAATGGTACAATTAAATGTAGCGATACCTTGATAGTCTACAAAAAACGCATCGTTGCCGGTAAGTGACGACAACACAACAACATTAGGCGCGGTGATGTCGCAGGGTTTGTATGTAATGTTCGCTGTGTCGCTAATGGTATTACATGAATTTTGAGCTGTGTAAATGTAGTTTCCGGCTTCGGTAGCTAACCTTGGTACTTCGGTACTGGCATCCCACCACTGACCATTAATTGGCGGGCTGTAACCACTTTGGAGTGGCGTGGTGTTGATGACGTAAGGATTGAGCCAAACGCTTGCTCCACGACAAATGGCTGTATCTAGAATAGCCGCATAGACGTAGGGCATAAATTCAATGCTAGCCGCAACAGTGTCTTGACAGGCGTTATCTATAAAGAATACAGGGTATACGCCCCCTGTATTGTAGGTCATGATTTCGGGATTATTTACAAGGTTGTTGGGAATAAAATGAACAGCGGTGTCTATTGCATACCACTGACCACCAGCGTAAGCTTGGGTATTGCCAACAAAATAGCTGTAATGACATACGGCGGTGTCGGAAAAAATAGCCGGACGCGGCAAGACTACAAAAGACACAGTGGTGTCGTAGTTGCAACCAAAGTTGTCTGTGATATTGTAGGTGTAGTTGGTGCTGCCCGGAGTGCTTGGTTGGATTACGATAAGGGTGTCGTTCTGACCGGAGATTATAGTTGGGTCTGACAACCACCCCTCAGTTACCACATAGTTTTGGTAACCTTCGCTTTCAGGATAAAGGGAGGCATTGAAATAGATTCCCCAAGAGAAAATATAGCCGTCGTCAATACCTTGGTTATCTTGAACAGAGATGGTCCAATTGCCATTAATTGGGCAACCAGCAAATTGGTTGAAATCGCCGTCGGGGAGGTAGACGCCATTCGGATTCATGGAAGGGAAGCCATAGTCATTGAGGACCGTATTGTTCGCTGCATTTTCGGCACAAATGGTATTGAAAGTATTGTTTGTTGCAGAGAAGCAATAGCTCCAGACAGGTGAGCCAGGGTTTCCGCCATCGATGTCGGTATCATTGCCCAGAAAGGTACTGATGCTATTGCCACAGCCACCAGGAACGAGTTCTGCCCACCCAAATGGGGTTTGGTTGTAAGCATTCATCAAAGAAACGGTTGTGCCGTTAGGACAAGTGAGTGCAATTTCGATATCGCCAATGTAGGAGTGCTCGATATCCAAGCAAATTTGTTCGATATCGGCACTTGAGGTAATGACCGCAGTAGAGTCAAAGCCTGACATCGGGATAGAAGTTTGATACATCTGACCTGCGCCATCTGGCAAGAAAGTAAGGCCCGCGAAAGTACCTCCAATTTGGAAGGTGCCACCTGGAATTTCAATTCCGACGGTGTCTTGAGGTGTAACACCACCCACAAGGTAAGAGTTTTGACCCAAACAAACGGTATCTTCTAGTGGCCCGGTACCTGCAAAAATAGGAGGGATAGAAATGCGCACTTTGAAATTAGAATGAATGGTTTGTGGGAATTGATCTGTAACGGCGAGGTCTACGTAATAACCCGTATTGGCTGTGGGCGTAAACCAAATTTGGTCTCCGGTGAATTGGCCGATGCCGCCTATGGTCCAGACGAAAGTACAGTTGGCATTGGTTTGCGAATAACCGGTGTTTGTGTTTTCTAAGGAATATGGAAACGCAGGGAGTGCTTTGAGCAAGACGCTGTCGCCAGGGCAGAGATCCACAAAACCGGTGTCTAGGGGGTTCATGATGTTTGTGCCGCCGCCGTTTTTGAAAGCTTCGACATGCGCAACAATTGGCTGAGGTGGATTGCCGCAAGCTACGTTAGCCACCCAACCAGTGCCTTCATCTGCACCGTTTGATTTGAAGCGCAAAGTCAAACAGCCGGTAGGATTGTTCCAAGATGCTTGAGCAAAAAGGCCCACTGGGTTTGTACCACTGTTGTAGGCCCCGAGTAGTGGCGAAGCAGTTGAAGGCCCGTCGTAAATATAGAGTGTGTCTGTTGGGTGGACATCCCATTCAAAGCCAATGTTGGTGGCAAAAGCAATAGAAACTTTGGAACCTTGCGTAAGATCTGGGCAAAGCACTAAAGTTTCGTTCATGTTCGGCGTGTAGTTACCTGTGCCATCTATGAAGTTGGTGCCGCCAGTTGGTACAATCCCCGAACAGTTGAGTGGGTTGGTTTGACCGTAATCTGGGCCAGTTATAGTGAGGGTGACTTGTGCATTGAGGCCTGAAATAATACCAAATAGAACACTTATGCTGAGTAAGAAATGTTTCATTTTTTCTGATTTTGCATTTCTAATTGTAGAACATTTTTAGACTTCACGACTAAAATTTGATCGGAATTGGCCACTCTAAAATATTGTGTGCGATCGAGAATTTTAAAGCCTAAAGCAGTAAAATTGAGTGGCTTTTCACTTGCTTTAGCAGGTAGTTCTAGGACGTCAAATTGAGAGATGTCTTTGCCCTGCGGTGCGCTGATGAGGTAGCAAGCGTGGTCAAGGGCGTAGGT
>JBIIZO010000060.1:0-11552 GCA_044346245.1 Crocinitomicaceae bacterium
GGCATAGTGTTCTTTCTCAAGGTTAAAACCTAAGTTATGAGAAAGATCTGTTGCCATTTTTTTTGCGCTACCGGAGAGTTTGTGGCGCGTGTTGCTTCCTTTGTCTGGTGCAAATAGCACACCCATAAGGGCGCCTACTGCTGCCCCTGCAATGGCAACTGTTACAAGAGTGCTGGTGTTTGATTTTGGCGTTTCCATGTTTGATTGTATTAAATGAATATTGAATAATAATTATCTTTATCAAAGATATAATTTATTGAATTTGAATAATTTACATAATTTTAATTAAAGCTTACATATAAATCAATAGGCCGTCCAAGCTGCATCGGCAACCAAGACCTCTCCGTTGATCATTGAAGAATCTTCACTGGCTAAAAACAATACGATCTCCGCAATTTCTTTGGGCTTACCAATCCTCGGATTGAGTTTCATGCCTGTAATCAATAATTCATTCATGTCTTTGGAAAGCTTGGTGTAATCGATGGCGTCGCCAATATGCGTTTCGATTGCTCCAGGCGCAACCGCATTGCAACGAATGCCTTGCTCGGCATACAGATAGCCCGTACTTTTTGTAAGGCCATTCAAGGCGAATTTGCTGGTTGTATAGGCTGCGCCAGCGCGTCCTCCTTGTAAACCGCCAATGGATGAAATATTGATGATGTTGCCGTATTTATGATGCAAAAAATGAGGGATCAGCAAGCGCATTAACATAAACGGACCTTTCAAATTGACATTCATGATGCGGTCCCATTGTGAATTACTTACGTCGGCTAAGGCTTCAAAATTATCCATAACACCGGCGTTGTTGACCAAAATATCGATATGACCCTGCTCTTTAATAGCAGCACTTACCAGCGTTTCTAATTCGCGCTCTTTGGTGATATCGCATCGGATCACATGCAGCCTTAAACCTTTCCCAGGCGCTTCTTTCTTTAGCGCTTCAAGTGCTGAGGCGTCTACATCAGCGGCAATGACTACGGCGTCTTCTTCCAAAAATCGATAGCAAACATCTCTACCAATGCCGGATGCCGCGCCTGTAACCAATGCTACTTTTGAATTTAATTTTCCCATTTTGAATCTGTTGATATAAGTGAATGGTTTGTGTAATTATATAGTACAAAGGTGTGGCAATTTGAAGGGAAAGGCATTACAGCATTTTCGCAAAAGTTTACATGATTCGCACCTTTCAATCTTTTAAGAAATATGCATTTGGATATAAAACCAAACCGTTGCATGCAGCCTAACCTTGCCTCATGAAAATTCCACCTTTCGATACCGGGCTCAACGCAGCACAAGTGCTTCATCAAAGAGCAAAATATGGCACGAACACACTTGAAAAATCTCAGTTAGCTTTCTGGCGCAGGGCCCTCAAGAGTGCAAACGAACCCATGCTCTTATTGCTATTTGCCTGCGCGCTCATTTATTTGCTGCTCGGCGATTTTTGGTCGGGCTTCGTCTTTCTCGGCTGGACCACCTTAGTTTTACTCAGTTCTTTTTACCGCAACTACCGAACTGCTCATGTGCTCGCTGCACTTGAAGCTTATGCACAACCGAGTTGCGTGGTCATTCGCAGCGGCAAGCAAGTGCAAATCAAGCGCCAGGATGTCGTTGTCTGGGACAGCGTTTTACTCAAAGAAGGAACACGCATACCCGCCGATGGCTTCTTGGTGAGCGGCACATATTTAAAAGTAGATGAATCCATGCTAACCGGTGAGTCTGCAGCTATAGAAAAAACCCTACAAGACAAGCAGCTTTTCAGTGGAACAATGGTACTGCAGGGAGACGGTATTTTACAAGTAAGTGCTGTGGGCAAAGACGCCGCAATCGGCAAAATTAGTGTGTTGCTCAAAGCCAACGAGACCAAGCGCGTGAGCCCTTTGCAAAAATCTTTTCAGTCTTTTATTTCTTGGTCGTTTGTTTTCGCTATTTGTTTAGCTGTGCTCATAACGGTCATATTTGCCCTGACGCGCGGCGGCATACTTGAAGCAATTCTCAATGGCTTATCTACTGCAATGGCGATTTTACCAGAAGAGTTTCCGATGGTCTTGACGCTATTTTTCAGTCTTTCGGCTTGGCGCTTGGCACAAAAAAACGTGCTTACTTCGCGCATCTCAGTGCTCGAAGCACTGGGTTCTACCTCCGTAGTTTGCACAGATAAAACAGGCACGCTTACGCAAAACAAAATGAGCGTCAAAGAAATTCTTCCTTTTGAAAACACCCCATTGGAGGCATTGGCTCAAGCTGCGCGCTTGGCCACGCCGCTTTTTAGTCACGATGCCATGGAGAACGCGCTGCGCAATAAATTTCCGCGCGCTAGCGAGGAGTCTACACTTGAGCTCCAACAAAAATACCCGATCAGCAGCGCCTGCTTCGCCATGGCCCACTTGTATCAGCTCAACGCAACCGCTTACAATGTATTTAGCAAGGGCGCGCCAGAAACCATTATGAAACTCTGTCAAATAGAAGAAGATGCTCAAATCAAAATTGCCCAAACAATAGACCTAATGGCAAAGCAAGGGCAGCGCTTATTGGGTTTTGCCCGCGCGCGCCACGACCAAACCAGCACTCCATCCTCCATACACGACTTCAACTTTGAATTGCTCGGATTCATTGGCTTTGAAGACCCCATCAGACGCGGCGTACCCTTAGCTATGAAAAAACTCAAAGCAGCGGGTGTTCGCGTGATCATGATCACCGGCGATTATGCGCTTACCGCAAGCTCCATTGCTAAAACAGCTGGCTTTGAAGCCCCATTTACAATAGTGAATGGGCAAGAAATGGCAGACAAAGAAAAAAACCTAAAATATAAAGACATCGCCACAGCCAATATTTTCGCTCGGATTTTACCTTCACAAAAACTAGAGTTGGTTCGGCTGCTGCAAGAAAGAGGGGAGATAGTGGCCATGATTGGCGATGGCATCAATGATGCGCCCGCGCTTCAAGCCGCAGATATCGGCATTGCCATGGGTGAAAAAGGCGCAGATGTCGCTCGCGAGGCCGCTTCATTGGTGCTTTTAAAGGATCAGTTTGCAGCGCTTGTTGATGCCATTGCAATGGGCCGGCATTTGATCACTAAGATTCAAAACGCTTTGTTCTATATCATTGCCATACACATCCCGATCATTGGGCTCTGTATATTGCCTGCACTTTTTACGTCGATGCCCGTTTTTTTATTGCCGTTTCACATTGCCTTTTTGGAATTGATCATTGATCCAGCTTGCTCACTCGCTTTTGAAAACGCACCCAAAGAAAAAAATACCATGCACTTGCCAACGCCAGATTTAAAAAGAAAATTGATCACCCAAAAAGACCTTTTCAAAAGCATGAGTTACGGCCTTATCGTGTTTCTTGGCATTATAGGAAGCTATATGTTTAGCCGCACACAACTAGAAACAGCAGCTCAGCAGCGCTTGCTGGTTTTTGGAATGCTTGTGGTTTCTAATCTACTTTTGATTTTAAACACGCTATCTCGCAGCAAAACAAGTTGGCAGGTATTAAAAGAATCAGGATGGATCACGTGGTCCATCCTGATTTTAAGTTTGCTTGGTTTACTGCTCATATGCAGCATACCAGCTTGGCGTCTTGTTTTTAATTTTGAACTCCCTTCCATTTGGAGTGCATTAGTAGCAGGGGGCTCAATCAGTTTAAGCGCTTTGATTTTCAAGCTGCTCAACTGAGGCTCAAAATTATTTCAAATCGAAGCGGTCTGCCATCATGACTTTCGTCCAGGCTGCAACAAAATCTTTCACGAATTTTTCTTTCGCGTCCGCACTTCCGTATACTTCTGCAATGGCGCGCAATTCAGAGTTTGATCCATAAATGAGGTCTGCACGTGTCGCGGTGTAAACGACAGCACCCGTTTTGCGGTCGCGGCCTTCGAAAAGCTCTTGTGTGGCGTCAATTGGCTTCCAAACGATGTTCATATCGAGCAAGCTCACAAAGAAATCATTGGAAAGCGTACCAACGCTTTTGGTGAAAACACCTTTGTTGGAGTCATCAAAATTAGTACCCAATGCGCGCATACCACCAACCAACACCGTCATTTCAGGTGCAGTAAGGCCAAGTAATTGCGCTTTATCGACCATTAACTCTTCGGTCGTGAAAGTGTATTGCTTCTTTTTGTAATTGCGGAAGGCATCTGCCATTGGCTCCAGTACTGCAAAAGAATTGACATCTGTTTGTTCTTGTGTAGCATCCATGCGCCCTGGCGTAAATGGTACTGCCACGTTCACACCTGCGTTTTTAGCCGCTTGCTCGAGTGCCGCTGCACCACCAAGTACGATTAAATCTGCTAGGGAAACTTTTTTGGCACCACCTTTTGCATTGAAATCTTTTTGAATCTGGGAATAAATCGCCAATACTTTGGTCAATTGAGCAGGGTTATTGACTGCCCAAGAACGCTGTGGCTCAAGTGCAATGCGCGCGCCGTTTGCACCACCTCTGCGGTCGGAGTCGCGGTAGGTTGAAGCTGAAGCCCAAGCCGTTTCAATGAGTTCGCTTGTGCTCAAACCTGACTTTAAAATTTGTGCTTTCAAGTTGGCAATGTCGGCAGCATCTACAAGCGCATGATTGAGCGCCGGAATAGGGTCTTGCCAAATGAGGGCTTCTTTGGGTGCTTCTGGACCTACATAACGTGTTACTGGGCCCATGTCGCGGTGCGTTAGTTTGAACCACGCTTTGGCAAATGCTTCTTCAAAAGCTTTCGGGTCTTCCATGAATTTTTTAGAAATCGGACCATAAATGGGGTCAAAACGCAAGGCCAGGTCAGTGGTGAGCATAGTTGGTTTATGCTTCACGTTCGGATCAAAAGCATCTGGAATGATTTTATCCTCTGTTTTGGCAACCCATTGTTTGGCGCCAGCAGGGCTGGTAGTGAGCTCCCACTCATAACCGAATAGAATTTGGAAATAAGAGTGTGTCCAACGCGCAGGCTCGGTAGTCCAGGTAACTTCTAAGCCAGAAGTGATGGCATCTTTGCCTTTTCCACTTTTGTAGCTAGAAGTCCAGCCAAAACCTTGTTCTTCAATTGCCGCACCCTCAGGCTCTTTACCTACATGAGAAGCAGGGCCTGCACCGTGTGTCTTGCCAAAAGTGTGACCACCGGCAATAAGCGCAACCGTTTCTTCATCGTTCATTCCCATGCGACCAAAAGTTTCGCGGATGTCTTTAGCTGAAGCCAACGGGTCAGGATTGCTGTTCGGACCTTCCGGATTCACGTAAATCAATCCCATCTGAACAGCAGCCAATGGATTTTCGAGCAAGCGCCCTTGGCTGTAGCGTTGATCATCTAAAAACTTGGTTTCTTTACCCCAATACATGTCTTGTTCTGGCTCCCATACATCGGCGCGGCCTGCAGAGAAGCCATAGGTTTTGAAGCCCATTTCTTCGAGGGCAACGTTTCCGGCCAATACCATGAGGTCGGCCCAAGAGATTTTGTTGCCATATTTTTGCTTCACTGGCCATAGCAAACGACGTGCTTTGTCAAGGTTTCCGTTATCTGGCCAGCTGTTGAGCGGCGCAAAACGTTGCTGACCAGCCGATGAACCACCACGACCGTCGCCAGTGCGGTAGGTACCAGCGCTGTGCCAAGCCAAGCGAATGAAAAGCGGCCCGTAGTTGCCAAAATCTGCTGGCCACCAGTCTTGCGACTCCGTCAGTACTTTTTTGATATCGGCCTTTAAGGCATAGTAATCTAGTGTAGAGAAGGCTTTCTCGTAATCAAATCCGGCGCCCATTGGGTCGGAAAGTGAAGAGTGCTGACGCAAAACGGTCAAATCTAATTGATTAGGCCACCAATCGCGGTTGGTATTGCCATTTGGATTCACCACAGGATTGCTGTGTGCAGCACCTGCCGGCGGAGGCGTTGCAGCACCGTGCATCACCGGACATTGCCCAGCTGCTGGTGGCGGTGGGGGTGGCGGCGTGTTGACTCTTTTCATTTTCTGAGCGGCGAGATTCAAAGCCAAGCCAAAGCTCATGAGTAAATAAACCTTTTTCATATCGATTTGATTAATGTTGTACCCAAAAGTACCACACTTAACTAATTGATTACATCGATAGTTTTTATATATAAATAGAAATTATTTATAACGAAATAAAGGTCAGAACGATTGGAAAATGATCAGACGGATAGGAGCGGTCAAATGGTGTTAGCACAACTTGATACCGAATAGAAACGAGCCCGGGGCTCCCGAAAAGATAATCTATGATTTTGTCGTCGGATTCAGACAAGGTAAAGGCATTAAAAGTAGTTCCAGAACAAAGTTCTCGATGCCTAATTGAACAAGATAAATCACTAAAATGACGACTCAACAACTGATACACATAGCTATCGGGCTCCGCATTGAAATCACCTAAAAGCAAAAGTGGTGCAGCCACCTCTTGGGTTAACTCAGCAAACTTTTCGACAAGTAATTCGGCTGAATGTAAGCGCGCATCGGTTCCCATATGGTCAAAATGAGTATTCAATACCCAAAGTTTTTTACGGTCGTATTTGCTTTCTAACAAGGCATAAGTGCAAATTCTGTTGAGCGCCGCATCCCAACCCTTTGAAGGAAGCGTTGGTGTAGGGGAGAGCCAAAACGTAGCGCTTTGCAGCAGTTGATAGCGCGTGGTGTCATAAAAAATCGGCGCGAATTCACCAGCTAACTGGCCATCGTCTCGACCGACACCAACATAGCGAAAGGCGGGAAGCTCTTGTTGCAGGTCTTTTAACTGATTTGCCAAAACTTCTTGAAAACCAATGATTGTAGGGCGTTCTTTTTGAAGCTGCACTACAATCGGATCTTTTCTTTGCGACCAATCAGGCGCTAAATCAGAATGGCCGTCGTAACGAATGTTGTAGGAGATGGCTTTGTGTAACTCGGGTTGTGACCAAACACTCAGGGGCAAAAACAATAAAAACAAGCGCCAGCTCATTCTTTATTGGCTTTTGTCACCATTTCTGTGAAACTTTTGGCTGCATTGGTAATATCTGAGGGCAAAAGCACAATTGTGGTGGTGTTGTTATCGATGCCAATTTCGGAAAGCATTTGCATGCGTCTCAATTCCAAAGCAATTGGGCTGTTTTCCATTTCCTTAGCACCTTGTGTGAGTTTTATAGAAGACTCTAATTCAGCCTCGGCCTTTACGATTCGCGCGCGCTTTTCTCGAATGGCCTCCGCCTCGCGCGCCATCGCACGCTGCATGCCTTCCGGAATCTCGACGTCTTTCATTTCGACCATTTGGATTTTTACGCCCCAAGGTTCGGTGGTTTGATCCACAATTTTTTGAAGCGTACCGTTGATTTTCTCGCGTTCCCTCAAGACTTCATCTAAGGAATGTTGCCCAATAATATTGCGCAGCGCAGAAACGGCAAACTGATAAACTGCCAAGTTGTAATTGGCAACCTTTACGATCGAATTTTCAGGATTTACGATCATGTACCAAAGCACTGCATTGACCTTAATGGTGACGCTGTCTTTGGTAATGGTCTCTTGTTGTTCTAAATCTACCGTTTGGGTGCGGATGTCTACTTTTTGTTGCGTCTCTATCAAAGGGATCAGCCAGTACAGCCCTGGGCCTTTAACAGCCTGGAAGCGACCGAGCCTGAAAACGATAGCGCGCTGGTATTCTTGGGCTATTCTTAAACCTGAAAGGAAAATTGCGGCGAGTGCAATGAGAATTGGAGCTAACATCATGTTGTTTTAAACAAATGTAGCTTTTATTTGCTTGCTTATTCTTCTTTTTGCTTGGCTTTAATCAACTGATCGATTTCCAGCACTTCGCCGTCCTTGAATGTGTCATCTACCACAAACAGCACTTCTTTTTTTCCTTTCTTTCCGTTTGGAAAATAATAAACAACTTGACCCATATCTAGGGTAATGCCACTGTTTGAAAGCGGACTCAAGTTCGGATTCATGACTGTAGGAATGACCAGTGGAATAGATTGCAAACTGCCGTTATGAAAGGTGAAATTGATGGATTTTTGGGCCGTAAAACGGAACGATAATGCGAGGGCAAAAACGGTGAATAAGGTGATTTTCATGTCCCCGTAACAACAAAATAGTTTACTTTGTTCAAGCCCTCTTGAATTGATTTTTTTATAGTTTTGAATTGAATTGATCAGACCTATGAAATCAAACCCCAACATCTACCGCTTGCTCTATGCTGGCTTCACGCTCTTTGGCATCTACAAATTGGTTTCCCTGAACTACAGCGAAGCCGCCATGCATTTAGGCATCGCTTTGGCCTTCGATCATTTTGACCAGACAATTACTTGGATAGAACGTCCACTTTGGCAGCGAGCCTGGTTGGTGGTGCATTTGGCACTTTGTGCTGGTGCCTTTGGATTTGAGATCGGGATGAATGATAAATAAATCGCATTCAGCAACAGCCTTACGCTTTCGTTTGCAACTTTTGAAACTTCTGCGAGATGTAATACATCCCGACGCCAAAAGCAACACCGATTAAAATCAGCAATTGAGCAAATAAACCTTCGGCACTGAAAGACAACTTTAAAAGTATCGTTGATATCACAAAACTTGAGTTGCGCATGATCAGGGCGTAATCATCGGTGTAGAAAAGTGATAAGAGCAAAATAAGTACGTCACTCACGATCAATAAAGAGAAGAAATGATCGAAAAAGATGCCGTTTAAATTCAGGGCTGAGCCCAAAGTATAGCTGCCTGATGCATGCAGTAAATAATCAGTAAGTGAATAGATACCCAAGAGAAACGAACTGAGCAATAAAAGCACAGTGATGATTTTCTTTGCGCGAATGAAGCGTTGAACAGATTGAATCTCGGGTTCTTCTGCATTTTCATGCAAAGGCCTAAAGCGCTTACAGAGTTTGTAAAAAACATAAATCAGCAGAAATACCAACACTACCGTAATGAGGTCACCAAGTAATTTGCTGTATTCACCTTGATCGGGACAAGCCTGCAGCAAAGGCAGATGCGTAATGTCTTTAAAGATTCCTCTGATCAAAATCAGGGTGATGATTTCATACTGTTTTCCGATGTAAATACTGGTGGATTTTGGCAAATAATACAGCAAGAGAAATGCTTCGAATACCAAAAGGAATGAAAAGGGTGTGTAAAGTGCATTAATAGGACTTGAAAACAATTTATCTGACGGCCCCGCCCAAACATATTGATGTAAAATATACAAGCCAAGATGCCCCAGAAAGCTAATAATGGCCACATACAGCACCGCCTTGCTTAATTTTTCCTTGAATGCAGGTGTAAGGAAATACGAGAAGTGTTTCAAGTAATTCATTATTAGCAATTTATGCTAATGTAGTGCTTTAAACGATGCTACTCATGTAATCTGTAAAAAGAATTTAAAAAGCATGCGAATGAAAGCTATTGACCTCTGCAATCATGCTGTGGTAATAACGATACCATTTGCCTTGGCCAAGTTGCTTCGCTTTCTGATGAATTGGGTTTTTGGCCCACTCAGCAATGGCTTCTTTGCTTTGCCAGTAACTGATAAACGTTCCGCGGCCCTCGTGTTTCATGCTTTCATAGCCCAAATAACCTGAGATTTGTTGAACTAATGCCAAGGTTTCGGTGTCGTAAGCTTCATATCCTTCTAAATCATCACTTAAATAATAGTTGAAAATAGAGGCGTAGAAGGGCGCCGTGGGTGGGGTGGAGGTGTGCCAATTGATCATGTTTAAAGGTAATTTTTTCGTTTTAATTATGGCGAATTCGCCATAATTAAAAATCCAATTTCTTTAAATTTTCAATCGTTTGGTTCGACTTACTTTGTAGTAAAGTCAATTGTTGTATGGCAATTTGATTCAATTTCAAAAGTCTTTTTGCTTGTGTCAAACCTTCTTGAATAAATAACGCGTTTAGGTTTTCGAGATTAATGAGGCAAATCAATTGTTCGATTGTGGCAGCATCCCTAATTTTTCCCTTGAAGTCAGGATTTTGTTTTTTAAAGGCACGTGCAGTTTTCCCGAACAAGGCTACATTGATTACATCAGCTTCACTTGCATAAATAACCAATGCTTGCTCTGGGGAAATTTCACTTGGAACTAAATGCTTCTGTATTGAGTTAGCATGAATGAGCTGATTCACCTTTGCCAATTCCCGCTTCGCAGTCCAACCAAATGCCTTCTCCTTTTCGGCTTTGATACGCTGAAATTCACGGATGAAATAAATTTTAAATTCAGGACTGATCCACATTGCAAATTCAAATGCGATGTCTTTGTGTGCATAAGTGCCACCATAACGTCCTGGATTGGCTTGCAAGGATATAGCATTGGTTTGCTCAACAAAATCTTTAACACTTATCTTGAAATTATTGAGCCCCGCCTTCGTTTTAATTATGGCGAATTCGCCATAATTAAAACCCGGATTGGTGAGTTGTTCCCATATACCAATATACTCCAAAGTATTGCGATTTCTCAACCAATCGGTCACAAAAAAAGCGCCATCTTTGGCCTTGATCATATCTGTCAAACAGATGTATTCAAATCCGTTCGTCTCCATCATTTGAATGGAGGTATCGTGTACAATCAGTTTTTTCATAGCCTTCATTTAAAAGGCTAATCTAATGAAGATGAAATAATTAAGCTTCAGTAGATTTACGGAGCAAATTGATTATTTCATGTTTTTTGGACATTTGGCAAAGGCTAAATTATTGATTATTTAAATGCCTGCTTTTCCCAATCCAGCCTAAATGAGTATGGTCAAAGCTGTCAAAATATTTTAATCCGTAACCAGCGACTCGATCAAATGATGAATGAGCCAGGAAAATCAATCCAACTTTACACAGGTTTTCGTTGTGCATGAAATAGCCTAAAAGGACTAGGCCTACCAAAATTCCTTGGTGATGAAAAACGTTGTAAGCCAGTGCACCCAACTTCTTTGTGATTAAAAACAAGGCAAACGAAACATCTGGAATAAAGAATAGAGCCCAATAAAAACCCCAGTTTTCAGGATATAAATGGTTGTAAGCTACCGTGAAGAGTATGAATAATCCGGCGGATTCAAGTTTTAATAGATACTTCATGAGGTGTTTTTTTGTCAAAGTTAAGCACCCCCGATCTAAGAACAACTTGATAAAAATCAAGAAATTGATGTTAAGCTTTACTTTCTGAACCTACTTAATGTTTCAGGTGCCATGCCTAACATTGAGGCTAAATATTGCAGTGGCACTTGATTGAAAAGCGTTTTATTATTTTCAAAAAAATGCTGGTAACGTTCTTTAGCCGAATAAGATAACTGATGAACAATACGATCTTCGAGCATCCCGAAACATTTAGCCATAAATAACTTCTCTAATTCCTGCCAACGCGGAATTAATGCGCCCATTTTTTGATAATTCTGTAAGTCCAAAACAAGTATTTCGCAATTCGTTAAGGCCTGAAAATTTGATTTCGATGGATGCCCTCCAACAAAACTCCTTAAATCAACTACAAAATATCCGTTGACCGCAATCCACTTCGTAATTTCTTTGTCTCCTATGAACAGAAATTCTCGAATAATTCCACTTTGTATAAAAGCTAATTGTCTTGACTGCTGTCCGCTCTTCAAAAAATAATCACCTTTATTTAAAGT
>JBIIZO010000061.1:0-11480 GCA_044346245.1 Crocinitomicaceae bacterium
AAGCCACAGCGCATGGTTTATCCGTCAAGTAAAATCCGCTATGGGCATTACGGTAAGTACACGCAAACCATCTTAGAAGCATCTAAAGATGTCATGATTCCAGAGGAAAAAGAATTCCTCAAAACGACCATGGCCAACTTCATGAAAAAACAGTTTTTGGCCTACAACAACGATACCGTCGAAAATAACGTAATTGCCCAACAACTTAAAGAACTGTCCAAAGGAGACCTCATTTTAGAGAATCCCGATGATTTAGTCCACACCAACACCCTGCTCAAAACCATGGGTATTGGTCAAAATCAGCAGAAAAACCAGCGCTTTAACAAGCAAAAGAGCAATAACAATAACAAGTACAAAAAGAAAAAATTCATCAAAAAATAAAGCATGGCTTCTTTTGAAATATACGGTGGCAAACCACTTAAAGGTGAAATCATTCCGCAAGGTGCAAAAAACGAAGCCCTACAAGTGCTTTGTGCCCCTCTGTTGACCTCAGAAAAAGTCACCATTTCCAACATACCAGATATAGTCGATGTCAATAAACTTATTGCCTTGTTGCAAACGATGGGTGTGAAGGTAGAAAAGGTCGAGAAGGGCACGTATATTTTTCAGGCCAAAGAAATTGACCTCGCCTACTTGGAAACTGAAGATTTCAAAAAACGCGCCTCCTCTTTGCGCGGTTCGATCATGATCGTTGGCCCGTTGTTGGCCCGCTATGGTCGCGGATTCATTCCTAAGCCGGGTGGTGACAAAATCGGTCGCCGTCGCCTAGACACCCACTTTGAAGGTTTTGCACTCTTAGGTGCCAAATTCAACTATGACGCCGGCGAGCATTTCTATTCCGTAGAGGCTGCCAATCTCAAAGGTACTTTTATTCACCTAGACGAAGCATCTGTTACCGGTACAGCCAATATCCTCATGGCGGCTGTCATGGCTGAAGGTGAAACCACCTTTTACAACGCCGCTTGCGAGCCTTACATTCAGCAACTCTGTAAAATGCTCAACGCCATGGGTGCACAAATTACAGGTATCGGCTCCAATATGCTCAAAATCCAAGGCGTTAAGTCTCTCGGGGGTTGTTTTCACCGCATTTTACCCGACATGATCGAAATTGGTAGTTTCATTGGCTTGGCTGCCATGACTCAATCCGAAATCACGATCAAAGACGTTTCCTGGGACAACCTCGGCATCATTCCTAATGTCTTCAGAAGGCTCGGCATCAAATTAGAGCGCCGTGGCGATGACATCTTTATTCCCGCTCAAGAAAAGTACGAAATTGAAACTTTCATCGATGGATCTATCATGACCATCTACGATGCGCCATGGCCTGGTTTTACGCCAGACCTGCTTTCTATCATCTTGGTTGTGGCAACCCAAGCCAAAGGATCAGTGCTCATTCATCAAAAAATGTTTGAATCACGCCTGTTCTTTGTGGACAAACTCATCGATATGGGTGCACAAATTATCCTTTGTGATCCGCACCGTGCCACTGTCATTGGTCTCAACCGCGAACACGACCTCAAGGGCATTGAAATGACTTCTCCGGATATCCGCGCAGGTGTGTCGCTTTTGATTGCTGCTTTGTCTGCTAAAGGCAAAAGCGTGATCCACAACATCGAGCAGATTGACCGCGGCTATCAAGACATCGAATACCGCCTCAACAACATTGGTGCAGACATCAGACGAGTCGGATGAAAAAGTCAAGCATCCTCTTTATAGTACTTGTAGCTGCTTTTGCTTGCTATGCGCTTTGCTTTCGTCAAGAGGCGCCTACAACTGCTCCAACCGACACTACAGCGCCTGAAATCGCCTTAGCTTCGCCAAAAGGTAAGGTCCTCAAGCTTTCGAGCTTGCGCGGCAAAATGGTGTTAGTAGATTTTTGGGCATCTTGGTGTGGTCCGTGCCGCAAAGAAAGCCCAAATGTGGTAGAAGCGTATCAAAAATACCACCAAAAAACGTTTAAAGATGCAAAGGGATTTGAGGTATTTAGCGTGTCTCTAGACCGCGACGCCGAGGCCTGGAAGCAAGCAATTCTTGCGGATAAACTCGCCTGGAAAAACCATGTGATCGATGTGCAAGGCTTGGCAGCGGCCAATTACCAAGTAGCCACCATTCCAAATGCCTTTCTTCTTGATGGCAATGGTGTTATTGTAGCAAGTGGTGCAGAACTGCGTGGCCTGAACCTACATATTACCTTAGACAAATTCTTGAAATAAGCGGTAACGCTAATTGAACGTCGCTTTAAATCCGTTCGAGAACAAACGTAATGAGTTTGTCCATGGCTTGATCAATGCCTGTTGAAAAAACTTCTTGTGGCCGATTTGCCACACCAAGACAAATAGATGTGCACTGATGCCCTAGAGTTTTTCCGAGCGCAAAAATAGCAGAGCTTTCCATTTCAAAGTTGACAATTTGTAGCCCCTCATGTTCAAAATTTCCCAAAGCATGATGGATATTTGGCATGAGGCTAGGTAGGCGCAAGGAGCGTCCTTGGGGTCCGTAAAAACCAGAACTCGTCACTGTGATTCCTTTTCGCACCTCTGCTGAATCAAATTTTTGAACCATTTCTGGACAGGCTGTGGTCAAGTAAGGCGCTATGCCTTCAGGGAAAACTACTTGGGTGCTCACCTTAGCTAATAAATGTTGTTCTTCCTGACTCCAATTGATAGGGTAGAAATGCGCAATGTTGTCGAGGCCTAACGCGTGGCTCGATAACACGAAAGTATGTAATTCCATGTCCGGTTGCAGCATGCCGCAGGTGCCAATGCGAACGATTTCTAGGCTCGAATTACTTACTTTCTCCGTTCTTGTGCTTAAATCGATATTGACCAACGCATCGAGCTCAGCCATGCAAATATCGATGTTGTCGGTGCCAATGCCAGTGGATAGCACGGTAAGGCGCTTACCTTGGAAAGTACCTGTATGACTAACAAACTCGCGATGCTGAATGCGGTGTTCAATGGAATCAAAAAAACGAGAGATCTTAGCAACCCGATCCTGGTCTCCAACTAATATGATTTTGGAGGCTAATTGGTGGGGTTGCAGCCCGAGATGATAAACAGCTCCGTTTGCGTCAAGAACCAATTCTGTTGCTGGAAACTGCATCAATCAGGATGGAAAAGTATCAATCAAAGCGATCCGAATACCTTAACAAGAAGGTCTGTGACGCGGGCTGCCGGATTGACTCGAATTTTGTCTTCTTCTTGCTGAACCATCAAAAACAAGCCGTCTATGGCACGTTGCGTAACGAACGCGTCTAGATCTGGGTTTATTTTTTCACCGCCGGTCAGGGCCATGGCTTGGTTGTATTTGTTTATGAGTGGTGTCCACTTTGCGGTGAGGCTCACTTTAGAAGTAGCTTCCTTTACCTTTGGTAAGAAAGCATTGTAAAGCTGTTGGCTTGTTTGGTTTTTAAGAAAAGCAGTAGCAGCTCCGTTTCCACCTTTCAATATGGCAAAACCATCTTGCACACTCATGTTGAGAATAGCTTGAGTAAAAATTGGTAGTGCTTCTTTGACTGCTTCTTCTGCCGCTCTATTAAGGGTGGTTTCAAACTGCTCGACTTGGTTGTTCATGCCAAGTTGCAGTGCTTTCTCTTTTACTTTAAGCGCGTCAGGAGGGAAGGGTAGGCGTATTTGTGCATTTCCCAAAAAACCATCCAAAACGGCGCTTTGATTGACAGCATTCTTGATGCCGACTTCCAACGCTTCTTTGAGGCCAGATATGACTTCGGCGTTGGTGAGTTGGGGTGCAGTTGGTGTAGTTGTTACGGTGCCCACTCCATTGGCCATGGTCAATAGTTCTTGAGAAATCTTAGAACATTGTGCTACAAAAAGAGAAAGAAAAGAAACCAGTAGGATTTTCATGGCAACTTAGCGAATAACGTGAATCATACCCGTTTTTTCCGTTTTACCGTCGGTGTCTTTGTCCTTGAACCAAGCCTTCCAAGAATAGGTGCCTGGCTGAACTTTGTTACCGTTGTAATAGCCATCCCAGAATCCTTTGGTGTCGTAGGTTTCCCAAATGACTTCGCCCCAACGGTTGTAGATTTCCAGGTGAAAGTTTTCGAAGTCAATGCCCTCTACATAAAAAGACCAAACTTGGTTGTGTTCATCGTCGTCTGGTGTGAATGCTGTTGGTGCATAAAAAATCACGTCAGAAACCACTTCGATTTCAATTGTTATAGAATCAGTACAACCATCAACGGTTGTTACGTTCAGCACAATTGGATAAGTCCCAATAATGCCTTCTGGATAGGTAATCATGGCGCTAGAGCCAGTACTGATGACGTTTGTGGCGCCGGGTGAAGACCAAGAGTACTGAGCAATATTGCCCATGGAAATGTCGTTGGTTTGAACAGTAGTTTCAAACCAAGTTACGGGGTTTTTAGAAATGGTGAAATTAGCAGTTGGGTTGTCGGTGACAGTTACGTGGTCATCAAAGAAACCATTGTAAATACAGCCATGAATAGAGGTAGTCACAACAGAAAGGTCATAGACGCCTGGCTGAACTATAGTATGGAAAAGATCGTCTTGGTTGGGAACCGTAAAGCTGTCTCCATTAGAGAAGAGGTAAGATGTACTTGAGATGTCCTGACCGTTACTTGATATGTTGTGAAATTGGAAATCACCTGGCGTACAAATTTGATCGTCTACAGCAGTAATGACAGGGATAATTTCTAAAGGGAAAACAATGGTCATGCACTCAGTTGTAATTGGAGAGCCACAAGCCTCACTGAGCGTGACGCAATAGAGGGTTCCAGAATTGATTGGGTCAACGGTTACGTTCGCGCCATTTCCGACGGGAATGCCGTTTTCTGTCCAAGAAAAAGTATAAGCACTTGAACCTCCCGCGCCTGTTGCTGACAGCAAAATGCTTGCTTCCGAACAAATCATGGTGTCTTGTGTCAAAAATGTGATGTCGAGAGGGTTCGGTTGGTCGATGTTCACTGAAATCGTTTGCACGCAACCGTTGACATCAGTGACAGTACAAGTATGAAGGCCAGCGCCGAGGTCGAGCGCGGTGGCAGCTAAAGATGCGGAGATGTCCCAGTCAAAAGTATACGGAGCTGTACCTAATTGCACATCGATTGTGGCTTCGCCATTGGCAATCGTGTAACAATCTGCATCTACCACATTAACGGAGCTTAGTACCATAGCTGGAATTTCGGATACAGTGACATAAATGGTGTCTGAACATCCTGTTGCGTTAGAGGCGTAGCACCAATAATTACCAGCACTTAAACCGGTAGCTGTTTGAGTTGTTTGGCCGTTGCTCCAGTTATATGTAACGAATCCTGTTGCTGGAATGACACTTGCTGTTGCCGTTCCGTTATTGCCACCCGGACAAGAAACCAGTGTAGAGGTTGCTGTAAAAATTGCGGGGGTGTCTCCAACCACTGCTGTTGCTGTCGAACTACAACCATTTCCATCAATTTGTGTAACCGTGTAGGTGCCTGCAAAAAGGTTACTGATGGTGTTGCCAGTTATTGCACCTGGGTTCCATGTGTAGGAACACGGAGCAGGTGAGCCTGCGCCGGGTTGAGCAGTAGCAATTCCAACACCTTGTGTACACACATCGGGTATTGCGGTTGTCGTTACGGAAGGCGTAGAACGGGTAATCCAGGTTGTGTCTTGGGTAATGGAGCCAATATTGGTTCCGCATGCTGCTCCAGCTAAGAAATAACCGGTTGTTCCGGGCGGAACAGTACTGACGTTGAGTGTACCATTGTTATATGGAAAAGTTTGACCTAGGGTATTGGCCCAAACAAAATTACTACCTGGACTATTCACCATGACGTATGGGATTTGCGACATCGTGTAAGAAGCTGTGTTGCTTGGCGAAGTTGGCAAGAACCTGCGGCCGTCTTGGTTGGCGCCCCAAACCGTGTTGTTGCGGCCAGGCGTGATGTGGGCAATTGGTACCGGTAAGTTGTTCTCCGAACCTTGAATAGCTAAACCGCCGTTCCAACCTGTACAAATTGGTTTGTTTCCAATGTGCAGCTCAAAGATGTTTGAGGTTTCGTACAATATAATTGCCATGTAGTTGCATTGCGAAGTACAACTAAACATCATGATGTTTTTGTACAAAACGACAAATTTTCTATTTGGAGCTGTGCCCAAAGTTTGATATTGAATTTGGCCACCTAGCGATGGGTTGATATCTTGATACGTCAGCATGATGCTGTTTTTGGCGGTAGCAAATCCGGCATTTGGCAAGGTGCCGACACCACCTAGCGCCCATGGGCAGAAAGTACTCGCATTGGCTAGGTTAAAAGAAATGAGGCCATTTGAACCAATCACACATTGTGAGTAGGTATTACCGTAGAAGCTAAATGGAAAACCGATGGCTACAGCACCCGACCAAAAGTCGTCAGAAAGTTGAACATTGGTTGGTGAATTGAGGTAGAGTCCTGCTGCGATTCCGGGAGTAGTTCCAGTGTTACAGTTATTGATGATCACAGCTTGCCCAGGGCAAACAGTTGCATCTTGCCCTAGACATAAGGTTACGGGGCCTTGGGCATTTGAATAGGAGGCGTTAAGTAGAAAGAGCACAAGGATTAAAACGCCTGAAAAAGTTGTGAGTATAGAAGATTTTATTTTCATGTAGGTTGTATTCAAATAGTAGGTACTCACCTCAAACGTAAAAGCGAGTAGTTGGGTTGCTTTGAGCGTTGTAAAAATAATGACTTTTTTACCTAAGGTCAAATTTCTATTCATGCTTTTTATTTATGCTTTAAATTAGTGTCATTTTGACACTAATAAAATGTTGAAAAAAGATGACTTTTGGACCTTATTTTGAATTAATTTTGCCCAAGTTTACAAACTAAAACACCTTATATATTATGTCAAATCAGTATCACGCAGAAATCGAGGCTTTCATGGGTCGTGTTCGCGCAAAAAACGGCCATGAGCCAGAGTTTTTGCAAGCGGTTCAGGAAGTTGCCGAAGCGGTTATTCCTTTTATTGAGGCTAATCCGAAATACAAAACAGCTAAAATTCTCGACCGTATCGTTGAGCCAGAACGCACAATTATTTTCCGCATTCCTTGGCTAGACGACAACGGAGACATTCAAGTGAACCGAGGTTACCGCGTAGAATTCAATAGCGCTATTGGTCCTTATAAAGGTGGTTTGCGTTTTCACCCTTCTGTGAACCTCTCTATTCTCAAGTTCTTGGGCTTTGAGCAAATCTTTAAAAACTCCCTCACAACATTACCTATGGGCGGTGGTAAAGGTGGTTCTGATTTTGATCCAAAAGGCAAATCAGATAACGAAGTCATGAAATTCTGCCAATCATTTATGTCTGAACTCGCTCGTCATATTGGTCCGGATACCGACGTGCCTGCTGGCGACATCGGTGTCGGCGGTCGTGAAATTGGCTACATGTTTGGTCAGTACAAGCGTTTGCGCAACGAATTTACAGGTGTCTTAACCGGTAAAGGTCGCAACTGGGGTGGTTCATTGATCCGTCCAGAAGCAACTGGCTACGGTACGGTATACTTTGCAAAAGAAATGCTAGCCACTAAAGGCGAGTCTTTCAATGGCAAAATTGTAGCGGTTTCAGGTTCTGGAAATGTAGCACAATACGCTTGTGAAAAAGCAACCCAACTCGGTGCAACCGTAGTTACACTATCTGACTCAGAAGGCTACATATACGATGCCGCTGGTATCGATGCTGAAAAATTAGCTTGGGTCATGGACCTCAAAAATGTACGTCGCGGTCGTATTTCCGAATACGCGAAGCAATTCCCAGGAGCACAGTTTGTAGCTGGAAAGCGTCCTTGGGAAGTAAAAGCGCATATCGCACTTCCTTGTGCCACGCAAAACGAACTCAACGGGGAAGAAGCACAAGCACTCGTTTCTAACGGTGTTATGTGTGTCGCTGAAGGTGCCAACATGCCTTCTACACCAGAAGCTATTTCAGTTTTCCAAGCGGCAAAAATATTGTTTGCTCCAGGAAAAGCATCTAATGCAGGTGGGGTAGCTACTTCAGGTCTCGAGATGTCGCAAAACTCTTTGCGCTTGTCTTGGGCAGCAGAAGAAGTAGACGAGCGTTTGCACAACATCATGGTTTCTATCCACGAAGCTTGTGTTAAATACGGTAAAGATGCCGATGGTACTGTTGATTATGTCAAAGGTGCCAACGTTGCTGGTTTCGTAAAAGTAGCCGACGCTATGCTTGACCAAGGTTTGGTTTAAGCCATCAAAATATAATTCATTGGAAAAGGCCTTCTCTCGAAGGCCTTTTTTATTTTTGCACGCATGTGGTCTCGACTATTTCTTTTTTTATGTTTGTCTAGCTTCATAAATGCCCGTGCGCAGCAGTTTCTTGGCGTGGGCGCTGCGCTGCACCGTTATGATCAGGTGCTGAGTGTTAAAGTATTGAAGTCTTTCGATTTAGGCGGCTTAGGTCTCGATCTTGGTTTGGGAGTTGAACGCAGTTTGCAAGGCGCCTTAGCACCAGCGATAGGTCTTTTTTGGATAGATGCGCTGACCCGTTATCCATTCAAGAAAACCTTGCCTTTTTATTCGTTTCGCTATCAATGCGATATGCAAAAAACTACTTTTTTAGACCTGCATCAGGGTGTTTATGGTGGCCTAGGTTTGGCATTTGGTCCAAAATATGAATGGGGAGTGGCGCTTTTTGCTGGGCTCGCGATGGAAACTTTATCCGGTCTCAACTATCAAAATAAGCCCATCTTTTTTAATCCCCAGCTGCAGTTACATTACTTTTTATTCCGTGATTAAATCCATCATTCATTTCGTTCTTTTTTTGCTGCTGAGTTCATTCTTGTTAGCTTGTCGCAAACAGGAGAGCTATCCTGAAGTGCATATTTTTGGTCATGCAGGAATGGGGATGGATATCGGTATGAGTGCCTTTCACGACAATTCGCTGGAGGCAATAGAACTCGCTTTGTCTTTGCCGACAGTAAACGGGGTGGAGGTCGATGTGCGCATGAGTGCCGACGGTACGCTGTGGTTGTATCATGAAAATACTTTGGAAGCGCATACAGATGGTGAGGGATGTATTTTTGAAACGACAGATCAAGCACTTGAAAAGGTGCGCTACAAAAGCCTGCGTCATGAAAAATTAGCGCGTCTCGATCAAATTTGGCCATTGATACGCCCTCAGCACAAGGTCATTTTAGACCTCAAGCATTGGAATCAATGTACAGCAGGTTATGTCGATATGCAGCTTTTTAAGGAAGCATTGTACGCTATTCCTTTGGAATTCAGGGGTCAAATCATTTTAGATTCTTCAAATCCAAATTGGTTGGCACAAATCAGTCAGGATTTCAAGGTAGTGTTTTCTACCGTAACTTTCAATGAAGGGCTTCAACAACTCGAAAAAGTGCCTAGCCTAACGGGTTTAATGATGCGCAGCAAGGATATCACTGCCGAGCAAATAGCTTATTTGAAAACGCAGGGCAAGGAAAGTTATCTTTTTGAAATGCGCTCGAGTAAAAAGCAAAGGGCCGCTTTACAAAAGCAGCCCTCGGCAATATTAGCAGATGACCCCCGCGGAGCGTTGGTCATTAGAGATTGATGTTAAGCCTTGTAGAAAGGTAATTTTACTACTTTCGCTTTAATGCCTTTTTCTCTGATTTCGATGAAGATTTCTGAATCGAGCGCGCTGTGTGAGGTGTGTACATAACCCAGGCCAATGGCAACTTTCATACTTGGCGACATCGTGCCTGAAGTGACTTTGCCAATAACCGCTCCGCTTGCATCTAAAATAGGGTAGTCGTGGCGTGGAATGCCGCGGTCTATCATTTCAAAAGCAACGAGTTTTCTGGTGACCCCAGCTTCTTTTTGGTCTTTTAAGTATTCGGAGTCTGTGAAGTCTTTGGTGAATTTGGTAATCCAGCCAAGGCCAGCCTCTAAAGGAGAGGTGCTGTCGTCGATGTCGTTGCCGTATAAACAAAAGCCCATTTCTAAACGAAGGGTGTCGCGGGCGGCGAGGCCGATGGGCTTGATGCCCCAGTTGGCGCCAGCATGAAAGACGGCGTTCCAAAGTTTTTCGGCATCTTCGTTTTTCACGTAAACTTCAAAACCTCCAGAACCTGTATAGCCTGTAGCAGAAACCATTACGTTTTCAATGCCGGCGAAATTGCCGTATTGGAAAGTATAGTAGGTCATGTTGCTCAAATCAATAGCGGTGAGGCTTTGCATCGCTTCTGCCGCTTTGGGGCCTTGGATAGCAAGTAAAGAATATTGATCTGATAAGTTTTGCATTTCGACACCGAGATCGTTGTGGCTGGCGATCCAGTTCCAGTCTT
This sequence comes from Crocinitomicaceae bacterium, assembly GCA_044346245.1. Classification (GTDB taxonomy): domain Bacteria; phylum Bacteroidota; class Bacteroidia; order Flavobacteriales_D; family Crocinitomicaceae; genus UBA952. The sequence continues at coordinate 10,279 of JBIIZO010000061.1, forward strand.
TTTCGATGTTGGAAGCATTGACAACAATAAAGTAGGTCTCGGCGTCGATGCGGTAGATGATGAGGTCGTCTACAATGCCGCCTTTGCCATTGGGCATACAGCTGTATTGCGCTTTGCCGTCAAAAAGAATGGCAGCATCATTGGTGCAAACTTTTTGAATGAGTGCCAAGGCATTTGGTCCTTTTAACAAGAACTCACCCATGTGAGAAACGTCAAAAACTCCCACGCCATTGCGGACGGTGTCGTGTTCGGCATTGACGCCTTCGTACTGTACGGGCATATTGTAGCCTGCAAACGGTACCATTTTGGCGCCGAGTTCGCTGTGCTTGTGGCTGAGGGCTGTGTTTTTCATGTTATCCTTTAACGCGTTCTACGTAAACGCCTGTGCGCGTATCAATTTTGATGACCTCTCCGTTGTCGATGAACAAAGGAACGCGTACTTCTGCGCCCGTAGCGATAGTGGCTGGCTTCATAGAATTGGTTGCGGTGTCTCCTTTGACGCCTGGCTCGGTGTAAGTAACCTCCGAGATAATGTACATTGGCAATTCGACAACTAAAGGCATTTCTTCTTCTGCATGATACAAGATGTTCACAGTCATGCCTTCTTGCAAGAAACCAGGTTTTTCTACCATTTTGAGTGGAATGCTCACTTGTTCGAAGGATTCGTTGTTCATGAAAATGTAGCCTTCTGCCTCTTGATAGAGGTATTGGTACTCGCGGTTTTCAATGCGAACAGGTTCAATTTTGTGACCGGCAGAAAAAGTGTGGTCTAGAACCTTGCCACTTTCAATTTGACGCATTTTGGTACGTACAAACGCGGGGCCTTTACCGGGCTTCACGTGTTGGAATTCGATGATTTGAAAGAGTTTTTCGTTGTGCTTGATGCACAAACCGTTGCGGATATCTGCAGTTGTTGCCATAATTCTAATTCAATTTTGCGCAAATATAGCCGAATTCCTATTGTTATCAACACATTTAGTTTATAATTTCCAATCATCAAGCGACTTGCGAGCCCATTAGATTGTTATTTTTGTTTGTTCCAAATTTTGTAAAGCTACATGGCTGAAAATCAATACACCGAAGACAACATACGTTCCTTAGATTGGAAAGAACACATTCGTTTGCGTCCCGGAATGTACATTGGAAAGCTAGGCGATGGCGCTGCGGCCGACGACGGTATTTATATCCTTGTCAAAGAAGTT
>JBIIZO010000063.1:0-11464 GCA_044346245.1 Crocinitomicaceae bacterium
GGCGCATTGAATTGGTATTTACGCGGATCTTGTTTGGCGTAAATGCGTGAATTCATTGGTGCGTTGTTGACAGAACCTGTTTTAGGAGCACCTTGAGCACCAGCGGTATCTTTGATTCCATTGCTAGTGTCTTTGGTAGCACCTTGACCAGACATGTTTGACTGGTAGTTGTTACCAGCATCTTGGCTATATTTTTTGTTGGCGTGTGCGAGGTATTTTACACGAGCAAACTCGTTCACAAATTCTTTCATGCCGTGCACGTCGTAGATGTTTTCGTTGGCTTTAACTGGTTTGTCATAGAGACCATCTGGAACAAGAAGTTGTGTTTGAAATTTGTTACCGCGGAAAGGCATGAAACCTTCAGCTACTTCAGACGTGAGCGGACGGTAAACATCCATGACCCATTCCGATACGTTACCAGCCATGTGGTAAAGTCCGTAGTCGTTTGGCCAGAATGAGTCTACACGGTCAGAGATATCGGCACCATCGTTGAGACGACCCGCAACACCCATCATGTCGCCTTTTCCACGCATGAAGTTTGCTTGAATTGCTCCAGCATATTGCTCTTCTTCTTGACGCACGTAGTGGCCATCCCAAGGATAGATACGGCGGTCATTGATGTTTTCAGAGTTAGGATCGAGGTTACCGATGAGGCCCATGGCTGCAAATTCCCATTCTGCTTCTGTAGGTAGGCGGTAAGCAGGCAATAAAATACCGTCTTCCATTTTGACAGGGCGTGTACCCAAACGGCCGTTATCCATTTCTGCATAAACAGGATCGTAGTTTTCTAGTTGGTATGGATCACGTGGAACAGATCTTTTGGTTTTAGAGTCCACTTTTGGCTTCGGCTTGCTGTCTTTGTTGACAACGTAACCACCTTCCGACTCTACAGTATAGTTGCCGTTCAGGTAGTTTTCCGTAGAGAACATGTTCTGTGGAACAGAGGCATATTTTTTGTCGTAGTTAGGATTGTTGGCTGCACCTACATCGGCAGATCCTTCTTCGGCAAAATGCCATTTCAAGATGCCTTCACGAACAAGTATCGCTTCATTGACACGGTCAGTACGCCATTTACAGAAGTCATTTGCTTGTAACCAAGAAACACCTACTACAGGGTAGTCGCGGTAAGATGGATGACGCAAGTAATAATTGACGTATTTTTCGCGGTAACCTAATGCTGCTCTCCAAGCGAGCGTATCTGGCAAGCATTTTTTATAAACGTGCGGATAAGTTTTGTAGTAAACGCGTCGCATCCAGTACATGTACTCTAACCAATGGAAGTTGGTAACTTCTGTGCGGTCCATGTAGAAAGAGGCAACTGTTACGCGAGAAGCGCGTGCGTTCCAATCAGACATCACGTCTTGTTCTGTACGGCCCATTGTAAAGGTACCGCCTTCAATCATGACTAAGCCTGGTCCTGTTTCTTGCTCGCGGGCATCGAATTTTTCAAAACCACCATTTTTGTAGTTATTGAATTCCCAGCCTGTAGCTGAGGAGCGCTCTTTAGAACACGAAGAAAGCACTAACAAACCTGTCAGTGCAATTCCGAAGATGTTTTGAATCAATCGCTTCATATTTTTTGCGTTTATAACGTAAAGTTCTGTTTATTCGTTTGGTTACATTTAGAAAGACGGACAAGACGTTTTTCTGAAGTTTTTTGGCTTCTTTTTACACTTGAGGTTGATGCCCATAGAAATTTCGTGGGACCCACCTGATATCCCATTTCCTAATTTGGATACAGTTAAATCGTAGCTGTAACCAACTTTAAATTTGTCTGTGTTGATACCAACGGTCATGATGAAGGCATCGCGGTTGCGGTACCAAGCGCCAATCGTAAAGTTTTCGTATTTGAGGTAAGCTCCGATGTTGAGCTCTTGAAATCCGTTTTGGTATTGATAGATGATGTTTGGTGATAAGTAAGTGGTACTTGAATACCGACCTCTTTGACCTAATTTGATGTTAGCACCCATGTGACCCGTTAGTCTCATAGGCAAACGGGACTCACCGAGAATCATGGATTCGTCTGGGCGATTGAGGTGATGTCCGGCAAATCCGAAATAAAAGTTTTTGGTGAAACCTACAGCGCCAAAACTAACGTCAAAGAAACCTCTGCGTCCGTTTCCGCGTGGCACATCGCCAGTTTGGTAAATAAAGCCGCGACGTGGATCAATCATGTCACCAAAAGTAAGTTTATCCCAATCTAAGAATTTTTGAAAATAGGCCGCGCGTGCGCCAAACATAATGGAGAATTTGCGGGTGATCTTTGCATTGTAAGAGTAGATGCCGCCAATCATGGAAGTTTGGATGGTGCCCTGCCCCTGCACATCGTGCATAGCGAGCAAACCAAAGCCACCAGAGATATTTTTCGCGTAGGTGTCGTATGCAGCCGCGTAAGTCACGTAATTGCCGGTAAGTTGCGGCCATTCGTTGCGGTAATTTAACGAAACTCTAGGGCAACCTGAAGAACCTGCAAGAGCGGGGTTAAGGTAGGTTGGATTGGCATAGAATTGCGTAAAAGTAGGGTCTTGAGCCCATGATATAGAGCTCATTATCAGTGTAATGAGGCTAATCTGGGCAACTAGAAGCGGTTTGACTATTTTCACGAAAGTTGGTTTTAGCACGAACAATCTTAACGTTATTCAGGTTTCAAAGGTTACAAATATCGAATATTTATTCAAATAAAATAAATAAATTGACGTTTTTCTAGCGCTTAAAACTCCAAGTTTCATGATTTATTTTCGCAATTGCTTTCTTTTTTTCTTTTTACAAATTACTATTTCCTCGTATGCGCAGGTTCAAACCATCCTTTTGGATTGGACCGGCATCGAGCGCATTGCGATAGGTGAAGAAGGCTATGATGTCCAAACGGTTAAGGGTTTTGGTCTCGATAATGGCCAACCGTTTTATGCCATTCAACAGAAGCATGGCTCAATTCATCAAGATGTTGAAATTTTAAACACCGTGTACGAAAAATTACCTAAAGCGCAGCAGCTCATATACGAGCGTTTGGGTTTGGCTTTTTCTGAAAAAGCGCATATTGAGGCTAAGATAGTTTCGGAGAGCGGCCAACCATTATTCTCCTGCTATATTTTGCCAATGCGCTCTGTGAACGGTTCTCTAGAGCGCTTGGTGCAAGTAGATTACCGTTTCAAAGTAAAGTCTAGTTTTCAGGCCAAAGATTACGTCAGTTCATCTGTCTTGGGCAGCACCACAGGAAAATGGTATCGGATTGCTGTCAATAAGGATGGGATTTACAAAATTGATAAGGCCTTTTTAGAGGCTTGCGGATTCAATACAACTAATTTGAATCCGGCGCACATTCATATTTACGGCAACGGTGAAGGCGTGATTGCAGAAGCTAACTCGAGTGCAATAACAGATGATTTAGCTCAAAATGCAATAATGGTGAGTGGAGAAGCAGATGGCACTTTTGATGCCAATGATTACTTGCTTTTTTACGGTTGGGGTGCACACCGCTGGGAGCTCTCAGGCGGTAATCAATACAATCAGGTTAGGCATCCTTATTCGGACCAGTCATACTACTACATATATGTTGGATCAGATGTTGCGCCATTGCGGATTGCCGATGCAAATGTCATAGACGCGCCTGCAGATACACTTGTAAGCTCGTATGACTACCGTGACGTATATGAAAACGACCTCGAAAACTTGGTGAAGGGCGGGCAGCGTTGGTACGGTGAGGAATTCGATGTCAATCTGAGTCAGAATTTCAATTTTACAATCGGAAACGTGACTTCAGATCCAATACGTTTTCAGGTGTCTTACGCCTCTAATTCGAGAACGCCTGGAAATCAAATTACACTTATAAACGGCGCTGAGATAATTGGTCAAATGGTAATGCCGCACTCTGGCCAATATTTTCAACGCAGCACCTTACTTTGTGCTGATTCTACACCGAGTTCGACGATAAACCTGACACTTACAGTCAATAGATTGAATCCGAATGTGGTTACATACCTAGATCGCATCCTGATCAACGCCCAACGCAATTTGATACTTGCTGGTTCTCAGATTAATTTCCGCGTATCGAAATGGAATGCCACGGCTAACATTGCGAGTTATCAGCTCGGCAGCGTCAATGCAAGTACTTTTGTATGGGATGTCAGTAATCGTCATGCGCCAGTGCGGATGGGACTGACCGTTCAGGGTAATCAAGGTACTTTTAAAACAGAAGCAGGCTATAAGGAAATGGTCGTGGCGAGTGGGGCTTCGTATTTCACGCCAGACAAAGTAGGTGGGGTGTCTTATCAAAACTTGCATCAGCTTCCTTTGGCAGACTATATTATGGTCTCGCATCCTGATTTTTTATCAGAAGCCAATCGCTTAGCTGAATTGCACCGCGCTAACGGACTCACCGTACATGTTGTGCAACCACAAGCCATCTACAATGAATTTAGTTCGGGTATGCAAGACCCCGGAGCTATACGCCGCTTTGTCAAAATGTTTTATGACCGAGCTTTGCTCAATGACCCAAGTGCCAAGCCCAAGTATCTATTGCTTTTTGGCGACGGTACTTACGATCCTAAAAACCGAGAGCCGAATAACAATAATTACATCGTTACTTATCAGATGCTCAACAGTGAAAATGCAACAGATGCAATGGTCGTCGATGACTTTTTTGGTCTTCTAGATGATGCTGAAGGTATAAGCGCAGCAGACATGATGGACGTTGGAGTAGGGCGCATTATTGCCAGTAGCAGTTTGCAAGCCAAACAAATGGTCGATAAAATTGAGCATTACATGAAGAATGGCTCAAATTTCTATCCGGTCACGAGTTCTTGTTGTATGGGAACCCAAACCGACAAAACTTTTGGAGATTGGCGCAATCAGTACTTGATCATGACCGACAACCGCGAGGGTGGGTATTTCATCAATACAGATGCCGAACCGCAGTATGGGATTTCTAAACTTTTGAATCCCGAAATCAATTATAATAAGCTTTACATGGACGCTTTTCCAAAGGTAATAACCGCTGGTGGCGAACGCTTTCCTGCAATGACAAATGCTATTGATGCAAATATCCAACGCGGCGTACTTGTGGCAAACTATATTGGCCATGGGGGAGAGGTTGGCCTGGCTGAAGAGCGCGTTGTAGGGATAGACCTGGTGAATAGTTGGAGCAATATCCATGCCTTACACCTTTTTGTTTCAGCAACATGCGAGTTCACGCGCTTCGATGACCCCGAACGCGTTTCTGCAGGTGAGTGGTTGTATCTCAATCCGGCTGGTGGCGCCATTGCCATGCTTACAACTACGCGCTCTGTTTACTTTGGGGTGAATAGCAATATCGGTATCAAACTGATTGAGCGCGTTTTTAACCGCTACCCGAACGGCGAGGCATTTGAATTTGGTGAACTTGCTCGCAGAACCAAAAACGCTGCATCGGTGAGCTCATCCAACAAGCGCAGTTTCACGCTCATCGGCGACCCAGCTTTGCGTTTGGCTTTGCCCCGCTACCGCATTGTTACAGACAGCATCAATGGCCTTGATCCACAACAGCAACTCGATACGTTGCGCGCCTTGAGCAAGGTGAAGATCAAGGGCCATATTGAAGACTACAGCGGTGCCGTGCTAAATAATTGGAATGGTGTACTGACGCCAACTGTATTTGATAAGCGCAAAGTTCAAAATACACTCGGTCAGGATGTGGATTCACCGATTATTGCCTATGAGCAGCAAACCAATCGCATCTACCGTGGTCAGAGCAGTATTACGAATGGTTATTTTGAATTTGAGTTTGTGGTGCCTAAAGACATTGCACTGCAAATTGATTTCGGAAAAATCTCGTACTATGGCCATAACGGGCAAACAGATGCACAAGGTTTTGATACTTTATTTTACGTAGGTGGTATAGACCCGAACGGTGTTTCAGACGACCAAGGTCCGACAGTACAACTTTACATGAACCAAGAAGGTTTTGTGAATGGGTCGGTTACCGATGAAAACCCTGTGCTCTTGGCTAAAGTCACTGATGAAAATGGCATCAATACGGTGGGCAATGGTATTGGTCACGATATCGTTGCTGTGCTCGATGGGCAAAGTGCTCAGCCTATTGTGCTCAATGATTTTTATGCAGCCAATCTAGATGCTTATCAATCTGGTGAGGTACGTTATCAGTTTCAGAATTTGAGCCCGGGCCCGCACACTTTGTCGTTAAAAGTTTGGGATGTCAATAATAATTCATCCACTTCGCAGATCGACTTTGTGGTGCAAGCTAAAGAAGCACCCGTATTGCAGCACGTGCTCAACTACCCGAATCCGTTCACTACCCGCACAGAATTTATGTTTGAACACAATCAATCTTGTTCTTCATTGGACGTGCAGATTCAAATCTTCACTGTGTCAGGTCGCTTGGTCAAGACCATTGCTCAAGAAGTGCCTACAAGTGGATTTAGAATTGCAGGTTTGTATTGGGACGGCCGCGATGATTTTGGCGATGAGCTCGCAAGAGGTACTTACCTTTACCGCTTAAGGGTACAAACACCAGATGGCGCTTATGCAGAGCAAACCGAAAAACTTGTGATCTTAAAATAAAAATTCCTCAAATTCCCTATCTTTACCCTCTCTATGAAAAGTTCCGGATTTTACACTTTAGTACTCAGTATTTGTTTGGTGTTCGTTTCACAAAACGCTTTTGCTCAGCCCACGGGCGGTTCTGGCGTTACCGACAACGACCTACAGCTCAATACCATTACCACATCATTGCCGTTCATGGCAATTACACCTGATTCACGTGCAGGCGGGATGGGCGACGCCGGAACAGCCTTGAGTGCCAACTCGACATCGGTTTATTGGAATACTTCTCTTTTGAGTTTTGCCAAGCAAAAATCTGAAGTGAGTTTGTCTTACACGCCTTGGTTGCGTCAACTCACCAACGACATCCATTTGTCATATTTGGCAGGTTACAAGCAGCTCAACAAAGTTCACTCTATTGGTGGTGCGCTTCGCTACTTTAGCCTCGGAGAAATTACCTTTACAGATATCAACGGGGACGTACTACGCGACGACAAACCAAGCGAGTTCGAGCTTGTTGGTGCTTATGCATTCAAATTAGCTGACCGATTCAGTATAGGTATCAATGGTAAGTTTGCCTACTCCAACTTAACAGGCGGTTTAACTGTCGCGGGCGTCAATACCAAGCCTGGTGTGGTGGGGGCTGCAGATTTGTCTTTTAGTTATTTCAATGACGACGCACACATCGGAAGCACAGATGGTACCTATACCTTCGGTATGACCATCAATAACATCGGTAATAAAGTGGCTTACTCGGAGTTGTCTCGCCGCGATTTTATCCCAATGAATCTCAAAATCGGCAATAGCTTTTTGGCCGAGTTCGACGAATATAATAAAGTCACGTTTTCTGTGGACCTACAGCGATTGTTGGTCCCGACTCCTGCTATTTATAAGCTCATCAATGGCGATTATGTCATGTTAGCAGGTATGAACGGCGATGTAGGAATCATCACCTCCATGATGCAGTCTTTCTATGACGCCCCAGGTGTACTGGCCGAAGATGAAAACGGCGATTACATACAAAATTCAGATGGTACGTATCAAATTGTGAAAGGAACGCGTTTGAAAGAAGAATTAGCTGAAATCAATATTGCAGCAGGAGCAGAGTGGTGGTACAGCGATGTATTGGCTTTGCGTGGCGGTGTTTTTTATGAAAATAAAAACAAGGGAAATCGCCAATTTTTGAATTTAGGTGCTTCTCTCAAATACAATATGTTTAACATTGACTTCTCTTATTTGGCCTCTCTCAACGGTCGCCAAAGCCCATTAGCCAATACCTTGCGCTTCACTTTGCGCTTCAATCTCGGTGGCAACTAAATGCAGGCAAAACCAAAATTACGCATTGGCTACGGCGTAGATGTCCATCAGCTCGCAGCGGGTTATCCACTCTGGATTGGCGGCATTCAACTACCTTCGGAGCTTGGTGCCGTTGGTCATTCCGATGCAGATGTACTCATTCATGCTATTTGCGATGCTTTGCTTGGTGCTTTGGCCCTTAGAGACATCGGTTATCATTTCTCGGATCAAGACCCGCAATACAAAGGAATAGATTCAAAAATCTTACTTAAAGAGGTGTATCAATTGATCCGTACTAAAGGTTACGGGATTGTCAATATCGATGCAACAGTTATCCTCGAAACGCCCAAAGTCAATCCTCATATTGAACAAATGCAAGCGGTATTGGGCGCTATTCTAGAACTGCATCCCGAAGAATTGAGCATCAAGGCTACAACACATGAAAAGGTTGATTCTTTTGGTGAAAAGCGCGCTATTAAAGCGTATGCTTCAGCTTTGCTTTATCAGTTATAGCGCTTAGGGCACGAGTTGTACGTAGACAACTTTTTTTGTTTCAAAGAATGCTTCTTTGTAGAATGCTGAAATGGGAAACTCTTTGTAGGGGTATTTGATTCCTGCAAGTTCTTCGGTAAGGTCTCCGCCCTTGAGGTAGAAAATCCCATTTTTAAAGGTATGTAAATTCTTCTTGGCGCTCTTGCCTTTTACCCATGTTAAAAATACGGGCATTTGAGTGACAGCTCTACTGACAATAAAGTCATAGCGTTCCTTGATACTTTCAGCTCTGGCGTGGCTGGCTTTCACATTTTGCAAACCAAGGCTTGCCGCTACTTCTTGTACCACTTTGATTTTCTTTCCGATGGAATCTACCAAATGAAATTGCACCTCAGGAAAAAGAATAGCGAGTGGAATACCCGGGAAGCCTCCGCCTGTACCTATGTCTAAAACTTGTGCGCCGGGCAAGAATTGCGCAACCTTGGCGATGGCCAATGAGTGCAAGACGTGTCTTTCGTAGAAGTGTTCGGTGTCTTTTCTGGAGATGACATTGATCTGTGCGTTCCATTCGTTATAGAGCGCTTCTAAGGCAGTAAACTGCTCAATTTGTACGGCACTAAGGTCCGGAAAGTACTGCTGCAATAGGGTCATTAGATGCTGTCTTTGGTCTGTTGCATCATGGCCGCTAAGAAGTCTCTGGCGCGGAATAATTGTGCTTTAACAGTACCGAGTGGCAAGTTGAGTTCTTCGGCGATTTCTTCGTAGCTCTTTTCTTCAAAATAGCGCTTCTCTACGAGTTCGCGGTACTTAGGCTTGAGCTTGCTCACCAAAAGACGCATGTGCACCAATCGCTGGCCTTGAATAATGGTTTCTTCTGGGTTCAGTGTCTGTGATTTGGCATCGATGTGCATGCGCTCACCATCGCTGGTCGTGATGCCTCGGTCTATAGAAGTAACTTCGATGCGTTTTTTTCGGATAAAATCGATGCAGTTATTGGAGGCAATTTTGAAGAGCCAAGTGCTAAAAGCAAAACTTGGAGAATATTGGTCTAGTCTGGCAAATGCCTTTCCGAAGGCCTCAATGGTCAGGTCGTCGGCGTCGTCGGCGTTTTTGACCATTTTGAGCATCATGAAATAGATGGAGTCGCGGTAGCGGTCCAACAAATCTGCGTAGGCTGCTTGGTTTCCCGCTCGGGCTGCAGCAACTAAGTGCAGGTCTTGTTTGGCTTTATCAGATAAATGCTCGTTTTCTACCATCGGTAATATTTTTGCCTTTCGGATATATAATAAACGATGGGCATCAAGATACTATAAAACAAGTCCCAGATCGGGAAAAACAACATGAGTTTCTTTTCGCCGAGTCGATTGAGGCAAGTACCTTGTAGCCACCATTTTATTGCTAGAACGCCCATGAATATACTTGCCCCTAAAGGCATGTAATTTAAATTCATGCACAAAACAACAAAAGAAATCCACATCAAAATCAGACTAAGGGGATAGATTCCTAACAACACTTTCTTAATAAAAGAATAGCGTGCTGAGCTGATGTGGTATTTAGCCTTTTGTCTGAGCCAATCGGACCAAGTGGCAGGCGCTGCAGAACGGACAAAAGAACTTGGGTCTTCTGAGATATTTACTTTGCTGAAACTGAGTGCGTCTTGGAGCAAAAGGTCGTCGTCTCCGGGGCTGATGGCATAATGTGATTTGAAACCATTGACCTTTTGAAACAATAATTTGGAATAAGCTAAATTGCGGCCATTTGCTTTAAATGCATTGCCAGCAAGTGCGTAACTAAAAGCGCTAGCGCCCATCCAGGCGTTGTCATAGCGCACCAATTTATTGAAGAAACCTTTTGATTTGGTAAAGGGGCTGTAGCCAATCACAAGTTGTTGCTTGGTATTGAGCTTGCTCATGACTTGCTTGAGCCATTGCGTACTCAGCGGCTGACAATCGGCATCGGTGAGCACAAAATGGTCGTAAGAGGCTGCTTTAATGCCTAAGGTGATAGGTAGTTTCTTGCCGAGTTTGAGGTGTGGACTGCGCGAGAGCTCCACTACTTTTAATTGCTTGAATTGATGCGCAAAGGCCGTAAGGATCCAGTTACTATCGTCGACACTTTGGTTATTGACCACGATAACTTCGTAGTTTGGATAATCTTGGCTCAATATGGAAGGTAGGTGTTCGTAGAGGTTATCGGATTCGTTTCGAGCAGCAATAATCACAGAAACCGGTGGGTATTTGTGTTCGTCAGGCTTTGCTTTTTTGCTTTTGAAGGCAAACCGGGCATAAAAATAGAAGACATAAAACACCTGGACAGCTGCGAAAAGCATACCGCTGAATAGCAAATATGCCCAAAAGTCGTTTTGAATACTTGGTAAGTAGGTCATCTCTGAGTACAAAGATGTCTAGGGAATTTAAATACCCGTATCTTTGCTTAAGGTATTTTTCAACATTGTTATGCACTTTGATCTTTTAAAGACAGATTCTCAATCCAAAGCACGCCTAGGAAGGTTGCACACCGCCCATGGCACTATCGAAACTCCTATTTTCATGCCTGTTGGTACGGTTGGGTCTGTCAAAGGGGTGCACCAGCAAGAGCTCCGAGACGATATCAACGCACAAATTATTTTGGGCAACACCTATCACTTGTTTTTGCGCCCCGGCACTGACGTGCTAGAGGCAGCGGGTGGTTTGCATCAGTTTATCGGTTGGGAGCGTCCGATTTTAACAGACAGCGGAGGTTATCAGGTCTATTCGCTTTCGGGATCTAGAAAAATACAAGAAGAGGGCGTTAAATTTCAGTCACATATAGACGGGAGTTACCACTTTTTTACGCCTGAAAGGGCCATTGAAATTCAGCGTTCTATTGGTGCAGACATCATCATGGCTTTTGACGAATGCACGCCGTATCCCTGCGACTACGCATATGCCAAGCGATCTATGCACCTCACGCACCGTTGGTTGGGGCGCTGCTTTACCGCCATGGAGCAAACGGAGCCTAAGTACGGCTATGAGCAAGCTTTGTTTCCAATTGTTCAGGGCAGCACTTACAAAGACCTTCGCGAAGAATCTGCGCATGCCATTACTTCCTTTGATGCCGTAGGGAATGCTATTGGCGGCCTTTCTGTTGGTGAGCCCGACGA
>JBIIZO010000062.1:0-11464 GCA_044346245.1 Crocinitomicaceae bacterium
CTACGAACAGCACCACGTTTAACGATGGTAATGCTGTCGATAAATGGCGAGTGTACAGGTATGATACGCTCAACACCGATATTGCCCGACATTTTGCGGATAGTGAAAGTTTCGGTAGCTCCTGCTCCGCGACGTTGTAAGACAACACCTTGGAATTGTTGGATACGCTCCTTGTTACCCTCTACAATACGGTATGAAACGATAATGGTATCACCTGCTCCGAAAGCTGGTAATTCATTTTTGGCGATTAGCTCCTGCTCGATTTGTTTAATGACGTTCATCTCTGAAAATTTAGCCCAATTCAACTGAATGGGGGTGCAATATTACAAATTATTTCTGATTCCGAATACAGGACAACAGTTTTTTTTAAGTGCTAAATATAAAAAGCCATTAAAAAAATGAGCAAGGCGATGGCAATGTAGATGAAAATCAGTTGAAAACGCAAACCTTTTTGTTTTTCTTCGGCCACTTCTTTTTGTGCTTCTCGCGCAATGATTTCGGCGGGCGATATACCAAAAACTTGCATCCAGTCAATGCGATTGGGGCCAATAGCAAGTTCGTCTCCGGCTTCAAGCGCAATCGTTTGCGTGCCTAACTGCCCATTGAGTTGATAAAATGCACCGGCTGTTCTGCTCGCCACCCAAACGTTACCAGCTTGATCTTGCCCGAGTAACAAATGGAAAGGAACGCATTCTGTTGTTGCGAGCTGTAGCTCATTTTGCGGATCGCTTCCAATACTAAAATAGCGCGTTGCTTTCATAAGTGTAAAATTAGGGAAAAATTCGCAGCGCAAAGTGAAGGCTAACGAGCTGTGAATGAAGGATATTGACAGAAGGTCAATTAAAATGGTTAATAAGTTCCTTTTGGAAGGCTAAAAAGTATGCTGAACAACTTGTAATTTTATAGTTCAATAGAACACTTATGGGTAAAATAATTGCCATTGCCAATCAAAAGGGGGGAGTCGGAAAAACTACAACAGCCATTAATTTAGGTGGTTGTCTTGGCGTACTCGAATACAAGACCCTCATTGTCGATGCTGACCCGCAAGCAAACGCCACTTCTGGCACTGGCTTTGACCCTAAATCTGTCAAAAATATTTACGATTGCTTGGTCAATAACCGACCAGCTCAAGAAGCAATTTTAGAGACCAGCAATCCAAACTTATTTATCCTCCCTTCTCACGTAGACCTCGTTGGCGCTGAGCTCGAAATGATCAATATGCCCAATCGTGAATACCTCCTACGCGCAGCATTGGAGCAAATCAAAGCCGACTACGACTTCATCCTCATCGACTGCTCTCCATCTTTGGGTCTCATCACCGTCAACGCACTGGTAGCAGCAGACTCCGTCATGATTCCTGTGCAATGTGAATACTTTGCACTTGAGGGCCTCAGTAAATTACTCAACACCATAAAAATTGTACAAGGCCGGCTCAATCCGGAACTTGAAATCGAAGGCATGGCCCTCACCATGTACGACACCCGTTTGCGTTTGGCCAACCAAGTTGTCGACGAAGTCAAGACCCACTTTCAAGAATTGGTCTTCGATACCGTAATCCATCGCAACACCACCCTTAGCGAAGCCTCGAGCCACGGCCAAACAGTCGTGATGCACGATGCCTCCTCCAAAGGCGCCATTAATTACCTCAATTTTGCGCGCGAACTTTTACAAAAAAACGACCTTACCAAAATCGGAAACGACGACAAAATCATCGAGATAGATCATGAGCTCTAATGCCAAAAAACAACCTGCCTTGGGCCGTGGCCTGAGCGCATTGCTTCAAAATTCCGAAACCGACATTACGGGTGCAAGCGCTGTTCCTGCCGGAGCAGTTGCACTTATTGCCATCTCTTTAATAGAAGCCAATCCTTTCAATCCGCGCACGCACTTTGAGCGCAGCGCATTAGATGAACTCAAAACGTCTATCCAGACGCACGGCATCATTCAGCCGCTGACCGTCCGCAAAATGGGCCGAGATCGCTACCAACTCATCTCGGGTGAACGCCGTTTTAGAGCTGCACAACTCGCCGACCTCACAGAAGTGCCTGCCTATGTGCGCATCGCCAACGACCAAACCATGCTCGAGATGGCGCTCGTCGAAAACATCCAACGCGAAGACCTCAATGCCATCGAAGTTGCCCTTTCCTATGAGCGCCTGCTCGAAGAATGCAAACTCACCCAAGAACAACTTTCCGATAAAGTTGCCAAATCGCGCTCTCACATTGCCAATCACCTGCGCTTACTGAAGCTTCCAGATGCTATTCAAGCTGCCGTTCGAGACAAACAAGTTAGCATGGGGCACGCCAGAGCACTCCTCTCCTTGCCCACTGAAAAAGAACAACTCGCTGCGTTGGCACGCATCTTAGCAGAGCAACTCTCTGTGCGCGACGTCGAGGCCTTGTCTAAACCAGAAGCCACCAAAAAAGCGGCACCTGCCAGCACAAGCGCCAAAACCAAACCCAGCCTCAGCACCACCGAAAAGCTGTACCTCTCGTACCTTACCGAGCAACTCGGCACCAAAGTAAGCATCGACAAAACGCCTGAAGGCAAAGGAAAACTCATTGTTCACTTTGATCACGAAGCCGACTTACAGCGCCTCATCGAAATGCTCAAAAAATCAAAATGAGGTTCTGGCTCTGCTTCATTTTAGTGTCTTTTACCTCCTTTGCGCAAGATTCCATTCAGCCAAAAGACAGCCTGAAGCTCAGTTACCACCAAAAAAGCATGCTGGCCTCGGCATTGGTTCCCGGTTTAGGACAAATCCGAAATTCGCATGACGCCCCCAACCTACAAGCACTTTGGAAGGTACCGCTCATTTACGGTGGGCTCGGTGCAGCTGGCTATTTTTTGATCAGCAACCAGCAAACCCAACTCAGCCTCAAGCAAGAATATACCAACCGTACAAACGGCGGCAGCCTCAACCCTACTTGGGCCCCCTACGACGACCAAGCCGTTCTACAACTCTACCGCCAATATCTAGACTGGCGCGACCTCTCCATTCTCGGATTTGCCGCTATTTATCTTTTTCAGATTGCCGAAGCTGGCGCAGCCGCTCATTTCGTGCATTTTGACACCAGTCCTGATCTCAGTTGGCATCTCGTACCACAAGTGCTGCCCAACCAATATATAGGCGCCAGCATCCAATTGACGTTTCGCTGATAAATTGTAACTTTAGACCATGAGAATTGCATTACTCGGTTACGGTAAAATGGGAAAAGCCATCGAAGCTATCGCTTTAGAACGCGGTCATGACATTGTGGCTAAAATCAACTCTCAAGTTCCGCTTGATACCGTAAACTGGTCTGAGGTAGACGTCTGCATTGAATTCACAAGACCCGAGCTCGCCCCACAGCACATCGCATTTTGTGCCCAAAAGCAAATTCCGATTGTCGTCGGGACTACCGCTTGGCAAGACGCCCTTGAGCAGGTCAGAGAATTGGTAATCAACGCCAACAGCGCGCTGCTTTACGCCAGCAATTTCAGTGTGGGGGTCAATTTATTCTTTGAACTCAACCGCCAACTTGCGCAACTCATGAAAGCGCATACTGAATACAAAATTCAGGTGAGTGAGACCCATCACGTCCAAAAACTAGATGCGCCAAGCGGCACAGCGGTAAGCCTGCTCAACGACATCATCGACAACAACGCAAACTACACGAGTTGGTCCCTGGACCCAACCAATGCACAACAAATTCCGGTTCAAGCGCAGCGCGTTCCAGATGTGCCTGGCACCCACGAAATCAGCTACAACAGCGAAATAGACAGCATTCGCATCGAACATATTGCCCATAACCGCAAAGGCTTTGCCCTTGGCGCGGTGCTCGCAACAGAATTTATTTATCAACGTAAAGGCATTTTCACGATGTCTGACGTCCTAAAAACTACCCTATGAGTTTCATTTATTTTTACCTACTCATCCTCGTACATCCGTATTTGGCGCAATGGCACCGCATGTTCCCTAAATTAGGGCGCAAATCTTGGGAAGCCATGGTGCCGGGTTACAACTACTTTATACTTTTTAAAGAAGTACTCAACAAACCTTGGTGGTCTTTGCTGATGGCTTTTCCGGGCGTGCACCTCGTGATGCTCATGACCATCAATGTGAGCGTGCTGCGTCGTTTCAAATTCTACAGCTTTACAGACACCCTTCAAGGCTTGTTTTTTCCTTATTTGTTATTCGGGAAAATTGCCAAAGATGCACAGCTTCAGTATGGCCCCGCAACCAATTGGGCCAACTCCAAAGAACTCGAAGAGCGCAAATGGGGTGACCACATCGTGCTCTTTATGGCCCTCCCTGTCATTGGGCATGTCATAGCTATTGTTCTCGATAAAATTTCGCGAGATAAACCCGGAGCTAAGCCGCGCGTCAAAGAATACGGTGATTCATTTGTATGGGCCTTGGTGGCTGCAGCTGTCATTCGTACCTACTCGTTTGAGCCATTTCAAATCCCGACGGGTTCCATGGAAAAAACAATGGTTGTAGGCGACTTCCTTTTCGTCAACAAACTCGCTTACGGATCAAAGGTTCCAATTACCCCTCTTTCCTATCCATTGGTTCACAACATTGTACCAATTGTCAATATCAAATCCTATTTATCTTGGGAAAAGGGCACCTATACCCGCTTGCCTGGCTGGAGCAAAATTGAGCGCAACGATGTCGTTGTATTTAATTTCCCTTCTGGCGACACCGCTATTTTAGACCCCCGCACGCCAAGCGGCCTCATGGGCCACGATTTTCATGGCTTACTCAACCAAGAGGCGTTTAGTCAGTTCATCAATAGCAAGCGCAATGTCAATCTTTCAGGCCTCGATTCTTTGGGTCAAATCGCCCTATATAAAGAATACATCGCAGGTTTTGACAAATGGAAAGCGCGCGCACGCGCCCATTTTGCTGCAGGTAACTTTCCGCTCAATTCTCAAGAATATGCTGCCGGCATGACCCACGGAGGCCTCATTTACCGCCCAGTAGATAAGCGCGAAAACTACATCAAGCGCTGCGTGGGTGTACCAGGTGATGTCATGGAAATTGTTAATTCAGTGCTGTACGTCAATGGAAAAAAAGCTTTCGTTGCCCCTGGTCAGGCCTTGTTGTATCGCATTGAAAAAACAAAGGTGAGTTTCCCTTCAACGGAAGAAATGTTAACCCGCTACGGTCTAGAAAATTCTGCAGATGGAGCCCGCACCGACTTTGACGCGGTTTCAGATGCACAATTTTACATCCTAAACCTTACGCGCAAAGAAAAACAGCGTATTGAAGCCGATTTCAAGATCAAACTCAGCAAAACACGCTACCCACAATACAGCGACCTCGCAGTAAACGGCGCATATAATGTTGGTCCCATGCAGCAAATATCAAATTTAGACCAATTCCCCAAAGACCTGAATGTCAACAACACCATGACCGATTTTCAGCGTTTTCAAGTGCCGCGCAAAGGCCAACGCATTGCCATCAACGCACAGAACATTGCCTGGTACAAGCGCATCATCAGCGCCTACGAAAGACACCAATTGGCCATCAAAGGAGATAAAATTTACATCGATGGCAAGCGCGCCACCAGCTACCGTTTTGCCATGAACTACTACTGGATGATGGGTGACAACCGCTTCCATTCTGCAGACTCGCGCGTTTGGGGCTTTGTACCCGAAGACCATATTGTTGGCCGTGCCTCATTTATTTGGTTCTCCAAATCGCCGTTTGTAGATTCCTTCATGGGCATTCGTTTTGACCGCATCTTCCGCTTTATTGACTAACTGATGCCTGTCTTTTCGTGCGCCTATTTCCCCTCCTTGGCCTATGTGCGCGCGCTTTTGCACGAGCAGCATGTTGTCCTTGACCTACACGAGCATTACGTAAAGCAAAGCATCCGTACACGTACAGAAATCCTGAGTGCAAACGGCATTATTCAGCTCAATGTACCGATCGTACATGTGGCAGTGGGTAAACAAGCCATGCATGCGCTCAAAATTGATTACAGCAAAAATTGGCGAGCCGAGCACTGGAGAGCTATAGAAAGTGCTTATGCCAATGCACCTCATTTCGAACACTACGCGCACGACCTGCGCGCACTCTTTGCTCAGCAACCGGTTTATGTATATGAATTGAATCAGTTGATCCTAGATTGGATCAATGCAGCGCTAGACCTAAAGTTAAATATCGAATGGAGTGAAACCTATACAGGACAAGCCGACAGCGATAAAAAAGCTTGGATGGGTCGGGACTTGAATCCGACAAAAGCATATCAGCAGGTTTTTGGCAATAAGACGGAGTTTGTTCCGAATTTGTCTGTGCTAGATGGCCTAACGAACGAGGGCCCCTTGCTCAGGTGTCATTTTTTGCCAAGGTAGACGCAGCACAACTGGGTGCAAGGTGTTGGCGTCTGTAGCGAGTAAATCGCCATTGGGAGCAAAACTAATGAGTTTAGGTTCATTGATACCAGCAGGAAGCTGATGACGTGAGAGCAAGACACCTTGTTGATCTAAAATGACGACCTCTCCCGTTTTTGACAACAAATAGAATTCATTCGATAAAGGCTGAATGGCCATGGCGATAGGCTCAAACAATAGTTCTTTGCTATCAAAAGAAAAAAGAGGAACCTGACTAAGTTGACGCTTGCCGATGTGGAAAGTCTGGCAGACAAAACGACGCTCACCACTTTCCAATAAGGCACTATTTAATAGCAAAATGCGCTTGAGATTGGAATGATAACACAATAGTTGCTTGGCACCATCTTCGTTTTGAAGCGGATACGTTTGGGCAAATTCTGCTGTATAGGGCGCTTGAATAAAATGTAATTCTTGGGCTTGGTCTAGGTAGACAAGGGTGGAGTCAAAGCCTGTGATTTGTGTGATTTTGTGATCTGCGGCCAAGTCAAACAATGGCGCGTAGGTGTTGTCTTGGCTGTTGTAGTGCAGCACTTGCATAGAATCTTGGCTGATGGCAACAGATTGAATGGAGTCTAGGGAAGAAAGCGCAGCAAACGGCTGCAAGCCCATTGGCAAATACTTTGCAGCGGAGGGGTGCTCAAAATCGATGAAGCCTAGTTCTTTTTGAAAGCCCGATGCAACTTGCTCGTAATAGTTTTCTATGCCCTCGCGCTGTATAGAGCGTGCAGCAATAAATGAAATTGTTGCCAAGACAAAAGAAAAGAAATACTGCGTGCGCGACATACCTAACAAATTTAGATGAAAAACAAATACAAGCACAAAAAAATAACAAGAAAAAGGCCCTATTTTTGTTGGAACAATTATTGATAGTCAACGCACATGAAATATATCAGCCTACTCCTATTCGCCGGACTAATTCAAGTACAATATTTTGCTCAATTCAGTTATGGCGGAGGCCTGAGCCTCAACAGCTTCTTGAACACGCAAGGTGTACAAAATGGAAACCTCTCTATGCCCGGGGTGCATGCCCACCTCGAAATACCAAGAAGTGGAGACGTCACGCTCTATGGCAGATTGAGTTATTCCTTCCCGAAAGCCAACTATGATACCCTCGTCGGCTACGTTACAGGCGTCAATCAGAATATCAACCCCTATATTTTAGCAGTCAATAACCGCTACAAAACAAGTTATTTCAATATTGAAGGCGGCAACCGCTACTACATCGGCAACGACTACGATAACGGTTTTGCAGGCTATGGTGGCTCTGGAATTGTGATTGGTATTGGTCAGGTTAGAAAAGTTTATGACGATACCGACATCACCGGACAATACAGCTGGCAGCAAAGCCATCAAATTGATGCCACTGAGCAAAGCCAAGGCAGGATTTTCAATTTAGGAGGGTACCTTCAGGGGGGTATCAAGTATACCATTCCTGCTATCGGCACTGTTTATACCGACGTCACGCTCAATTACCTCTTGTTAGCAAATTTCAATAACAACACCGCAGCCGCAACCGAATACCTGTCTCCGCTCTACTTCAATTTCGCGGTGGGCTTCAAGAAAGATCTTTATTGATTTGTAGTTGCTGCGCGAAAAGACAGCACTTCAGCTATAATTGCTTCGACTGACTGCTTGGCATCTATCTTGAAATGCGCTTTGTTGTAAACAACTTCACGATCTGTGAGCAGTTGCTCAAAAGCAGCGAAGTCCTGTAATTTAGGTCGCTGGTTGTCTCCTTTTATCCGATCATACAAAAGCGCTGGCGACGCTTCTAAATAAATGACAGTGCCTTTGGCTGTCAACAGCTCCATGTTGTTGAAAAAACACGGTAAACCGCCCCCACAGGCCACAACGCCCGCTTGCTGAGACAACTGTTGCAAGAGCTGCTGCTCTTTTTCCCTAAAATACCCTTCTCCCTCCTGCTCAAAGATTTGTTGCACCGACCGACCTTCTGCTTTTTCAATGGCCGCATCAGTATCGACAAATGGCAAGACCAATAATTCTGCAAGGCGCACACCGATAGTAGACTTGCCACTACCCATCATTCCTATCAAAAAGATCGTTTGTGCTCCCATCATTAGTCAGTTGGCAATCAATCAATTGCCTATATGCACTTATTTTTTATCAAATTTACCACATATTTCCTTGTCATATCAAAACAATAGTTGTATATTTGCACCCTCAAAAAGGCAGATCCTGTAGCTCAGCTGGTAGAGCAATACACTTTTAATGTATGGGCCCTGGGTTCGAATCCCAGCGGGATCACTCTGATAAAAGCACCTCGAATGAGGTGCTTTTTTTATGGAATAAATTTCCGAAGGAAATTATTTAATAAAGTGTTTTAAAAATGAAGCTTGCTTCAATTTGAAAAACACGAGTTAAATAAAATGCGCAGCATTTATTCCATAAAAAGCAACGTCTGAGTGCTTTGATCCACTGCACGTCGGTTCAATGGGACCTCGCGCGCAGCGCGTAATCCCGTATAGCTTGCTTTAATGGATGAAATACGAATTCAATCTAATGCGCAGCATTTATTCCATAAAAAGCAACGTCTGAGTGCATTTATCCACTGCACGTCGGTTCAATGGGATCTCGCGCGCAGCGCGTAATCCAAGATAAAATGAAAAAGAGAGCATTTTATTTTTTCACTTCCCAAACTTGAAATTCAAAGGGTTTAAGCGTAAGTTGTTGATTAAATGCTGCCGATAAATCTAAAAGGTTCTTGGCATTTTTAATTTCTTGATCCATTTGGTAGCGCTGGGCTTCACTAGTTAGATTCACGATTACCAATACTTTTTGTTTGTCACTTATACGGTAAAAACTAAGTACAGATTGGTTGTTGTTGGGTGCGTTTTGGTAGGTACCTAAAGATAAAGCCAAATGACTATTTCTAAGTTGAATCATCTTTTTGTAGAAATTATACAATGATAGTGGGTCCGTGATTTCTTCTTCCAAAGATATGCCATCATTGGGTTTTGAATTTGCGCTTTCCCACCATGGGCCAGAATTTTTGTACCAAAAAGACATGCCTTCTCCTTCCCCACTGGCGTACCAATCAAATGCTTCTCTTCGACCGATATCGTTGCCGTCTGTGTTACCAAAAGAATAAACCTTGCCTTGCATCCCAATTTCTTGGCCATAATAGATAGAAGGCACACCACCCATGAGCAACATCATTGCCGCTGCCGTTTTTTGCTTATCAAAATTGGTTTGAATCGATGCAAAGCGATCGATGTCGTGGTTTTCAATGAAGATGATTTGCTCTTTCCCCTGAGGCGTTTTGTTGAAGATGATTTCAGCATTTTGAATAATTTGCTCCTTATCAAAAGATAAAATAGCCTGTTGCAAACCAAAACCGAACATGCGGTCCACTCCTGCTTTCTCAAAATACTCAAAACCGTAATCGGCCCAATTAGCTTGTTCCGCAACGATTTTTATTTGTGGATTGATGTCTTTTAGTGTATCAATTAAAGGCTTCCAAAATTCTGCAAATAAATTGGTGAGGGTTGGTTTGCCATCCAAGTGATCCATGGCATGATCCAAACGAAAACCATCTGCACCATCGTCGAATTTGCCATCTTTGTTTGGATCCATGAAATAGGAAAACAATTCAATGTTGTAGTCGAGTACCTTTTTGCTTTTTAAATTGACTGTAGTGGCCGTAATGACTTTGCCATCATAGCCGTTCAAGATCCTCAAGTCAAAAACCATGGTAGCCGGCGTTTGGTGTGCGTCGTCTTCAAACAATATGAAATCACTGTAAGGCGAGTTCAGATTACCTACTGCATCTTTCCACCACAGGTGTTCGGAGGTAACGTATTGCGTTTCCATGTCAAGGTAGATTTTCATCCCGCGTTGGTGCACCTCTTTGACCAAATCAATGTAATCTTGCATGGTTCCAAACTCGGGGTCAATTTGTTCGAAATTGTTTGCAAAATAGTTGTGGTAGCAATCGGCTTCATACAGTGGAAATAGTAAAATTGAAGTCACGCCTAAATCTTGGAGGTAGGGTAATTTCTGGCGCAGTCCGTTGAGATCTCCATGGCTATCGCCGTTACTATCATAAAAGCTGCGCTGACAAACATGGTAAATGATTTCCCCTTTTGTTTTTGGATTTTTAAGCTGTTGCGCGTTCATGAAATTGGAGACGAGCAATAAAAGCAGAAGTAGACTATTTTTTTTCATCAACGTATATTTATCTAATTATTAATCAATCGGAACCATTTGAAACTGCAATGTACCACCTTGCATGATTTCTGAATAGCGTATATAATTTTGTGTTCGTTTTTGGCCATTCAAAAAAACTTCATTCTGAAAAATATTCTCCTTCGAGAAATCCTTGGCTTTGATGGTTAACTGATGACCATTGGCATGAAGCAACGTAGCTTTTTTGACCTGCGGCGCGCCAAAAATGAAAGCGCCATTTGCTGGGTTAACTGGGTAAAAACCTAAAGTAGATAATAGGTACCAAGCACTCATTTGACCGCAGTCATCATTGCCTATCATGCCGTCAGGCGTATTGTTATGAAAATCTTCAACGACTTGGTGTATGTATTTTTGCCCGAGCTTCTTTTGATCAGTAAAAGCATATAAATAAATGATATGATGACTCGGTTCATTGCCATGGGCGTATTGCCCGATCATAGCTTCCTGACCCAAAAATTTATTTGGGTTTTGAGCTTCAGTCGTGAAAAATGTATTGAGCTTTTTTGTGAAATTTTCATCGCCTCCGAGTAAGTTTTTGAGTCCGTTAATATCGTGCTGGGCGGGAGTCCAGAAATACTGCCAAGCGTTAGCCTCGGTGTAATCACCCGGATTGTTGAGTGGTGAGGTGGCCATCAGCGGGTCAAATGGCGTTCTCCAGTTGCCTTGTGCATCCTTCCCTCTGAAAAAAGTAGTGCTGGAGTCATAGATATTTTGATAAAAAAGGGCGCGCTTTTGAAATTCTTTTTCAACTTCTTCCTTTCCTAATTGACGCGCCATTTCGGCCACGCACCAGTCGTCGTAGCCACTTTCGAGGGTTCTAGAAACAGATTCGTTGTCCAATTGATCAAAAGGGTAATAACCATATTGATTATAT
>JBIIZO010000179.1:0-3426 GCA_044346245.1 Crocinitomicaceae bacterium
AATCAAGAAGCCAAGAGTAAGTGACAAAAACTTTACTATTGCGCCTCCAAAAACTGACGTACCACCGCCACCACCTCCAACAACGCCACCTCCACCACCAATGACGCAAACACAAGCGTTTATGGCTCCGGTTGCAGAAGACGAATTCGTCGAAGAACCATTGGTTTCTCAAGCCGAGTTGGAAACGGTAACCATCTCAACAGAAACCAACGATGGCGACACCGATTGGGGCTTACCTAATACCCAAGAAGATGGCCCTGCGCTTACCGACAACACGCCTGTCTTCGAAGAAGTAGTCGACGTGGCAGAAGAAGATGCAGAGTTCCCTGGTGGTTACGAAAAGATGAGTGGTTTCATCAACGAAAAGCTCGTTTACCCTGACGAAGCCATAGAACTAGGTGTTAAAGGTAAAGTTGTAGTTCGCTTTGTGGTCGAAAAAGACGGCCGCATCTCAAATGCGAGTGTTGAACGCCCAATTGTAGAGTGTCCAGCTTGTAATAAAGAAGCACTTGCAGTTGTCAATAAGTTCCCACCCTGGACCCCAGCTAAAAACGCTGGTCGCCCAGTCCGACTTTGGGTTCGCGTACCAATCACCTACGACACCCAATAGCATTAACCTATTTAAATCCCCATCTCGATGGGGATTTTTTTTCCCAAATAAATATGAAATACATACAACATTTTCTAGGTATTTTGGTCGTAGTATTGTGTTTTGGTTTTGCCATCGTACTGCTCAGCACCGAATTAATTGAAATGGAGCCATGGCGTAAGCAAGTCATGATCGCTGTCTTCATGAGCTACGGTTTATTCAGGGCCTGGCGTATTTATAAAGGTTTCAAGTCAGTTCAAAAATAAGTTTCCTATGAAATCCTTCTTTCTCCTTCTTGTGGGTATCATCTCGCTAACCGCCTGTGACCACAACAACAATCCTTTCGTGTATCAAAAAGATGCGCACGGTCGAGGCAAAACGAAAATTCTCGTTGAACAATCCTTTCAGCCTTTGTTCGAGACCTCTATTGAAACGTTTATGAGTCAGTACCCAAGAGCACGGGTAAGTGCGCAATACCGCACTGAAAATGACATTATTGAGGCATTCTATAAGAACAAGTCCAAAACGATCGTCATTACCAGAGATTTCAACGACAAAGAAAAAGAATACCTCAAGAGCAAAAATGTATCTTACCGCAGCGACAAAATTGCTTCAGATGCGGTAGTCATCATTATGCACCCTACCATGACCGATACGCTCTTAAGTGTCGATCAAATAAGAAGTTTACTGCGTGGCGATAAAACCAAACTTCCTTCCAATACTTTACCCAAGCAAATTGTATTTGATCAAAATGGCTCTGCCAACTTCAACTTCATGGTCAATATGCTGCAGATTAACGAATTGGGCAAAAATGTTTCAGCCCTTCATTCAAATCAGGAAGTCATCAATTATGTCAAAACGCATCCGGGCACCATGGGCATTATCGGTCTCAACTGGATTTCCGACCAAGAAGACCCTGCCTCAATGGCCTTCATGGATGGACTCAGTATTGCGTCTGTTTACGATACAGACCCCGAAACTGCTTGCAAGCCTTATGCTGGTTTTATTTACACCAAAGAGTATCCGCTCATCCGCGACGTCTGGGTTATCAATAAAGGGCGCAGGTCTGGATTAAACACCGGATTTGTGCTGTTCATGAAGAAAGACGACAAAGGACAACTCCTCATTCAGAAGTCTGGACTCGTGCCTGCCCTCACGCCAGTTAGGCTCGTTTTGCAATAATTCAAAAAATAATAATAGGCACAATTTTTGTATCCCAAAAAACTAGGCTATTTTTGGCCGGAAAATAAGTTAAATACACAGACATGAAACGCATCTTACTCCTCAGTACGCTTCTTATTTCTGGGCTCCATTACGCCCAGACCCTTAAGGTTGCAAATGCAAAAACAGAAAACGAACGCTACCGCGAAGCCATCAACGACTTCAAAAAATTAGTGGCAGCCGATCCAATCAACGGAGAAAACTATTTCTATTTTGGTGACTGCTACTTTGAAATGGAAGAACTCGATTCCGCAAAAATCATGTGGAAAAAAGGCTATGAAGTTGACAAACTTCGCGCGTTGCCACTTGTTGGCCAAGGTCGTGTTCTTTGGTTAGAAGGCAAAGAAACTGAAGCAAAAGCTGAGTTTACCAAGGCCCTTTTGATGACCAAAAAAGACAAGCTCAAAAAAGCCGAAGTCATTCGTGGCATTGTAGAAATCTACGTTGAGGCTCCTAAAAAGAACCTCGATGAGGCACTAGTTTTGATCGAAGAAGCGATTCTCAAAGATCCGACCAACGAAGACAACTACTTGCTCAAAGGCGATGCCCTTTATGCACGCAATTCATCTGATGCTTCTGAGGCACTCAAGGCTTACAATCAAGTTTTGGTAATCAATCCGAAGTCTCCGCGCGGAATCGTTCGCAAAGCACTCATCTATCAGCGTGCACGCAACGAAGCGGAAGCGAATAAAATGTACAATGAGGCCAAAGGAATCGATCCTACGTATGCGCCGGCTTACCGTTTGAACGCTGAGCTCTTCATGATGTTTGGAAAAAACGATCAGGCCATTGAAAACTGGTTGAAGTACCTCGAGCTCAATAATAATATTGAATCTCGCTACCGCTATGTAAACGCACTCTACGGTGCTTCGCAATGGTGCGTGATGCTTCCACAACTCGATATCTTAGTAGCTAACAACATGAATAACTTCTTTATTCAACGTTTTTATGCATTTGCTTTTGCTAATTGTGCTACAGACAGCCTCAACCTAGACAAAGCATTGGCTGCTAGTGATCGCTTCTTTACAATGGTGCCAAAAGACAAAATCAACTACCAAGATTACAAGTTAAGAGGTACCATCTATCAAAAGAAAAATCAAGATAGCTTGGCTATTTTGGCCTTTGAAAAAGCAGCGAGTATCAACGAAATTGCGTACAAAGAACTTGCAACGGAGCTGATTAAGCTCTATAACAAGAACAAAATGTATGACGAAGTCATTGCAGCTTACGACCTTCGCCGTCAGAAAAACGGTAAACTCATGGCGCAAGAAGAGTACGACTTAGGAAAAGCCTACTATTTTGGTCGCAACGACTACAAAACAGCAGATAGTATTTTCCAGGTTGTGATCAAAAATGACTCTACGTATGTACCTGCTCACATCTATCGCGGCCGTTCCAACTACAAAATGGACACCAACAACGAAAAATGGATGGCCTTCCCATTCTATCTCAAAGTTACCGAGATGGTGAAACCTGAAGACCGAATGCAGCCTACAAAGAAAGCGTTCGTACTTGAATCATTGCGTTATGTTGCAGATTACTACTCAAAGTCTGCTAATAAAGACCTCGACAAAGCCAAAAAGTACTTTGAAGAAATCTTAGCGATGGAGCCAAAC
>JBIIZO010000064.1:0-11416 GCA_044346245.1 Crocinitomicaceae bacterium
GTCGCTTTTGTCCTGTTCATTATGGTCGGGCTCATCCTGATTGCGCTTTCCACGAACTTCACACTCAAACTCGAGCAAAAAAGCTTTGGCCACATGACCCACTGGGGCAGTAGTTTTGCCCGCATAAAAGAATTCGAAAACTGGGCCGGGCAAAAACCCACCAAAGCCCGCGGGCTCATCATCGGGAGCTCAACGGCCTACCGCAATATCAATCCGCATATACTCCAAGACCGCAGCCACATCGATTGGTTCAACTACGGCAGCAGCGGCCAGCCACCCAAAATTAGCTACTTCTTGCTCCAAGACGCCTTCAAAAAAACCAAGTTAGACTACGTTCTGCTCGACATCTACCCCAAAGTCATTGCCCTCGAAGGCCTGGAGTCTGCCCATGACCTCATCTACAACTCCCGCCTCCACCCTTGGCTCAAAACCCAATTGGTGGTCCGCTACCCCAACACCAAACTCCTGCTGCGCTACCTCTATTTCTACACCAAGCGCATCATTCCCTCCAAAGCCCACATCATCTACGACCCCACCAACGGCACCTACACTGGCAAAGGCTTCGTCTGCTCCAACCAACCGGGCCTCAACAAATTCAAAGCTGCGCGCCGCGTACAAAAAGTGCCCGATTTCCAAACCCTCCACGACATCGCCGCACTCTGCAAAGCCAACTGCGCCCAACTGATCCTGAATATCAATCCCGAACTCGGCAAAAGCTTCCGCTTGGCTCCGATTTACCGCGGTTTCAAAGTCATCACTTCACCGAATTTCCAAAATCCTATTCATTATTATGACTCGCACCACATGACTTGTGAAGGAGCGAATTTGTATTCGGAGGGGGTAGCGATGAAGTTTGTTGAGATGCAACAAGCAGCGCAATGGTTGAAAGAGAAATAATATGAAACTCTACCTCCTCCGTCACGCCAAAACCAACCAAATTTCACCAACAGGTAAAGATTTCGATCGCGAGTTGCTGCCGAGGGGTTATGAGCAGCTCCAAGAATTCAAGGAATATTGTGCTGAACATCCATTTCAGGTAGGTCTTATCTTATGCTCAGGGGCAGTGCGCACCCGACAGACATTTGACGAAATCAAATCATTGTTTGCGAATATTCCAATTAAATTTCACGACGAACTCTACCTTGCTTCATCTAGCGAGATGCTTCAAATCATCAATCAAAGTCAAAGTACAGCAGATCTTTTGGTTATTGGCCATAATGAAGGTATTAGCGATTTAGCAAGTGAATTGAGTGGTGAGTTCAATTTACTCAAAACCTGTGGCTATGTTTGTCTTGAATTCCCTTTTGAAAACAGTGCATTGGTGTCGAAAGAGACGGGTGTGATTGTGGGGAGCTTTCGGGTGGGTTAGCAAATCAAACTTCCTATTGGAATGCCAAGTTCTTTACTTAAGGTTTTAATCATCTGAAGGCTCAAGGTGCGTTTTCCGTTTAGTACTTCTGAGACTCTTGCTCTGGTTCCAATATACTTTTCAAGGTCTTTGCGCTTGAGATTCAATTGTTCCATCCTGAATTTAATGACCTCGATTGGGTCTGGAGGCAATATCGGATAATGTTTCAACTCATAGTGCTCGATCAGTGCCAACTGTAATTCGGCATCCTCAAATTCAGTCGAACCGGGAATAGCATGGAAAAGTGTAGACATTTTTTCTAATGCTTGTTGGTAGTCTTTTTCGGTTTTGATTACTTTCATTGTTGCTGATTAAATTGTTGTAGCATCTATTTCATCATATTCATCATGTGTGCCAATAAATCGAACAAAAACCCAACTCGATGAGTAATTGATTTGAACAACTAATCGGTACTTATTTCCTTTGATATTAACACCACTCTGTTATTTGTTATCAAACTAGCTGATCCAAATTGCTTTTTTACGTCATGTGGATTAAGCCAATTTGCCTTTTTAACATCGCTATACCATACTCATAAGGGTTGTTCAGCATCATGTCTACCCGGCTGTTCCCAAAATTTAACAAGCGTTCCTAGCGCGATGATATTCTTCATCTGTTTCAAAATTATAAAAAATAATTAAATGCTCCCGTTTTGGGACCTTAAACTTTAATTGTTATTTACTAACGCCTTACATATGATTTACATTATAATTTCAAATTGGAAAAATGATGTTCATTCCGCAAAATCACGGAATTTCATGCCACTATGGCAGCACAATTTCTCATGGCACAAAACTTGACTTGCCCACACCATGCGTCAAGATCCCAATTTTGAATCCCGCTTACTGCCGTCGTTTGGGCCCGCTTTCGTGGTGCTCATTTTGATGTGGTTGGTGTATTGGGCTGATTATATTTTCCCAACCGATTTTCAGCGTTACGGGCTTGTTGCGTTAGACCGCCAAGGATTGCGCGGTATTTTCTTGATGCCTTGGATTCATGCGCACAGCGACATCAAGCACATCCTCAACAACAGTTTACCGACCTTTTTATTGCTCGGCCTTTTGTTCTATTCCTATAAAACGGTGGCTTGGCGCGTCTTTTTGCTGTCTTGGTTATTTACGGGTGTGTTGCTTTGGCTCATTGGTGGTTCAAATGGCGCGGTGCACATCGGGATGAGCGGCGTTATTTATGCGCTCGCTGGTTTTCTGTTTGCCTCAGGGGTTTTGCGCGGCTATTTGCCACTGCAGGCGCTGTCGCTTTTTATCATTTTTCTATATGGCTCTATGATTTGGGGCGTATTTCCGACACAGCCACGCGTTTCTTGGCAAGGGCACCTCTCAGGGCTCATTGTGGGCGTTATTTTGGCGTTTATTTACCGCAAGCAAGGTCCGCAGCGACCAAAGTATCAGTACGAAATAGAGAAAGAGTTGGGGATTGAACCGCCTGATTTTGAAGGAGATTTAAGACGCGCCATTGAAGCAGAAAGGCTCGCTGCATTGGAAGCGATGGCTTTAGCCGATGATCAGGCGGAGTCGACGAGCCAACAAAGCCCCACGATTGTTGTTTACGATTACAAAAAGAACGACTAATTTTAGGCTGTGGAAGAAATCAGAAATAAAGTCAAGGAAAGTGGTTTGGTTCAGCTTGACCTCGCCGACTACAAACCCACTTTGCAATTGGTTGGAATTGACCTCGCGGCACAACTCTGGCAAGGATTGGTCCTCAAAGAAAAGGATTTTCGCGACTGGATCAAACACCGCGATTGGACCCAATACCAAGGAAAAGCAGTATTTATTTTTTGCAGCACCGACGCTATTATTCCGACATGGGCGTTTATGCTTGTAACGTCGGCGTTGGAAAAAGAAAATGTGTATAGTCAGGTCGGGTCTGAAATCGAGCTAGCCAAAGCACTCATTCAAGAAGCCATTTGCTCGATAGATATCGATGAAATAAAAGATCAGCGCGTCATCATTAAAGGTTGTGCAGATATTCCGGACCCAGCGTTCGCGATGTCTTATCTGGTGCGTTTATTACAACCAAATGTCAAGTCAATTATGTATGGAGAGCCGTGTAGTACGGTGCCAATTTATAAGAAATCATGATCAAACCATGGCTACACGCGGCGCGCTTGCGAACGCTACCGCTTTCTGTTTCGGGAATTATTGTGGGTACTGGGCTGGCGGCACTTTTAGGTGCTTTCGACGGGCTCATTTTTAGTTTGGCACTCCTGACGACTATCGGTTTTCAGGTGCTGTCTAACTTTGCCAATGACCTTGGCGACAGCCAGAAAGGGACCGATAACGCACAAAGAGTTGGGCCGGCGCGGGCGATTCAGAGCGGCCAACTGACGACGGCTCAGATGAAAAAAGGCATGTGGGTTGTGGGTTTGCTTTCCTTAGTGAGCGCCCTTACTTTGATCAAGATGAGCATCCTGAATTTATCGACAACTGCTATATATACGTACGTATTTCTCGCAGTACTTTGTATTGCGGCGGCCATCACTTATACCGTGGGTAAAAACGCTTACGGATACCGCGGTTTGGGCGATGTCATGGTGTTTTTGTTTTTTGGTTTGGTGAGTGTCATTGGGGTATTTGGTTTGTATGGCGAAAGTTTTGAGTGGTTGGTTTTTTTTCCGGCGATCAGTATGGGGGCTTGGAGTACGGCTGTTTTGAATCTCAACAATTTGAGGGATGTGCAGAACGATGCGCAGATGCACAAACGCACGATGGTGGTCAAACTCGGTTTCAATAAAGGAAAAATTTACCATGTTTTCTTGGTGGCAACAGGCTTGGCTACTTGGTTTTTTACAATTTATTTATTGGCCGTAAGCGCATACAACTATTATTTGTTTATAGCGCTTTTGCCTTCTTTGGGCTTGGTTTTGCACCTGAAAAAAGTGCTCGAAACGCAGGTGCCGGCTGAGCTCGATCCAGAACTGAAAAAAGTCGCGTTATTGACCTTCTTTTCGGCCTTGCTTTTTGCAATTTTACTTAACTTTGCCCCGCATTAAATCAACACAGATGAACATTCTTGTATGTATTTCTAAAGCGCCAGACACCACATCCAAAATTGCTTTTACCAATGGTAATACGCAGTTCGATGAAAACGGCGTTCAATATATTGTCAACCCCTACGACGAATGGTATGCGCTCGTGCGTGCCCTTGAGCTCAAAGAAGCGCAAGGTGGCAACGTCACGATCATTACCGTTGGTACTACCGCAGACGACGCCGTTATCCGCAAGGCTTTGGCCATTGGTGCCGACGACGCCGTTCGCATAGACGCCCCAGCAACAGACGCTTATTTTGTCGCGATGCAAATTGCCGAATACGCGAAAGGTAAAGGTTTTGACCTCATCCTGACGGGTAAAGAAACCATCGACTACAACGGTTCTCAAGTTGCCGGTATGTTGGCTGAAGCTTTAGAGCTTCCTTACATCGCTATTGCTACCAAACTCGATGTTGCGGGCAGCACCATCAGCTGCGAGCGCGAAATTGTAGGCGGTATGCAAGAAGTTGAAGTACAGGCGCCGGCTGTGATTAGCTGTGCAAAAGGGATGGCTGAGCAACGCATCCCGAACATGCGCGGTATTATGGCAGCGCGCACCAAACCACTCAACGTAGTGGCACCGGTAGCGCTCGACGCCCTCACCACCTACAGTACTTACAGCATGCCAGCTGCTAAGTCTTCAGTCAAACTCATCGATCCAAACAACCTCGACGAACTCGTTGCGCTTTTGCACAACGAAGCCAAAGTCATCTAAGCTTTACACCCATGAATCTCGTATACATCAATTCAGCAAATGGTTTGTCCAAAGCAGCTTTGGAGACCGTCACTTATGCTAAAAAATTAGGCGCAGACGTCGCTGTTGTCACCAACGGAAACGCTTCAGCTGAGCAATTGGCTACGCTTGGCGCTTATGGTGCCGCCACCGTTTTGCAAGATGCAAACATCGACGGCCAAGACCCGAGCCAGCTCGTGAAGCTCGTTGCCGCTGCTGCTGCCAAAGTGGGCGCCAGCACCATCATCTTTTCTCATGACCTCATCGGAAAAGCAGTTGCGCCACGCTTATCTGTACGCCTGAAAGCTGGCCTTGTAGCCGGTGCAGTTGCCCTTCCGGAAGCCGATGGCACCACTAAAGTCAATGTTTTTTCTGGCAAGGCATTTGGTTTTGTCAAGGTAAATAGTGCAGTTCGCATCATTTCTTTATTGCCTAATAGTATACAGCCCGAGCAAACGGGTGGCAACTGCAGTACCGAGGCCTTTGACAGCCAAGCCGGCAGCAGTGCCATTACCATTAAAGCAACCAAAAAACCCGAAGGAGCTATTCCGTTGCCAGAAGCCGAACTTGTGGTTTCTGCCGGCCGTGGGCTCAAAGGCCCTGAGAACTGGGGCATGGTCGAAGACCTTGCCGCTGCCCTTGGCGCAGCCACCGCTTGTTCGCGGCCAGTGGCCGACATCGGATGGCGTCCGCACCACGAGCACGTAGGGCAAACTGGGGTGGCCATCCGTCCTAATCTTTACATCGCCGCAGGCATCTCTGGCGCCATTCAGCACCTCGCGGGTGTCAACGGATCTAAAGTAATTGTTGTCATCAACACCGATGCCGAAGCACCATTCTTCAAGGCAGCAGACTACGGAATCGTAGGTGATGCGTTTGAAGTGTTGCCACGCTTTACCGAAGCGGTCCAACGTTTCCGTGCCGCCCAACACTAATGCAAAAAATCATCCTTGACATAGCGGGTATCGCCTACAGCCAAACACAATCTGGCTCTTATGTACTAACGCTCGAAGAGCGCGATGGCTTGCGCAAACTTCCTATTGTCATTGGTGGCTTTGAAGCACAAGCAATTGCCGTAGAGCTCGAGAATATGGTGCCTTCTCGGCCCCTCACCCACGACCTCTTCCGTGCTTTTTGTCAAGCATTTAACGTAGATGTAAAAGAAATTCTCATCTACAAATTCAAAGACGGCGTCTTTTTTGCTAAACTTATTTGCGAGCAAAATGGCGTGCCAACCGAGCTAGATTCGCGCACCTCTGATGCCATTGCTATTGGCGTGCGCTTCAAGGCGCCCATCTATACGCTCAGTAGCATTCTCGACGAAGTCAGCGGCATTTCGCCGAGCGCACTTTCAGAACCCTATGATTTTGACGACGAAAATGATATCTTTGACCACGACGAGAAAGCGCCAAATGAATGGGATATCTACGCCACAGAAGAGCTAGAGCACCAATTATCGGAGGCACTCGATAACGAAGATTACGAACTAGCCTCAAAAATCCGCGATGAACTTAACCGCCGCCATCAAAACTAGACTTACCCTCCTCAGTTTTTTTCAATTTTTTGTTTGGGGAGCCTGGCTCACCACAATCGGCACCTATTGCACCGAAGGAAAGGGTTGGAGCTTTCCGCAATTTGGCGCCATTTTTTCCACACTTGCCCTCTCCTCTATCCTGATGCCTTCTATCATCGGTATCATTGCCGATAAATGGCTGCGTGCTGAGCGCTTGTATGGCATTCTACACCTCACTTACGGTGTATTCATGCTGCTCATTCCACAAATTGACGCCTTACAAGGCGCTTTCCCTGCCTTGCGCAATTTTGCGGATTACGAACTCCTTTATTGGGTTGTTTTTGGAGGCATGCTCGCCTATATGCCCTCCATTTCGCTATCCAACTCGGTTTCTTACCGCATCTTGAAAATGAACAACCTC
Organism: Crocinitomicaceae bacterium; assembly: GCA_044346245.1. GTDB lineage: Bacteria > Bacteroidota > Bacteroidia > Flavobacteriales_D > Crocinitomicaceae > UBA952. The sequence continues at coordinate 7,125 of JBIIZO010000064.1, forward strand.
AATGTTCAGACAGATTTTCCAAAAATTCGCGTTTGGGGTACCATCGGTTTTATTGCCGCCATGTGGCTCACCAACCTCAGTGGCAGCAAGGCTTCAGCCAATCAATTTTACATTGCAGGAGTCGGTGCCATCTTACTCGGACTCTATGCCTTCTCCTTACCCGCCTGTCATCCGCAAGGAAAAACAAATGAAAAGAAATCCTTGGCCCAACAACTCGGCCTAGACGCCTTTAAACTTTTTGGTGAATACCGCATGGCCTTGTTTTTCATCTTTTCTATCTTGCTCGGTGCCGCGCTTCAACTCTCCAATATGTACGGCGACGCTTACCTCAGTAGTTTTCCGAAAGGCACGCTCGTCGAGAAGTACTCCACCATCATTTACTCGATTTCTCAGGTCTCTGAAACCATTTTTATCCTGACGATTCCCTTCTTTTTGAAGCGCTTCGGGATCAAAAACGTGATGCTTTTTGCCCTGCTTGCCTGGGTGCTACGCTACGGATTCTTTGCTTACGGTAGCTCAGATTTCGGCGTGTTTTTAATTGTCATGAGCTGTATTGTCTACGGAATGGCGTTTGATTTCTTCCTGATTTCGGGCTCTATGTTTGTAGAAGCCAACACCGACAGCAACATTCGCTCGAGTGCACAAGGATTGTTTATCATGATGACCAACGGTATTGGTGCGTACATCGGAACGGTAGCCAGTAGTCAAATCATCGATAACTATTTTAAAATATCAGCCACAGAAACAGATTGGCATGGTGCGTGGTTGCTCTTTGCGGGCTATTCGCTCGTGGTGGCGATTTTATTTCTGCTTTTATTCAAGGAGAAACGCGCGGCCTAATCTCTGGTAAATTTATAGCCTACCCCCCTGATGGAATGGAAATACTTCGGGTTCTTGGGATCGGCTTCGAATAACTTTCTAAAATTCAGGATGTAGTTGTCTATGGTTCTGGAGGTCGGGATTTGTTCAGAGCCCCACAAGCGGTCTAGGATTTCATTGCGCGAAATCACTTTGCCTTCTTTTTCGACAAAAAGCTCGAGTAACTGCACCTCTCTTTTGGTAAAAGTATGCAGCAACATGCCAGCTGCATCGCGGAGCTCGAAGGAATTGAAATCGATATGTTTGTCTCCGATGTTGTTTTTTGCAGTCGATTCTATCTGAACAGACCCATTGATAAGTATCTGTATTTTGAGCAGGAGTTCTTCTAAATCAAAAGGCTTCACGAGGTAGTCATTGGCCCCAAGCTTGAGCCCAGCAACACGGTCTGCTGTAGTCCCTTTTGCCGACAAGAACAAGACAGGAACAGCAGAATACTTGCGGATTTCTTTGCATAATTCAAAACCTGACACATGCGGAAGCATAACATCCAAGATGACTAAATCAAAATGTATCGGGCCCGAAAAAAGCTGTTGGGCGATTGCGCCGTCTGCGCAGGACTCCACAGCGTACCCTTCCAATTCAAGATTCAAGGAAATGGTGTCGCGCAAGCTTTGCTCGTCTTCGACTAAACAGATACGGTACATGTGCTTTTTTACTAGAAAATTGTATTTTTGGTTGAAATTACTATAAACTCTTCAAACTATGAACAAAATTCTACGCTTTGGCATACTCCTTCTGGGCCTACAAGTTGGGGTTTGGGCACAACAATCTCTCCCTCACACGAGCAAATTAGAGCTCTCCAAAGAAGTACCAACCTTTGCTTTGCAAACACCTGATTTAAACACCCTAGCCGCAGAAGATATCCGTCGAGACAAACAAGGCGTACTTTACCGTATCGGTGTAGCCCTTCCTGCCCAGCTCACTCCCCAAAATTCAGGTCATTGGTCGACTAACGCCGATGGCAGCCGCACTTGGCAAATTCTGGTTTCAGCTCCAGGCGCCGAAGCATTGAGCTACCTTTTCGAAAAATTTGTTTTGCATGGTGGTAGCACCTTGCGCATCCAAAATCTCAGTGGGCAAGATGTACATCCTCTACTTACAAGTGCCGATGTAGAGGCGCATCAAATGCAAAATGCAGCACTTTGTGGCGGCTCAAAACACGTCCTCACTCTAACTGAGCCTGCTTACACAACGCCATCAGAAATTTACATCGACCGCGTCATGTACAACTACCGCTCAACAGGTTTTGAAGTGGAAGAAAAAATCAATGAATCCGCAACGTGCGAAGTCAATATTAACTGCTCCCCTGTTGGTGACGCTTGGCAAGATGAAAAACGCGGCGTTGCTCGAATCTACGTAGTAGAAGGCAACCAAGCAGGTTGGTGCACAGGCTCCCTGATCAACAACACCGCACAAGATTGCAAACCTTACTTCCTTACGGCCCTTCACTGTGGTGTAAGTGCCACAGCAGCCAACATGAACCAATGGAAATTCTATTTTCGTTACGAAGCGGCGGCCTGCACCAACCCAAGTACAGTTGGATCATTAGCTAATTATTTCGTAACAGGTTGCTTGCGTATTGCCGACGCAGCTGATGGTGGCGGCAACACGGGCTCTGACTTCTTATTGGTCAAATTGGGTAACGCGAACAACGAAAGCACGGTCATCAACAACTTGAAATCGGCAAACTTGAACGCTTACTGGAACGGTTGGAATGCAAGCACTAGCCCAACTACCGGCGGTGTGAGTATCCATCATCCAGCTGGTGACATCAAAAAAATCTCTACTTTCTCTGGAAATACAGTATCTACACAATGGGGCTCAGCAACGGGCTCGCACTGGCGCGTCACCTGGACAGCCAATGCTAACGGACATGGGGTTACAGAAGGTGGGTCTTCGGGCTCACCACTCTTTGACAACACGGGTAACATCATCGGAACACTTACTGGAGGCGGGTCTTTTTGTACTGCGCTTTCTGCGCCTGACCAATACGGTAAAATGGCTTTCCACTGGACCAACAACGGCGCCACTGCCATTGAGCAACTCAAACCATGGCTAGACCCATCTAACTTAAACGTTTTAGTATTTGGTGGCTCTGCGGACCCATGTACACAAACCACACCAGTGGCACCCGTTGCCAACTTTGTAGCAAATGCAACAAACCTAACTCCTGGCACAACCGTTAACTTTACTGATTTATCGACAGGTATTCCAACATCTTGGGCCTGGACTGTCAGCCCAGCAACAGGTTGGAGCTATGCAGCGGGCAGCAGCGCCAACACGCAAAATCCTCAAATTGTTTTCAATACAGTTGGGCAATACACTGTAAGCCTTACCGCAACAAATGCGCAAGGTTCAGACGTTGAAACAAAGAACAATTATATCGTAGTTGCCCAGGTTACAGGCCCTTGCACAGCTAGCGCAGTATGCGATGAATACATCGCTTCGGTAAGCTTCAACACCATCAATAGCACCTCGACTTGCGGCAATAACGGCTACACCGATTTCACAGGCATGAGTACATCATTGGCACAAGGCACAGCCTACACGCTCACCATTACGCCTGCTATTGTTAATAACACACAGGCGTCAGCCTATACCAACGACGAAATCGCAGCCTGGATTGACTTCAATAACGACTTCGACTTCAACGATGCCGGCGAGCGAGTAGCTTATGTATTGGTGGCCACCGGCTGGACCAACACCTTTAATGTCACAATTCCTTTAGCATCTTATACAGGTGCAGTGCGCATGCGCGTGCGCATTTCGTATCAACCAGATGGCGCCATTACGCCTTGTGGACCAGCGAGCTTTGGCGAAACCGAAGACTACACCATCAATATCACTTCTGGTGCAGGCCTCAATGACAATCAACTTGGATTGATACAAATGTATCCTAACCCCGCCCAAGATCTTGTTTATATCGATTTGAAAAACCTCAGTGAAAATGGATTAATTGAGATTTTGGATATCAATGGCAAAATTTTGTCTCAAACCACAGGCTTTGCCGGACAAATCAACACCGTAGGCATTGCCCATCTAGCAAACGGTTTATATCATGTGCGTATGAGCGCAAATGGTCAGCAAATCACCCAAAGATTAATCAAGAATTAAACCAATTATTGTCCGGTTTCAAAATACAAAGCGGCCCGCTCTAAGTGGGCCGCTTTTTTTTCGGGCAACATGCGGTTCCAATTGGCTACCATTTGCACGGTGCGCATGTTTTTGCGCAAACGTTCTTGGTGCTTGTCTACAAAATGCCAAAAAAGCGCGTCAAAAAGTGCTGCGCCGTCGGCATCTGTTTTGAATCCTTGCTTTTTGAGGTAATTGGATCCTGAGAAATAGGGTTTGGTGGTCATGAGGCCGCCGTCTGCGTACTGACTCATGCCGTACACATTCGGTACCATCACCCA
>JBIIZO010000180.1:0-3421 GCA_044346245.1 Crocinitomicaceae bacterium
GTATTTCTTCTTCAGTTTATTGTTTTTCATTGGCGTATTTGCCAAAGCGCAATCATGCACGGGTCTTTGGATCACCATTGACGACGCTACAGGTTACAAAAAGTCGATTGTTGAGCTTTATAAAAAAGAGGGCGTACTCTACGGCAAGGTCGTTTACATCTACAAACGCGGTAAAGATGGCCCAAATTCTAAATGTACTGAGTGCTCAGGTAAACTCTATAATCAACCCATTTTAGGGATGCTGATTGTGAAGCAACTCAAATGGAACGGCAGCGAATGGGAGGGAGGCACGATCTTAGATCCGGATAACGGTAAAACTTACACTTGTTCCATGTGGCTGAACGAAAGCAACCCTGACAAATTGAATGTGCGCGGTTATATTGGCCCCTTTTTCAGGACCCAAGAATGGATCCGAACGGATAAAATTCCGACTGATTAAAACCTTTTTGTTGAACTTTTGTTGTTGTTTTGTAATGTCAAACTTCAACAAAAAATGAAACAAATTCTCCAAGCACTTTTATTTTTAATCTTTCCACTTTCTCTTTTTGCCCAAAGCGGCATGCTCTCCGGAAAACTCACCAATGCAGCCAACGGGGCAGCAATCTCACCAGCCAAAGTGGCTATTGTCGAATTGCAGTTACTCAAAGCAGTCGATTTAGATGGGCGTTTTGTCTTTGAGGCACTCAAGCCAGGAATTTATACCGTAAAAATTACCGCGCCGGGCTTCGATGAAAAAATCCAATCAGAGGTTCAGATCACCAATGCGCGCCCAACAGAACTCAATTTAGAGCTCGAAGAAAAAATTCAGACGGCTAAAGACGTGAAGGTGACCGCCGCGCCATTTCAGCGCAAGGTAGAGTCGCCGAACTCCCTCAAAACCTTAAGTGCAACCGAAATCGAACGCCTCCCAGGAGCCAACCGAGATGTCAGTAAAGTAATTGCAGCGCTTCCGGGTGTAGCTGCGCGCGCCACATTCCGCAACGATATCATCATCAGAGGTGGTTCACCTGGTGAAAACAAATTTTACCTCGACGGCATTGAAGTGCCCAATATCAATCACTTTGCCACACAAGGAAGCAGTGGCGGCCCTGTGGGTTTGCTCAACGTCAACTTCATCAGAGAAGTAGAATTTTACTCTGGCGCATTTCCAGCCAACCGCGCCAACGGGCTTTCTTCTGTGCTTTCTTTCAAGCAAAAAGACGGCAATAAAGACGCCCTCATCACTAATTTTGCACTAGGCTCTTCGGACGCAGCTCTTACTTTTGATGGCCCCATAGGAGATAAAGGCGATTTTATTTTTTCAGTGCGCCGTTCTTATTTGCAATTGCTTTTTGCTGCGCTCCAGTTGCCGATTTTACCTACTTACAACGACTACCAGTTCAAGTTTAACTTTCAACTAGATCCCAAAAATAAACTTTCGATTATTGGGCTTGGTGCCCTCGATCAGTTTGGCCTCAATGCCAGTGTCAATGACGGCCTCACCGACACCGCTCAAATCGCGTACAACAATTTCATCCTCGGCAATTTACCGCAACAAGGTCAATGGAACTACACCATGGGCGCCGTTTGGCAGCACTCCTCCAAATCCTCGATCCAGACGGTAGTAGCTAGCCGCAATATGCTTAACAACCGCGCGTATCGTTACAAAGACCGCGTAGAAGAGCCACAGTTTTTATTGCAAGATTACACCTCTTTTGAGGCTGAAAATAAATTGCGTTTTGAGCACACTTACATCAAAAACGGTTGGCGTTGGAATGTGGGGGCAGGTTATGAATACGCAAAGTATTTTTCAGATACCTATCAAAAGCTCACCATTTTTGGGCAGCCTGCGGTCATTGACTTTGAATCGACGCTCAATTTGCACAAATACGCAGCCTTCTCCCAACTCAGTCGTGCGTTCTTGAACGAAAGATTGCGCTTATCTGTTGGTGTGCGTGCCGATGGTACCTCGTACAGCGCGCAAATGCGCAACCCGTTCAAGCAGTTCGCTCCTATGTTTTCGGCTTCGTATCGCCTCACCGAAGACTGGGCAATTAATACCAATATTGCGCGCTACCACCAATTGCCTTCTTATACCATTCTCGGTTTCAGAAATACAGCCGGGGAGCTCGTCAATCAACAAAACGACGTGCGTTACATCCAAGCAGACCACTTTGTATTGGGTACAGAATACTTGCTCAAATGGAATGCGCGCATCACGCTAGAGGGTTTTTATAAAAAGTACAATTACTATCCGTTCTCTTTGAAAGACTCCATTTCTTTGGCCAATATTGGTTCAGATTTCGGGGTGGTCGGGAACGAAGCCGTCACTTCAACTTCTAGCGGGCGCAGTTATGGCGCTGAGTTCTTGTACCAACAAAAACTTTACAAAGGCTTTTATGCTGTGCTCGCCTACACTTGGGTGCGTTCAGAATTCCTCAACAAAAACAATGTATATGTTCCGACTTCCTGGGACAGCCGTCATATTGTCTCGCTCACGGGCGGAAAGCGCTTTAAGAATGGCTGGGAATTTGGCATGCGCTGGTTGTTTTCAGGTGGCGCGCCTTACACGCCTTACAATATCGCTAGTTCAGCGCTCATCAGCAATTGGGATATCAATGGGGTAGGTATCTTAGATTATTCGCAACTCAATACGCAGCGCGAAAGCAACTTTCACCAGTTGAATGTGCGCGTCGATAAAAAACTCTACCTCGATAAATTCAACATGAACTTTTACTTCGATGTGCAGAACGTTTATGGCTTCAAAACGAAGGTGGCACCAATTTTACTTGTGCAAACCGATGCCAATAACCAACCGCTCGTCGATCCGAATGACCCCACGCGTTATCAAACTACATTGCTAGAAAATGCGTCGGGTATTTTACAACCAGCGCTCGGTATTATCATTGAATTTGTCACGAAGAAAGCAAAGTAAGCCGCATGCTTTGAATTTTTAAAAAAGTGGTATCTTTGCACCCAAATTAAAGAAAATACATGGCAACGAACAGAACCTTTACAATGCTTAAGCCCGATGCAATCGAAAACGGGCACATGGGCAAAATCATCGACATGATCATCAATGCTGGTTTCAGCATCAAAGCAATGAAATACACGCAACTTTCTGAGGCGCAAGCTAAAGAATTTTATGCAGTACACGCTGAGCGTCCGTTCTACGGTGAACTCGTTGAGTACATGACCAGCGGCCCAATCGTTGCAGCTATCCTCGAAAAAGAAAACGCAGTAGCAGATTTCCGTGCACTTATCGGTGCTACCGATCCAGCTGAAGCAGCAGACGGTACCATCCGTAAGGCTTATGCAGAAAGCAAAGGACGCAATGCCGTTCACGGTTCTGACTCAGACGAAAACGCAGCAATTGAAGGTGCATTCCATTTTGCAGCGAACGAAATTTTCTAATTTCTTCCATCAACTATTCATTTAAAGA
>JBIIZO010000065.1:0-11351 GCA_044346245.1 Crocinitomicaceae bacterium
TTTTAGCAATGGACCAAAAACAAGTGTTGGCAGCACTAGAATCTAAATTCACAGATTTTGAAGACGCACTTCAGTATTTTTCTGCTGTCAATAGCAATAAGATAGACGCCATTATTACCCGCAATATCAAAGACTTCAAGAAATCCGCACTACCTGTTTTTACACCAATTGAATTTTTGGCAACTTTAGCGTAAAGCCAAATTACCCTCCCATCTCCAAATGCGCCTTCAAGGACTTTTCAGCAGCGCTGAGGATCAGTTGGTAGAAATCGGTGTGTGCCTGGTTGAGTTGGATTTGCTCTAAGGCTTGGTAGTACTTGAGGCGATTTTTTGGGTTGCCTTTGAGGTTTACGATGGTGTAGCCGTTTTGCAATAAGATGAGATTCATGACCAACCTTGCGGTGCGCCCATTGCCATCGATAAACGGATGAATGCTCACCAAGCGCTCATGCATTTCGGTAGCCAAAATGACCGGATGCAAATGGCGTTTATTGCGCTCGTAGAAATCAAAATAGCCTTCCATGAGTTCGTCTAGTAGCAATGGGGAAGGTGGCACGTGCTGAATGCCTTTGAGTACCAATTGGTGAATTTGCAATAAGACCGCCCTATTCAATACCGTTGCATTTTGGACCAACGCTTCCATCAAATCAATGGCTTCCTGGTGATTGATCGCCTCTAAATGCTCGCGCATGGTTTTGCCGCCTATAGTGATGCCTTCATTGACAACCAAGTGCGTTTCTTGCAAAGAAAGCGTATTGCCTTCGATCCGATTGGACTCAAAGGTGTAAGCCGTATGGAAAAAAGACTTTAGCTTGAGAACCTGCGTGGCATCTAGCGGTTTGAGGGCTTGCCACTGTTGCTGCAAGCGAGTGAGCGCTGCTAATTGCGTATCGAATTGAGCTGGAATTGGGATATGGCTTGCGCCTTTTTTGCTGCGCAAATAGACCATGCGCTCTTCAGTTAACTTGAAGACCTGCTGTACTAATTTCGGATAAGGAGCGAGCAATTTTTGTACTTCCACGGACAAAAAATAAGCTTGTACATCGGTTAAAGGAAGTGAAAGATACTTGGCTAGTTTTGCAATTTGCTGCGCTTCTAATTTGCGCTGACCTGAAAGCACTCTACTTATAAAACTCGCATGGACCCCTAGCGCTTGGGCAAGGTCTTGAATCTTAATTTTGTGGGTTTTGATATGGGCTTTTAAATCCATTTATTGCCTATTTTAGTCAATTTCATATTTCATGACTAATTTAGGAAATTATTTTCAAATTCAATAGTTCTAGAACTTCTTCGCTTGCCTCTATATGTGACATATGTCCAGAGTCTAAGAGGTGTATATTAGCGTTCGGAACTTTTTGTTCCAATTCTTCTACACTCACTAAGCGGTCGTAAATACCATGAATAAAAGTAAATTTTTCAGGATACGACTGAACAAACTCTGTGAAGTCTGTTCTTTCACGCATTGCCAAAGTGCTTTGCGCTATGGCATCTGCAGAAAGGTGTTTGGCCTCATCAATGAGTTTAGAAATCGCGGCGTTATTGGCCGAGGTATTTCGAAACAAATGCGGGATGGCCTCGCGGATAAAAATATCTTTGGCGTTTTGCACAATTTGGGCCACGCGCAAGCGGTCGTGCTTTTTTTGATCGGAATCTGACCAGCAATTGGAGTTGAGCAGAATGAGGTGTTCGAAACCCTTCATTTGCGACAGTTCGAGTCCGACATAGGCGCCCATAGAGTGCCCAACAACGCTGAAACTAGAGATAGCCAAATGATCCAAAACACGTTTAACTTCTAGCGCCATTAAATGAATAGAAGGCGTATTTAATAGTTCAAAAGACCAGCCGTGGCCGGGTAAATCGATGCAGATTTGTTTTATAGGAAGGCTGTCCAATGGGAGGTAGTCCCACATGGTAGACGATTCTAGAAAGCCATGTAAGAAAACCCAAGCAGGCCCTTCGCCATGAACAGAATAGTGCAAGCTAAACGGAAGTTCAGGCATTCATTAAGGCTTCAATTTCATCGGCCTCAATTGGAATATTGCCCATTAGGTTGAAAGGTGCGCCGCTGGCTTGCACCACAACATCGTCTTCTAGGCGAATGCCCAATCCTTCTGCCGGAATATAAATGCCTGGCTCTACGGTAAAGACCATGTTGGCCGCAATTGGCTCGTGCCACAACCCGACGTCGTGGGTGTCTAGACCCAAGAAATGCGAGGTGCCGTGCATGAAGTATTTTTTGTAGGCTGGCCAGGCAGGATCTTGGTTTTTGATGTCTTCTAGTGTGATCAGACCAAGTTTGACCAATTGCTCTTCCATAATAAGGCCTACCTGCTTGTGGTATTCGGCCATGATGGTGCCCGGAACCAATAATTTGGTGGCTTCATTTTTAACGTGAAGTACAGCATTGTATACCGCTTTTTGACGCGTCGTAAAGCGACCATTGACCGGAATGCAGCGCGTGAGGTCTGAGCTGTAGTTGGCGTATTCAGCACCTACGTCCAATAAAATGACATCGCCATCTTGGCATTGTTGGTTGTTTTCGATGTAGTGCAATACACAAGCATTTTTACCTGAAGCAATAATAGGCGTGTAAGCGAAACCTTTTGAGCGCTTGCGCAAAAATTCATGAGCGAGTTCGGCTTCGATTTCGTATTCCCACACACCTGGTTTGATAAAACCAAGTAACCTGCGCACACCAGCTTCTGTGATGTTGCAAGCCGTTTGCATGAGTTCGAGTTCAATAGGCGCTTTGATGGAGCGAATTTTGTGCATGATGGGCGCAGACTTATGCACTTGATGCGCTGGGTAGTCTTGCTTGACTTGCTTGATGAAGCGGTCTTCGCGGGTTTCTACTTCTGTGTTGGCGCGCAAGTGTTCGTTGGTGTTGAGGTAGATGCCACTGGCCTCAGCCATCATTTGCTTGAAAATTGTTGGGAATTGTTGGAGCCAATAAACTGTTTGGATACCAGAGGTGTCAAAAGCCGTTTGCTTGGTGAGCTTCTCGCCTTCCCAAATAGCGATGAGTTCGCTCGTTTCTTTTAAAAATAAAACTTCTCGGTGGGCCGGATTGCTAGCGCTCGGAAAAAGCACCAAAATTGATTCTTCTTGATCGACGCCTGACAAAGCGAGGATGTCGCGGTGTTGTGCAAAAGGCAAGGTACTATCGGCAGATACCGGATAGATATCATTGGAATTGAATACCGCCAGCGTATTGGCTGCCATTTGAGCGGTGAATTTTTGACGGTTTGAGATGTATAATGACTTGTCTATGCGGTCGTATTTCATGGAAAAGAAGTTTGAAGGTAAATTTAGGCGTTCTCTTTGAACCAGCTCGAGTAGAGTACATAATTATTGGCAATGCGCTGCACTTCACCGGCAAATAACTCAGGAGTAAGCGTTTTGATTTTCTTGGCGGGTATGCCTGCATAAATGCTCCAAGACTCAACGCGCGTGCCTTCGGTAAGGACCGCACCCGCAGCAACAATACTGTTGGTTTCGATATGACAGTTGTCCATGACGATAGAACCCATGCCGATCAAGACGTTGTCTTCTATTGTGCAGCCGTGCACAAGGGCGTTGTGCCCAATAGAAACGTTGTTGCCTATGTGGAGCTTTGTTTTTTCATAGGTGCAGTGCAAAACTGCGCCATCTTGGATATTGACTTTGTTGCCCATCCGGATGCTATTGACATCGCCGCGCACAACCGCAGAAAACCAAACCGAACATTGCTCGCCCATCTGAACATCGCCCACGATAGTAGCGTTTTCTGCCAAGAAACAATCAGGGCCAATTTGAGGTTCGAAACCCCTACATGCTTTGATAAGTGCCATAGTAGCAAAGTTAATAAATATGAGACCGAATTGTACAGAATAAAGCGTGTAACTAAAAAACAAACGTTGCGTATAAAGCCCGTTCTTATTTCAATACATGAAACGAATTATACAAAGCAAGTGGTTTAAAATTCCTTATCGAATTGCCCTTTATGGTTTTGCCGCCTATGGCGTAGCGCTTGTTGGCATTTTTGTTGCCCTTAAATTGCGCCTCACCGACGACAAAGGTTTGGTAGACAACAACAACCGCTACTTTCAGTCGATGCACGACAAGTACAATCAAAATTTTCGGGTAGACAGCTCCTCACTTGTTGCTTACCGCAATGAAATTTTGCAGCGCATCAATTTGGTCAACGCTTATTACCCGAAAAATGCCCGCACCATTCTAGATGCCTGGGCGCAATCTAAATCAGAGAAGACAGCCCTGCAAATGCTCGCGGCCGTTGACCTCAAACTCAAAGACAACAAAAGCTACCAAAGAAAATTACGGGAATTGCTCGCAAAGAATCAAGGCTCGAGCAATGCGAACGGTGGAAATGCCTTTGAATGGATGAACTACATCGAGTGGTCTTACTTCAAAGAGGCCGTAGCTAAAGACAAGCGCTACATTGACTCGGCAGCTGCTGCTTGTGGCGTGGAACCCCGCATGATTGTCGCTTGCTTAGTTGGAGAACAAGTTCGTCTTTTCAATTCTAGGCGCGAACGCTTCAAAGATTTTGTGGCGCCACTCAAAACATTGGCACTCGAAACAAATATGTCTTTTGGCGTAACCGGCATCAAAGAGCACACCGCGCGCAACATCGAAAACTACCTTAAAGACCCGAGTAGTCCTTATTATTGTGGTGCCAAATATGAAAATCTGCTCAACTACGACTCGGCTCGCAATTACAACAACGCCCACAACGACACCCTCAGTCTGCGCGTCAAGCGCTTGGTCCAGTACAAAGACCACTACTACTCTTATCTCTACGCCGGAATTTTCATCCGCCAAATTGCTACCCAATGGCAAAATGCCGGCTACCCCATCGATGAGCGTCCAGAAATCTTGGCCTCTATTTTCAACCTCGGCTACAGCAAATCCAAGCCCAAAAAGAATCCGTCTGCTGGGGGGTCAAATTTTAAAATCCGTGACAAAGATTACACTTTTGGAGGCGTTGCCTACGACTTCTACTACTCAGGAGAACTTTTAGAAGAATTTCCTTATTACGACATGAAAATCAGTAAGTAATTAAATTATAAGTTGTATAATTGCGCTTTTATGGCTTGTGCTTTACTCTTGATAAGGGTAAGGCTAAAATGACATTTTAAGTCCATAGTTGTAGCGATGATCTCTACCTTTTCTTTCTTCAGAAAAGTCATCACACCAGGCATTTGAGCATAGGTACATGAAAATTCATAGCTCTCCGTTTCCTCTTTTACAAGAATTTGCGCATTTTCGAGTGCCTCTTTTGCCGCTGTTCGATAAGCAGCTATCAGGCCGCCAACACCTAAATTAGTGCCGCCATAATAACGAACCACAGCAATCAAAACATCCGTAAGCTCGAAAGCCTGAATTTGTCCTAAAATGGGTGGTCCCGCAGAATTGGAAGGTTCGCCATCGTCTGAGGCGCGGTAGACTTTGTACTCAGCCCCCAAACGAAAAGCAGAACAAACATGAACAGCTTGGTGGTGCTCCTTGCGCTTTTGGGCAATGAACGCTTTGATTTCGCCCTCAGAAGAGACAGGTACCGCAAATGCCAAGAACTTAGATCCTTTTTCTTTATAGAAACCTTCACTTTCTTTCGCGATCGTTTTATAGCTGGCCACAATGCGAAATTACAGCCATTATCCGTAATTTCGAGCTATGAACTTTAAATTCGCTGCTTTCAGTTTAGTGCTGATCTTGGCCTTTGCCTGTGGCGAAGACCCAATTGTTCCTCCGACAGCAAGTGGGCCGCAGCAATACGGTACACCGCTAGTGAATGTCCCGGATCCCGACAAAGCTTGTATCTATGAGGTCAATTTGCGCGCCCAGAGCTCGGAAGGCACATTACAGGGTGTCATTTCTAAATTACAGCACATCAAAAGCCTAGGTACCAACGTCATTTGGCTCATGCCCATTTATGAAGAAGGCAGCGTCAATAGTGTAGGTTCGCCTTATTGCGTCAAAGACTACACAAAAATCAATCCTGAATACGGCAGCCTTGCCGATTTGCGCGCACTCACCGATCAGGCCCACGCCCTAGGCATGGCGGTTATTTTAGATTGGGTGGCCAACCATACCTCCTGGGATCACCCCTGGATCTCTGCACACCCGGAATGGTACAGCCAAAATGCCAACGGCCAAATCATTATTCCACCCGGTACCAATTGGAACGATGTCGCCGATTTAAATTTTGATCAGGCCGACATGCGTGCCGCACAAATTGCCGCCATGAAATACTGGATCTTAGAGGCCAACGTGGACGGATTTCGCTGCGACTACGCAGACGGCGTGCCCTATGATTTCTGGTCGGAAGCTATTACAGCACTTAAGGCTTTGAATAAACGGGATGTTCTAATGCTTGCAGAGGGCACCCGAACCGATCACTATCAAGCTGGCTTTGACCTCACCTACAGTTGGAACTACTACACCGCACTTAAGAACGTTTGGGCGGGCACAGCAAGCAGCGCGCTCACTTCAACCCATCAAGTTGAATTGGCTGCCTTACCAAGTGGAAAAGGCAAAGTGCGTTTCACCACTAACCACGATCAATCCGCATGGGAAGCCTCCCCCATGACACTTTTCAACGGCAAGAACGGCGCCATTGCAGCAAGTGTTGCCAATCTTTTCTCGGGCGGAACACCCTTATTGTATACTGGGCAAGAAGTCGGCAAAACCGGTACTACGCCCTTCTTCTCTAATTCGAGCATCAATTGGAGCGCCAATGTCGACATGTTAGCGGCCTATCAAAAAATTTATGAGGTCTATAACAGCTATCCTGCTGCAAGGGTAAACTACTACTCGATTTATCAGTTATCCAATGACCTCATTTGCTGGAAAAAAACAAGTGGTAACCAATCATTATTAGTGCTCATTAATGTCCGAAACACCACCATTAATTTCAGTTTACCTCCGGCCTTGAACGGCACTTTCCTCAATTTAATGAGCAATCAAAATGAAACCGTTGGCAATGCAGTGTCACTAACTCCTTATGCTTATCGCATCTATCAAATGAATTAAACTACCCTATGAAAAGCTTGGTTTTCCTTCTTCTTTTTATGCCCTTTTTGACTTTTGCACAAGTCACAAAAAAGCCTGTAGTATATGATGTTGTGCACCTGAAGACAGGAAAAATCCTCTTTGGTGAAATCCTGGAGTTCAACCAAAAAGATGGCGACCTCACGTTTAGAGATGAATACAACCGCATGTACTCTTTGTCTAGAGAGATGTACGACTTCTTTGAAGAGGATAAAGTGTATCAAAAACGCGTGAAAAACGTCGATTCACTGGTACGTGCACGAAAAATCGATGAACTTGACTTTTATGTGGGCCTCAATACCCAATTTGCCGGCATAGATCCCGGCTTCAAGCCAGATAACTATTACCTCTCTAGCAATAGTAACGGCATGTTTTATTACACGCCCATTTGCCTGAGTTTAGGCCTTGGGAAGTACCTGCATCGCCAGCATTATGTTGGCCTCAGCGCCGACCTCAAAGCCATCGGTGGCCCAAATTCCTTTAGCCAATACAACCTGAGCTACCGTTTCCAGTACGACGCCATGAAAAACAATGTGGCGCGTTATATCCCCATTACCTTAGGTTTCCAAAATCTAGCCAGCGACGAAACCTTCCAAGTTGCCGACCTCACCATGCCGCCATTCCCTGTTAACACCGAAAAAACCTTCGAAACCAATGTATCAAGTCTTTTTCTAGGTGTGGGTCATGGCTTTTCTTTCATCGGAAAAGATTTGCATTACTTTAACTTAGAAATTCTCATTTACAAAGGCCTTTTTGCCAAACATTCCCTCATTACCAACGAACTGACACTACCCAATCTGAATTATCAAACCGCTGGTGCGCAAGTTAAGTTGGGTTATCATTTTTAAGAAGTTTGTTCAACACTTTATAACGAACAGTAACATGCGTCCTTTGATAATTTAACAAAAGCAGACGTCTATTTAGGCAGAGGTGAAGCCTTTAGAATGAGAGAAAAAACGTACAAAAAGATGGCTTTGTCGCAGATAATAATAAAACATCAGCGTACTATTTTATGCCAAAGTTTTGAGAATCAAAGAAAAGTAAATAGTTTTGAAGAAATACGAAACTAAAATTAAGGTGACGTTCACTTTAGTTTAAGGACGTACAATAAAAACAAAGCAATGTTCAACTTTAACGGAGTCGATGTTACATTCAAATGAAAGGGCAACTTTTTTAGCCCTTTTTCTTTACAATCAAGCTGTTAAGTCCCCAAAAACTTGCATGAAACATAAGTCTTCTCAAAATCCCCAATTGTTCAGTTATTACAAGTTCTGGCTTTTACCGGGGCGGAATAATGAGTGCCTCCACTACCAACTTTGCTAACCAAAGCAATATCAAACAAAAGATCGTTCAATTATGCTTAGAATTTTAACATTTCATAAACTAACTCTTTCAAAAAATAATTCATTGAACAAGTTTGTAGTTCGCATAACAACACTATTCGCAATTATTTTTCACTTTGGACTTTCGGGCCTGATGGCGCAAGTAACGGTGCAAGCCACCTCGGGTGTTGGCTCAGCCAACTATGCCACCGTGAGCGCTGCTTTTGCAGCCATCAATAGTGGAACGCACCAAGGTTCGGTCACCATTTTGATCACCGGCAACACCACAGAGCCGGGTGCGCCTGTGGCTCTCCTCAAAAGTGCCAGCCCGTCCAATTACTCCAATGTCTTTTTAAGACCACAAGGAGGTAACTGGACCATCGGGGGCACCATTGCTTCCACTCGAGGCATTATAGAATTGTGTGGTGCAGATAAAGTAACCATAGATGGTGATGACCCGAATACACCCGGAGATCGCAACCTGACTATCGGGTTTACTGCAACAGCTCCAACAGCAACAGCATGTGTTAGAATAAGCTCCAACTCCACAACTGGTGCTGATGGTGCAAACAACAACACCGTTAAAAACTGTATCATTACAGGTAGTAGGGGGAGTACTGGTTTGACAACATTGACTTATGGCATCAACATGTCTAACTATTCTACTTCATCGTTAGGTACGGGTGGTTACAGTTCATTAAATGCCGTATTTGAAAACAACCTTATCACCAGAGTATATCATGGTATTTGGGCTGTGGGTGCATCTTCTACTTATCCAAATAAAAATCTTATTGTTCGCAATAACATTTTAGGCGACAACACCCTTGCAGGTAATATCGGTACACGAGGGATAAACTTCTCAAATACCTCAACGGGTGCTGCTGATGGCAACGCATTAATTGTGGGTAATGAAATTATGGGTGGTGACCCAGGTACAACAGGTTATTCTGCAACCGTTACAGGTATAGAAGTTGGAAGCGCAAACTATGGTGCAATAATCGAAAGAAACTATATCCACGATATCAAACAACCATCAACTGGTGGTTATGGGGCTATTGGTATTACTGTAACTGGTAGTGCAAGCAATACCTTACTAATTATCCGCAATAACATCATTCGTGACATGGTTGCAAGTAAGTACACCTCTTCGGCAGGTTCATCATTTACTCAACATGGTATTTATTTTTCTGCGGGTGCAACAGGCGTTAAGCTTGACAACAACACAATTGTACTCTCTGTTGCTCCAACTACCGGAACAGTTTCCGCTTATGCGGCCAACTGTGTTTACGCTACCACGAGTGCAGTATTTTCTTCATTTCGTAATAATATCTTAGTAAATAGCTTAAATACTACTGGCGCAGTTGGTTTTTATTGTGCAGCTACAGGTAACATTTCTACTGCCGATGTGAATCGAAACAATTACTTCGTGCCAACCGGCCACGTAGGATACTACAATGCTGCTAACCGAACTACTCTTGCCGCATGGCAAACCGCAACTTCAAAAGACGTCAATAGTTTGAATTTAAACCCAGTGTTTACATCGGCTACAGACTTACACCTAAACTATGGTACAACCGCCACTCAGTTAGAGTCTGGCGGCGCAATCATTTCAGACTTCAATGTTGACTACGACAACCAAGCGCGCCCAGGCCCAGTTGGATCTGTATACGGTGGCGGAAATTCTTATGATATCGGCGCCGATGAATTTGATGGTGTGCCTTTAACGGCGGTAAATATTAGTGCAGTAACAAACGTTACAGGCCCTGCTTGTGCTCCTTCTGCTAATATCGTCAACGCAACGGTAATTCCGGGTACACTAGCAATCACATCCGTAACATTAAATTACAGCATCAACGGAACAGCTCAATCAGGCATAGCCATGGCCAGCGGTGGTGGTAACACTTGGGCTGCAACTATTCCGGATGCGAGCACAATAATAAACGCAACAACTGGGTTGGCTTATGCAAGCAACGCTACGGTTACCTGGTCGGTAACCGCTGTTGATCCGCTTGCAACAGTTACCTTAGTTGGCACATCATATCAAAACGATATCACGTTGGGCATGACAGCTTATGCAAATGCATCAGCTGCATCGGTGTGTTCGGGCCAGCCTGCAACATTGACAGCTACGGTTTCAAACCTAGCCTCAACTGTTGCTCCTGGAAACTACGCAACGCCAAGTGTTGGATCTCCAACATTTAACGAAGACATTAGCTCGGTTGTGTTATCGCAAGGATCAACAACCATTTTAAGCAATTCTACGCTTATTAATGACTTGTCTGGTGATATTGGAACTGCAACAGGAACTGCTGGGGGTTATTCTAACTTCACGGCTTTTGGTCCTTATAACCTCACGGCTGGCCAATCCTACAACTTTAGCTTGTCTTCAGTAACCTCAGGTACATCATACAACAACGCATTGGCCATTTTTATTGATTACAATAGAAATGGTTTGTTCAGTGATGCGGGTGAAATGGTCTATACGGCTGCGGCAACGACAAGTGGTCCGCATACAGAAACTGGTTCGTTCACAATTCCATTTACAGCATTTAATGGCCTCACACGTATGAGAGTAGTAAGTAATGAAGGATTAATTACAGCTGCTACAGTTCCGTTTTATGGTGAGTACGAAGAATATGCCATTAATATGTCAAGTGCAACCAACGGCGGAGGCACAACACTTCCAACTATTTCTGCTGTAACTTGGAACAACCTCAATGGTGATGTTGTGGCTAGCACAAACAACGCTGTCATCAACCCAGTTACTACAGATACCTATACGGCAACCGTGCTTATTCAAGGTTGTCCAATCACCGCCAGCAACACAATTACACAAAACACCCAAGCCCCGGTTGCTGCAATTGTGAACAATACATCCACCACAGTCTTGAATTGTAACACAACAAGTATCTCCCTCACGGCAAGTGGGGGCGTTAGCTACAGCTGGAGCAATGGCACGAGTGTCGTAGGCACAAGCGCT
>JBIIZO010000182.1:0-3374 GCA_044346245.1 Crocinitomicaceae bacterium
GGTTAGCTCGTACATTACTACGCGCAGCACCAGAAGACCTAATAACAGCAACAAGCTTCCCCACCAACTTTTTTCGAGAAAGGATTGCAGCTGATAGCAAATCAAAAACAGGGCAATCAGCAAGAAAAAAGGCCCCCAATTGCTGCTGGCTGGAAGTGTTTCTACAGGCAAGGGGCTCGCGTAGAAGATGGTGTTTTGTGCGCTATCCTTGATGGCATTTTTACTGTTTCCATTGAGGCTTACGGCAAATTGCTGTTTCCAAAAACCGGGGTTGGCAGCATTTAAATACGCATTACTGAATTCGTATGCTTTAAGTAAAGAAAAGCTCACGCAGCACGTAACCTCATTTTGTTGGTAGGTTTGGCTGTAATAATAGCCGTTATTGAGTTTGACAATGCCGCTCGCAGGAAAGATGTCGGTTTTGTAGCGGCCAACTGGTAATTGGTTGCTGCTCCAGCCGAAAAGTACATCTTTATTGTATAAATGGTATGTAAGGGTCTTTGATTTTGGCAATGCTTTCCCCGCTTCTACATTTGTTAAAAGCAATTGAGCATAGTTTTTACTTTCTTTTTCAAGTTCGGTAAATTGTGCCTGGATGTCCGAAACAGAGAACTGTCTCTCTTGATTAGAGAAATAAAAGGCCAGCCCCAAGACAAGAAAAACCAAACCTAAAAGGCTGAATTTCCAGGTGCGCAAGAAGGGAAGAATAGTTTGCATTACAAAAAGCGATCTGGTACCAAGGTACGCAGTTGTTCGCTTAAACGCAAGAAATCATGATCTGCGCGGTGATCATTGCAAAAGACAAAGTGCGCATTAGTTCTGTAGGGCTCAATAAATTGCTCATAGCATGGCAATACGTGGTTTTCCCACTGATAGATGATTTCTGAGCGCTTATAGCCGCGGGTTTCTTGGTCGCGGTAGATGCGGCGGTCTAGTTGGGTGGCATGGTCTACATCGACAAAAATACTGAAGTCAAGTTGTGAGAACACGCTAGGGTAGTGTAGTGTAAACAAGCCTTCCACAATGATGAGGTCGCTTGGCTGGATGGTTAAAAGCACGCTCTTGCTCCCTTGCACATTGAAAAAATACTCGCGCACTTCGATTGGTTGGCCAGAAATTAGTGTTTGAAGATCGGTGCTTAATTTCTGGTGGTCCAGCGCAGTCGGGAGGTCAAAATTGACAATGCCGTTGGCGTCTTTGGTTTGTTGGTCAATGGGCAAATAATAGTTGTCCATGGAGAATACAGCGGTGCTTGCATTCTGAAAAGTTTCGGATAAACGTTTGAGAAGGGTGGTTTTCCCCGCACCGCTTCCTCCACAAATACCCACAACAAATGGCTTCGACATGAAGCAAAGATACAACTTGTTGGCTACTTTTTTCGTCTTGACTCCGCCTGACAAGGCGTAAAAATCATTATTTTCGACATTCCAAACCTATTACATCCTCTCCATGAAAACACTTTACACGTTCTCTCTTTTGTTCTTAAGTAGCGCTTTGTTTGCCCAAATTCAGGGCAGTGGTGGCGTTCCGACCTCAACCAAACTGGTTTTAAACGATAAAGTGATCCAACCATGGGTATACTCGCAGCCCGATATTCAAGCGCTCGCCGCCGAAGATGCGGTTATTGATGAACAAGGCATTGCTCCTTGGCGCTTTGGTTTCAACAACTACACTAATCTAAACACCACCAACGCTGGCTCTTGGTTTGATTTACCAAATGGTGCGCGCCTGTGGTTGGCAAAAGTCAAGTGTGAAGGTGCGCTTACCGTCAATCTCACATTTGAGCAAACCACTATTCCAAACGGCAATAAATTATTTGTTTACAATGCGGCCAAAGATTTTATCCTTGGTGCTTTCACCCAAGAACACATCTACGATGGCCAGCTTGGCACTGAGCTTATTCCTGGAGAAGAAGCCATCATTGAATATTATGTGGCACCAAAAAACAATCAAGGGTATGTTCAATTGGCAACAGTGACGCATGGTTACCGCACCGCTAACGAATTCCTTGAAAAAGCATTTGGCAGCTCAGGTTCTTGCAACATGAATGTCAACTGTCCTGATGGCATGCCTTGGACGCCTCAACGCAACAGTGCTGTTATGCTCGTTTCGGGCAGCAGTGGCTTTTGTTCAGGGGCGCTCATCAACAATACTCAAAACGACGGCAAGCCTTATGTCCTTACGGCCAACCATTGCTACAGCAACCCAGCTACCTGGGTATTTCGTTTCAATTGGCAGGCTATAGATTGTCCGAATCCGGGTGCTTCGCCAACCTTTCAATCTTTGAGTGGTGCCGTTTTGCGCGCGCGCCGCACCCCTTCAGACTTCTGTTTAGTAGAGATTACTGGCGGTTTGGTGAACGGTACGGTGCCGTTAGACTACAACCCATATTTCTCTGGCTGGGACAACTCAGGTAATATCCCAACAGCTACCGTGAGTATCCACCATCCTTCTGGCGACATCAAGAAAATCTCTTTTGACGATGCAGCGCCATCTATCTCTCAAGGCATGGGTTCCACAGAAGCGAATTCAACCTGGACCATCGAATGGGACCGAAACACCACCACAGAAGGCGGTTCTTCTGGCTCTCCTTTATTTGATCAAAATCACCGTATCATTGGTCAGTTATGGGGCGGCGGCGCATCTTGTCAGAATTTGAGTGCACCCGACTACTATGGTCGTGTGGCCAATTCTTGGGAGCCTGCAGGAAGCAACAGCACCAACCAACTCAAGTATTGGCTAGACCCTTCTAGCTCAGGTGCAGCATTCATCGATGGCTTTGATCCAAACAACACAACCGTTGTAGCACTAGACGCTGCGCTTTCTGCAGCCCAACTCACTGCTCAGGCCTCGTGTGGGGCCAATTATTTGCCATCAGTGTCACTCATGAATGTAGGAACTACAGTACTCACAAGTGCACAAATAAATTATCAAATCGACAACGGCGCTGTGCAGCAATACAATTGGACAGGTACACTCAACCAATGGCAAGCACAATCTATCTCGTTGCCTGTCCTTCAACTTGCTGCTGGCAACCACACCTTTACGGCCACAGTGAGCAGTCCTAACCAGACCCTCGATGAGAATGCCAATAACAATCAATCAGTGGCAAATCTTGTCGTAACAGCTATTCCAGAAACAATTAACATCTTAAAGGTAAGCCTCACCACAGATGACTACCCCGATGAAACATATGTAGAGCTTCGCAATGCTTCGGGGGCTGTTGTTTGGTCTGAAGGTAATGAAGCTGTTTCGGGCAACTTCGGAACAGGCACTTTCCCTGCGCCTACAGACCCAACAACTCCACTACAAAACAACACTGCCTACAATTACGATATTCCACTCACTGCTTTTGAGTGTTATACTTTCGTGAT
>JBIIZO010000066.1:0-11198 GCA_044346245.1 Crocinitomicaceae bacterium
CAAAGAAAGAAAAACATTCTTGGATCCATTCCATGCCGCTGCATGTACAAATAATGAAATCATAAAAGTTAGCGGGAAATACACCGCCAATAATGTCAAGAAGGTAATAATAGCTGCTTTAAATTTCATGCAATTTGTTTCATTGATTTCACCTAAAATAAGCATCAAAAATAGGCTTTTCATAACAAGTGCTTATCTCCTCATTTTTTAATGGACCCTATATATTTCAAATCATCTTGAAGCGCATCGTACAAGAAGATCTTTTTATCATTTATGCTACAGTAAAAGTTGAAGAAAACTTCATAGCGCTGTGCTGTTGAATGGCCTGCCTGCACCACGAGGTATTCATCATCTACCAACAAGTGCTTTGACATGAAAACAAAATGCTTAAAGCTGGTGTCACTTTTTCTTTGTTCAATTTCCTTGGCATGAATGAAGTCGAGCGTTGCGATTTTTGAAATGAACTGTTTGGTAAGTAAACTGATATCCTTCTTTGAATGATCGTGTTCTTTGTTGCTATTTGCGCAAGAAAATAATAAGCTTGTAAATATGGCTAGATAGCGTAAGGTTTTCATTTTTCTGAACATCATTTCAAATTGCTTTTTAAATTTCTACTCACCCAACAGCATCCGCACCTCATTCAACATCAACGCCGTAGCGCCCCATACAATTTTATTGTTTAACAAAAAGCAGGGGTGAGCTTCTAGTATTTGCCCGCCGGGAATTTCAATATCTTTTGAAGTGAGGCTTGAATCGGCTAATAAATCAGAAACGGACACACTTATAATCTCTTGTACTTCACGAGGGTCGGGTTGGAGCAGGGGGGCTTGTTCGTGCAGAAACACAAAGGGGCTGACTTCGAAGCCCGAAACTGGAATCCAGACTTTGGAGAGTGTTTTGAGGTGTTGGCCTTGGTCTGTTGGAATGCCGATTTCTTCGAGGGATTCTCTTCTGGCGGTGAATTCGAGGTGTGGGTCGGTGGGGTCGGGTTTGCCGCCGGGGAAGGCCATTTGACCGCTGTGTTGACCATTGTAGGTGCTGCGTTCGATGAGAATGAAATGCCAAGCGCTGTTTTGTGGATACAAATGGATGGCTACTGCGGCTGGACGCCTGGGTTGTTCTGCATTGCTGGTTTCAAATTGACGGCGATAGCTTTTGTAGGGGGCGTGGGCTGCTTCGCCGGGCAGTTCTTTTTCGAAACAACGGAGCAACCAATCTCTTTCCATATTACAAAGTTGCAGAATCTTTGATAATTGTGTGAAATTTCATGATTTTTTAATTTAATGTTAAAAAAGAGGGGGTCTTGTTGAAAAAATGGGGTAAAATTTTGTTTGACCCCTTAAAAATTAGATACCTTTGTCAAAAATTATAAAAAATGGCAAATAAAAGACTAAAAGCGTATCAAGATGTTTTGCACCGCGAGCCCAAGCACATTGACTACAATGGCAAACTTTCGGATCTTTTCGGTCAGAACGTATTTCACCAAGATATCATGCGTGAATACCTTCCATCAGAAACCTATAAATTCATGACCGAAGCCATTCAGAATGGTACGCGTCTCGATCGCAAATTTGCAGATCAAGTGGCGAGCGCCATGAAAGACTGGGCTATTTCTAAAGGTGCCACACACTATACACACTGGTTTCAGCCACTTACGGGTACAACCGCAGAAAAGCACGATGCTTTCCTCAAGCCAATTGGCCCAGGTAAAGCTATCGAGCGTTTTGATGGCGACTTACTGATTCAGCAAGAACCAGATGCGTCTTCTTTTCCGAACGGCGGCATCCGCAACACCTTTGAAGCGCGTGGCTACACCGCTTGGGATCCGTCTTCACCGGCTTTTGTTATCGGTAAAACACTTTGCATTCCTACCATCTTTATTTCCTATACAGGTGAGTCTCTAGACTACAAAATGCCTTTGCTCAAAGCGCTTCATGCGATTGATCAAGCAGCGGTAGAGGTTTGTCAGTACTTTGACAAAAACGTCACGAAAGTCAATGCTACTTTAGGTTGGGAGCAAGAATACTTTTTGATTGACTCCGCGTTGTTCAATGCGCGCCCAGACCTCATG
Source organism: Crocinitomicaceae bacterium (assembly GCA_044346245.1). Taxonomy (GTDB): domain Bacteria; phylum Bacteroidota; class Bacteroidia; order Flavobacteriales_D; family Crocinitomicaceae; genus UBA952. The sequence goes on from JBIIZO010000066.1 coordinate 2,072, forward strand.
CTTACAGGCCGTGCGTTATTTGGCCACGCCCCCGCCAAAGGTCAGCAATTAGAAGACCACTACTTTGGTTCTATTCCAGAGCGCGTCAATGCGTTCATGCGCGAGTTTGAAGTAGAGTCTTTGTTACTAGGTATACCAGTTACTACACGTCACAACGAAGTAGCGCCGAATCAGTTTGAGTGTGCACCTATCTTTGAAGAGTGTAACTTGGCCAACGACCACAACTTATTGCTCATGGACATCATGGAGAAAACAGCCCGCAAGCACAACTTCCGCGTTTTATTGCACGAGAAGCCATTTGCCGGTGTGAACGGTTCAGGCAAGCACAACAACTGGTCTTTGAGTACCAATACAGGTGTCAATTTGTTGGCGCCGGGCAAAAACCCGAAGTCAAACCTACAGTTCTTAACTTTCTTTGTCAATACCATCATGGCCATCCATGAAAACGCCGACTTATTGCGCGCAGCCATTGCTTCTGCCGGTAACGATCACCGTTTGGGTGCCAACGAAGCGCCGCCAGCGATCATTTCTGCGTTTATTGGAACACAACTTTCTGGCCTCCTCGACGACCTCGAGAAGAACATCAAGGCGGGTAAAATGACACCCCAAGACAAAACCGAGCTCAAACTCAACATCGGTAAAATTCCGCAAATCTTACTAGACAACACCGACCGTAACCGCACTTCACCGTTCGCTTTCACTGGCAACAAATTTGAATTCCGTGCCGTTGGTTCTTCTGCCAACTGTGGTTCTGCCATGATTGTCTTGAATACCATTATGGCCAAACAGCTACGCATCTTTAAAATAGCTGTAGACAAACGCATCGAAAAAGGCGAGACCAAAGACGAAGCGATACTCAAAGAATTGCAAGTCATGATCAAAGCGTCTAAGAAAATCCGTTTTGAAGGCAATGGCTACGGCGACGAATGGGTCAAGGAAGCGCAAAAGCGCGGTTTGTCTAACTTGAAAGACACGCCACGTGCATTGAAAGTATGGCACAACAAAAATGTGGTCAAGCTATTCTCAGAGATGGAAGTATTGACGCCACGCGAACTAGAAGCGCGTGCCGAAATCGAATTCGAGAACTACATCCTCAAAATTCAAATCGAATCTCGCCTCATGGGTGACCTCGTTCAAAACAACTTCATCCCTGCAGCAGTAGAGTATCAAAATAAATTATTGCAGAACGTGCAAGGCCTCATCAGCGTATTAGGCGATAAAGCAGGTAGAGCTGCTGCTAACGCACAAATCGAGTTACTCGAAAAAGTGTCGATGCACATCAATAAAATGAAAGAGGCTTCAGACACCATGCTTGCAGAGCGCAAATTGGCCAACAAGTTGGACGGCGCCGAGCAAAAAGCATTGGCTTACTGCGATAAAGTTAAAGTTCACTTCGACGAAATCCGCTACCACGCCGATAAACTCGAGCTCTTGGTAGAAGACGAGCTTTGGCCATTGCCGAAATTCAGAGAATTACTCTTTATTCGATAGATAGGTTTAGTAATAATGAGTAAAACGCCCCGTTGTTCGCAGCGGGGTTTTTTATTGCCCTATTGTGGTGCTGAGTAATTTCAGGAATTCGCCCGCAGCAAAGTAATCCTTTTTGAGTTCCCAGCGAATGGTGTTGTGGGTGGTGCTCACGTTTGCGGTGCGCGCTGAAAAGTCAGAGATGCCGCGGTAAATCGGGAAAAGCTCGAGTATGGCAGCCGCCCAGCCGGCGTTGTCTAGTTTGGTGAGTAGGGTAGGGTTGCCCGAACAAGCGAGGGGTGAATTGCTGAATTCGCTTGCGATTTTTCCGTTGTGAATGTATTTTTTTGGCTTGCTGCAAATGAAGAGTTGTTGTTTTCCTTCTTTTTTCAAGGCGTACACGGTATGATTGACCCTTACAAAATTAGTAGCCCAATCCCAATCGGGCAGGGAGTTTTTACAGGCGTCTAGAAAGGCGCTGCGCTTTGTGTCGTTGTCAAAGGTGAGCAGTGCTTCAAAATCGAGTGAAAGTTCTTGTTTGGCATTGAGTTGCGCACCGTAATAATTGAAAGAACAGGCCTCAATGGTTTCTAAAAATTGTAGTGAGGTGGGTAGGTTACTGAGGGCCAGTGGTGCGCTCAAGTGAAATCCGTTGGGAGTCAGTTGGCGAAGCGGCTCGTTTTGCTGATCTGGTAAAATCAAGGAAAAAGCATGCTCTTCCCATAGTAGGGAATAGGGCTGTCCTTTGAGTTCAAAATGGTGTTTTCGGGCTTCAAACTTTTTGGTCTGAAAGCGCATTTTGAAAAGACTTTTTTCAAAATAGACGCGTTGCTTGGCTTGGAGTGGTTCGGTAAAGAAAAAGAGCCCTTGTGGAACACCATAGTATTTTGCCGAAAGCCAACCTTGTTTTTGACCGCTGCCGGGAATGAAAATACAGGAAAACGGTTGTTGAGGCGCTTCGAGGAGGTAATAAGCCAGCGCGCCATGGAGGTCAAAACGAAAATCGGCGAGTGTAGCGTTGCGGTCTGTCTTGAATTGTAAGGACATTTGCTTGAGTGCCTCTTGCACTTCGATATCCTTTGACTCTAGTTGCTGTTCGAGTACCCAACTTTGCACAACTTGTAACGGAAGTACCGAAAAACAAAAGGCTTGGTCTTGAAAAACAGGGACTTGTGCCGTTTTGGTTTGAGGGAGTGCCAAGAACGGAGCAAGTGTATAACTCGTGTAGAGAACGAGTAAGATTAATAAGCTCCAAAAAAGTTCTTTGAGCAACTTCATGTTGTAAAGATAGATGAAAGATGAATTGCTTAACTTTAAGCCATGAAGTTCGTCGCAAAATTTATTTTTTGGCTCATCGGTTGGAAGGTTGATCCAACGCCGCCAGAAGGCATCAAGAAATGTGTCATTGCTGTGGGGCCGCATACGTCCAACTGGGATTTTATACTCGGTCGCTTGGCATTTTATCAATATGGCGTTAAGGGGCGCTACCTCATGAAAAAAGAACTTTTTTGGGGGCCGCTCGGCTGGTTTTTAAAAGCGATTGGTGGCATTCCCGTAGACCGCAGCAAGAAAAATAACCTCACCGACACGGCTGTACGCTATTTCGAAGAAAACGAAACCATGTACATGGTGTTCTCACCAGAAGGCACCCGCAGTTACAATCCGAATTGGAAAAAAGGCTTCTATTACGTGGCGCAGAAAGCCAATGTACCTATTTACGTTGCCTACATCGATTTTGCCACCAAAACAGGCGGTTTCCACAGCTTATTTTGGCCAACAGGCGATGCCGACGGCGATATTCAAAAAATCAAGGATATCCTCAAGCAATACAAAGGCCGCTTCCCAGAACTCGGGATCGATTAATTTTTGGGGTATTCAGCGATGCGCCCAGTTTTGGGATCGTAGCCATATGGGCAGTGTTTGCAGCCGCTCTTACAGCAATAACCGCGTTTCAGGTGATACTTTTCAGTAAATACAATATAACCTTCTTCGGATAAATAGTAATCTTCGTCGTTTAAGTGACTTTTTTTAGAAAATCCAGAAAAATCTTCGCTCATGAGTACTGATATGTCGCTGTGGTTTGCAAAGTTAAAAAAGCGCTCGGAGTTGCAACACTTTTCCCTACATCACCCTAACAACGAATGCCCGAAATTGTTCGTCAAACGCGACGATTTAATCGATACACACATCTCCGGCAACAAACTTCGCAAGCTCGAAGGCAACCTGCTTGCAGCCCAAAACGCCAGTGCCCAGCAACTCAGCACCTTCGGTGGCGCCTATTCCAACCACCTGCTCGCAAGCGCTGCCGCTGCTAAAGCCCTGAATTTACCCATCATTGGAAAGGTCAGGGGAGACGAACTGACCCCAAGGAGCAATGCCTTATTGTACAAATGTCAAGAACTCGGCATGCAACTTGAATTTATTTCCAGAACAACCTATCAAAACCAAAAATTGACTTCAGGTTTAGATGCTCAATCCAAAACATGGTATATTCCCGAAGGCGGCGCCAACCCCGAAGGCATCTGGGGTTGTGCTCAAATCTACACCGAAGCCCTGGCCCAGAACAATAATCAACATTTCGACGCAGTTTTCATCGCCCAAGGCACCACCACTACAAGCCTTGGCATCCTTTCCGCTCTTGGCCCCAAAACTCAACTCTATGTAGTCCCCGTCCTCAAAGGATTCGACGCATTGGTAGAGATGAAAACACTCGCCACTCTCGCTCAGCAAAATGTACTCACCAGTGCATTCACTTTCCCTTTTGAACAAGTGACGGTCTTGGATCAACACCATTTCGGCGGCTATGCCAAAACCACTCCGGAGCTACTAGCTCTCATTAAAGATTTCAATCTGAGCGGTCAATTTCCGATTGAGTCTGTATACACTGGTAAAGCGCTATTTGCATTGGCTGATGAGTTGCACAGCTTGGAAAGCGGTTGTAAAAGTGTGTTGTTTGTGCATACTGGTGGGGTGGAGCTATAGCAATAGCGACATTTCTAAAAAACCTTATAACTTCCATCCATAATTATGTAAGCACAACACCCACAGCTCAGGATAATTTTGTTTCAAATCATTTATCATGAAAACAAAATCCCCGCAGCAACAGCTGTTTGTACTTTGGATGCTGTGCTTTGCCGTATTTCCATATTGGTCCCAAACCACCATTAGTGCCTGGAATTTCAATTCTAGCAATAACAACACGAGTCAAGGAAATGGGTCGCTGACGCTTTTATCCTCGCTGAATAGCGCGTACCCGACATCATCATTTGGCAAATGCTTGCAATTGAGCAATTTTGCCAATCAGTCGTCTTCCAGTGGAACGCGTGGCATTCAGATGTCGGTGAATACAACTGGTTATACATCCATTGTGTTGAATTTCTTACAGCGGGCCTCCAGCGAATCCTCTCGTTGGGCGCGGATAGATTACAGTACCGATGGCAGCACCTGGAACACCGGTTTTTGGATCAATGCAGGGAGTCTGAGCCCCGATGGGCAATGGCAGTCATATAGTGTCAACTTTGGCTCTGTGAGCGCCGCTGAGAACAATCCGAATTTCAAAGTGCGCATTGTATCGATTTTCAGCCCTTATGCCTTTGACCAGTCTAACCAAACGAGCACTTATGCTGCCAATACCGCCTACATGATTGCTGCGAACTCCGCCGTTTTTTCACCTTCTTATAGCAACAACAGCAGGAATTATTCCACAAGTGGTGCATGGCGCTTTGACAACATTAGTTTTGTAGCGCAAGCCATTCCCGTATGGGCTAATACGCAGTTGGCAAGTCCGATGATAAGTACATATGGAACGCCTTCTTTGGGGGTGGCTTATTCCCTTGCACTAACAAATAGCACGGCACCAATAACTATAGCACCTCTAACAGGTTTTGAAATTTCTACACAGGCTACCACGGGTTTCTCAGCAAATCCAATAACAAATCTTGCAAACGGTACAACAATTCATGTGCGTACAATTTACAACAAGCCGGCGGGTAGTTTTGATCAAAGTAATTGTTTAGAACTTGCGAGTACAGGGGCTCCGACAACACTTGTGTCGTGTTCAGCCAGCAATAATTTTATTTCGCAAAAACCACTGAGTATAATTGCTTCGGACGTTGATAAAGAATTGGGTCAAGTTTTGGTGGGAGGCGCAAGTCAATTGGGATTTACTACCATAGGTTTGATATCAGGTGAAGAAATCCAGAGTTTAACGCTGGCTTTTGGTCCTGCAGGAGCAAGTACGGGTGTGGGTGCGCTGGTTGGCACTTATGCACATCAGGTTTTTCCATCTTTAGCCGTAGGTAGTTTCATGCCGAGTAACTACCTGATTGATTATGTTGAAGGTGCGATCATTGTGAGCGGATTTACACCAGGCAACTTGATCGTCAATCGGATTGGAGATGGTGTCAATCCGTTGGGTTCAATTGCTTTTCCTTTGAGGCTTCAAGAGTTGATTCCGACTGGGACATTGGTTCAAACGCTCGAACAACAATTTGATAACTCTAATTTATTGACCGAAACGGGAGAACTCAATGTATCGACTGGTTACCTTAATTCGGTCGATAAATTGGTCGGAATACCAGGTTTTGCAGCTGCTCCAGGTTCTGTTAACTTAGCCCAGACGCAGGCAAAAGTCACCAATATTTTAGGTACAAGTGCTTCGGTAAATACGCGCGTTGTTTTTCCGATTGTCGGTGTCGCACTTCCATTTATTGATGGGTATTTAACTTCTTCCATCCCTTTAGCAAATGGTTGTTTTTATGCTGCTGGCATTGGGAGTGGGAGTTCGGGTGGTGTATGGTACTTTGATGGAGCGAATTTTACACAATTGACATCGGCTTTTGCGGCAATCAGAACCTTAGAAATTTATAACGAACAATTGTATTTCTCGACAGCTGAATTTCCAAGCGGCATCTATCAGCTAGGCACAGGACTGCCTATTACGGCAGGTCAGACCGTAGAACTTATTTTAGCAACACCTTCTCCAAGAGGATTTTCTATTAGTCCGGACGGGCAAGCAGCTTATGTAGCTGATGACCAACCAATCAATGGACAAAATGGTGGGGGCATCCAAAAGTGGTTGCGCCTAAATGGTACATGGACTAAGATTTATACACACGGACATCGGGCAAATGGCTTACTTGTGGATTATTCAGCTGCTATTCCGAAGGTTTATGCCAGTACATTTTTAGCTAGTCCGGGTCAAGACAACAACAAATTAATTGTCTTGACAGATTCGAGTGAGAGCGCCCTCGTTCAAGAATTGGCTACATCGGGCACACATTTCATCTTTAAGGGCCTTGATTTTTCACCCGCTTCACCACCAGATGTACCAGTAATTGCGCAAGTTGAGCAACCAAGTTGCACAAATGGTTATGGGAAGGTTCATTTCACCGGGCTACCTGTAGGACAATGGCGCTTAACTGGTTTTCCTGGCGGTTCCAAAACGGGTGTCGGTACAGATGCTATTTTAGATCAATTAGCACCCGGTCAGAGTTATACTTTTAAAGTGACGAGCTATACAGGCCGCAGTTCAACACTGACTTCAACTGTTCAAATTCATGTCGCTCCACAAGTGCCCTCGACGCCAACTGGAAGCCAACTGCAAAAGCGGTGTCAAGGTGCGCTACTTAATGACCTCAGTTTGAACCAAACGAGCATCGCATGGTATCCGACAATGAATAGTACACAAGTGTTGCTCGGCACTGATCCTTTGGTGGATCAAGCGCATTATTTTGCCGAACAGCTTGGCGCCACTGGTTGCCCAAGTTTGAGTCGTTTAGAAGTGGAAGCACTTGTATTGCCCGATGGCGCATGGAAAGGTGAGCAGTATGGTTCTTGGAAGCAAGCCACAAACTGGTGTGGTGGCGTTCCTGAAATAGGAGCAAGTGTACAAATTCCCGAGACGACAACAGTTCTTTTAGATACAACCGCAGCACTTTCATTACTTACGATTGCTCCGGGTGCCCATCTGAAATTAAAAGAAAGCCACCAACTTTCTTTAGACGGAGATGTCGCCCTTCATGGGCAACTCACCCTTGAATCCAAGGCTACAATTGTACAGAGTAATAGTAGCAATTGGACGGGCAATGGAGCCGTTCAGCTGCAGCAGGCCATTACAGGTGCGGGGCAAAACACGCCGAACGGACGCTATTGGTTTGTAGGTTCACCAATGCCAAATGTTTTAAGATCAGCCTTTGCCGCTCAGACTGCAACAGTTTTGAAATATTTCAATGAGCCTCTCGGTAATTGGCAAGAGATCACAGATGCCCAAACGCCAATTATTGTAGGTAAGGGCTATTTTGTGCAAAGTGCGCAAGACGATACGCTTGTTTTTGATGGTGCAAGGCTCAATAACGGAAGTTATACGATTCCATGTACACGCACCGGAACTACCAATTATTACCGCGGATTTAACCTTGTGAGCAATCCGTATCCGTCTTATCTCGATTTCGATGCAGCCGTTCGTACCAATTTATTGCCAACTATGTGGTACCGCACAGCAGACGCATTGCAAACGATGGTCTTTGATACCTATAATGCGCAAAGTGGCTTGGGTACTAGTTTGAGTGGCATATCTGTTAACCAATATGTGCCACCGTTGCAGTCTTTCTGGGTCAAAATTCCAGATGGTTTTACAACAGGAAGCATAGGGTTCACGAATGCCATGCGCTCGCATTTCATGGGCGGTTTTGAGGGCTTGAAAAGCACTGCGATTGACTTTCCTGCCTTTGTAAGGCTCAATTTAGAAGATGGCCTCCGCAAAGACCAATTGCTCATTTATTTGGATCCGCAAGTAAGTTCGCAAGTCGATGGTTTTGATGCTGAAAAAATGTTGGTTGTCAACTACCCGCAGTGCTACACAATCGTGAATGGCAAGAAATTGGTGATCAATGCGCTCAAGTTGAGCAAAGCTCAAAATCAGATCCCACTCATTTTGGAGTTTCCGCAAGCTAAAGCTTATACGCTCAATGCGGTGGAGTTGAATATTGATAATGGGCTGATTCTTTTAGAGGACAAACAATTAGGTGTGTTTCAAGACCTCACGCTCGAGCCCAACTATACTTTCTTTGCGAGTAGCGGGGTCAATTCAACGCGTTTTGTGCTGCACTTGAATGTGCCACTTAGCAATCCAAATAATCCTTTATTGGAGCCAGTTATTGCGGCGCAAGAAGTGGGTTCAAACATTGTTGTATCGCTTACTTACGACACCCAAAACGATTTCGCAATCGAGTTAGATCAAGCCTATCTGCCACAAGGGCTACTAGAGCTCTTTGATCAAAGCGGCAGATTGGTCAGTCAAAAACAGATTGAAAAACACCATGAGCATTTCCCTGCGCCAATAGTTAATGGTTATTATTTGCTCAAAGCAACAATGCAAGGTCAGGTTTATACACAGTCAATCATTATCAATCGATAAAATTTCAAACATGAAAATGGAAAGAAAATCAGTACCTATACAAAGTTCTGTAGCTAAAAAGCCATATGTTGCAGCACAGATAACAATCGTAAAAATAGACCATGAGATTTCTTTGGTGATGAGTTCCGAAAGCCCAATACCTCCTCCTGAGTTTATCCGTTTGATCATGTAGTAGCGAGCAGATCCACTCATCAGCACTGCTTGCTATATAAAAAAAGGCCCATCGTTTGATGGGCCTTTTCT
>JBIIZO010000183.1:0-3317 GCA_044346245.1 Crocinitomicaceae bacterium
GCCGCGCGTCAAAATAGACGACAGACTTTATTCTCCGCAAGAAATCTCTGCCATGATCCTTCAAAAAATGAAGAAAACAGCAGAAGACTACCTCGGGCAAGAAGTCACTGAAGCAGTTGTTACTGTGCCAGCATACTTCAACGATGCACAGCGTCAAGCAACCAAAGAAGCTGGCGAAATCGCTGGTCTTACCATCAAGCGCATCATCAACGAGCCAACTGCAGCTGCACTTGCTTACGGCCTCGATAAAAAAGGCATCGACCAAAAAATCGTTGTTTTTGACTTCGGTGGCGGTACCCACGACGTTTCTGTCCTTGAATTAGGTGACGGCGTATTCGAAGTATTGGCTACAGATGGCGACACCCACCTCGGTGGCGACGACGTCGATGAAGCCATCATCACTTGGTTGGCAGAAGAATTCAAAGCAGAAGAAGGCCTCGATCTACGTCAAGATCCAATGGCACTTCAGCGCTTGAAAGAAGCTGCAGAAAAAGCAAAAATCGAGTTGTCTTCTACAACATCAACAGAAATCAACTTGCCTTATATCATGCCGGTAAATGGCATTCCTAAGCACTTAGTGCGCACTATGCAACGCGCCAAATTTGAGCAACTTATTTCGAGCATAGTGGAGCGCACCATTGCGCCTTGCCGTTCAGCGCTTTCAAACGCGGGCTTGCAGCCATCGGACATCGATGAAGTGATCCTCGTTGGTGGTTCTACACGTATTCCAATCATCCAAGAAGCCGTTGAGCGTTTCTTTGGCAAAGCGCCTTCTAAAGGTGTGAACCCGGATGAAGTAGTTGCTGTTGGTGCCGCTATTCAAGGTGGTGTTCTTACAGGTGAAGTCAAAGATGTTTTATTGTTAGACGTCATTCCACTTTCTTTAGGAATCGAAACTATGGGCGGTGTATTTACCAAACTCATCGATGCGAATACCACTATTCCAACCAAAAAATCTGAAGTATTCTCTACAGCTGCCGATAACCAGCCTTCAGTAGAAATCCACGTATTGCAAGGTGAGCGCGCCATGGCCAATGACAACAAAACACTTGGTCGTTTCCAACTTACAGACATTCCGCCTGCACAGCGCGGTGTGCCACAAATCGAGGTAACTTTCGATATCGATGCAAACGGCATCATGAACATCTCTGCCAAAGACAAAGGAACTGGCAAGCTCCAATCCATCAAAATTGAAGCTTCTAGCGGTTTGTCTGACGAAGAAATCCAACGCATGAAAGCGGAGGCTGAAGCCAATGCAGACGCCGACAACAAGCGCCGCGAAGAAGCCGAGATGGTCAACAAAGCAGACTCTCTTATTTTTCAAACAGAGCGTCAGTTGAAAGAATACGGTGACAAAATCCCTGCCGATAAAAAGCAACCAATCGAAGATGCTTTGGCAGCACTCAAAACGGAGTTTGAAGCCAAAAATATGGCCAATCTTCAGCCTGCCATGGACCGCCTCAACGAAGTATTTAGCGCAGCGTCACAAGACATGTACAACGCTTCGAACGACCAAGGTGCGGCTTCAGATCAAGGTGCGGAAACCGGATCCGGTTCAGCGCAAGACGAAGTCACAGACGTCGACTTCGAAGAAGTAAAAGATAAATAATCCACTTTATTTATATAATTCACGAAAACACCCGTTTTGAACGGGTGTTTTTTTATTTTTGCACATGCTCTACTCTAAGTCTTTTTTGCACCGCAGCTCTGATCAATGGGTTGTGTTTGTCCATGGGGCAGGAGGGAGCTCCTCTATTTGGCACAAACAACTCAAAGATTTTTGTGAGCGCCACAACGTCCTGGTTCTCGATTTAAGAGGTCACGGCAAGAGCCAAAAAGTCAGTGCCTACAATCAAAAATATTCTTTTGAACTCATCGCTTCGGATGTCATTGAATTACTTGATCAAAAAGGAATCACACAAGCACATTTTGTAGGGGTTTCTTTGGGTTCTATTGTCATCAAATCCTTGCGTGCCCAACGACCAGATTTAGTCAGAAGCATGATTTTTGCCGGAGCCGTCACTAAGCTCAATGTACGTTCGCGCCTTATTTTGCGCATGGGACGTATCCTTTACAGTTTTTTACCTCAAATGTCTTTGTATCAACTCATGGCGCGCATCATGATGCCACGTGCCAATCACAAAGAATCGCGTCACTTGTTTATCAATGAGGCCAAAAAAGTGATGGATAAAGAATTTCAACGTTGGTTCAAGCTCACTGCTCGGCTCACTGCCTACCTCACGCGTATCAATGCTGCTCCCGAAACCATTCCAACCCTTTATGTAATGGGTGCGCAAGATCACATGTTTTTGAATCCAGTCAAAGTGCTCGTAGGGCAAGACAAAGCCTCAGAGCTCCGTGTTGTTCCAGAATGCGGTCATGTGGTCAACTACGAACAAGCCGAGGCCTTCAATCATTTTGCCTTGCAATTTATCTCGCGTCACTGCGCTTGATAGCCATTTAATTAACATTAGTAGCTCAGATTGTTAAAAAACAATCCTGCTTAATTGCCGCTATCGACCGAATTTAACTTAAATTTGTGCTCAATTTGCAGCGAAGGTTTCGCTCAAAGAAACTAGTAAATTGAAGCCCTTATGCCTAAAGATCTTTCGATCAAATCCGTTCTCATTATTGGTAGTGGTCCTATTGTAATTGGTCAAGCCTGTGAATTCGACTACTCAGGTTCTCAAGCAGCACGCTCGCTGCGCGAAGAAGGAATTGAAGTCACACTCATCAACTCCAATCCCGCGACCATCATGACCGACAAAGTGGTGGCAGACAACGTCTACCTGCAGCCACTAGAGCCTGAGAGCATTGTCAAGATCCTTCAAAACCATCAAATTGACGCCGTTTTACCAACCATGGGCGGCCAAACAGCACTCAATCTTTGCATTCAGTGCGATGAAATGGGCATCTGGGAACAACACGGCGTGCGCATCATCGGCGTAGACATCAACGCCATCGAAATCACCGAAAACCGTGAAGCTTTCCGCGAACTCATGCTTCAAATTGGCGTGCCAATGGCGCCCCAAAAAACAGCAAAGTCTTTTCTAGAAGGCAAGGAAATCGCGCAAGAATTTGGTTTCCCGCTCTGTATTCGCCCGTCTTATACCTTGGGCGGCTCGGGGGCAAGCATCTTGCACGAACCAAAAGAATTTGACAACCTCCTCGAGCGCGGCTTGCAACTTTCACCGATCCACGAGGTCATGATAGACAAAGCACTCTTGGGCTGGAAAGAATACGAACTCGAGCTCCTGCGCGATGCCAACGACAACGTTGTGATCATCTGCTCTATCGAGAACTTCGACCCAATGGGC
>JBIIZO010000184.1:0-3315 GCA_044346245.1 Crocinitomicaceae bacterium
CGTCAATAAAGAGGATTTCGTAACTCAAACGATTGGTGTCAAGCACGCGCACTAACCAGTCGTGGAGTTCTGGAAGTGATTCAGCTTCGTTGAAGAGTGGAATAACGATTGAAAGTTGCATGATCTAAATCTGAGTATCAAAGATACATTTTTTATTGGCCCAATTTGATCCATGAATAGCGTTGGCCTGCTATTTCGACAATATATGCGCCATTTGGCAAGGCGTGGGTATCAATTTTTGTTGGGGAAGTTCCAAGCAAAGCTGTTAAACACAACTTGCCATCCAATTGAAAAAACTGAACTGTAGTTGGCGCGTTAAGCGCTCCGATTGTCAGTTCATCCTGACCTGGATTAGGGAACAATAAAATGGGGTCATTTTCTATTTGTATGTCCGTCAGAATAGGCGCATTGCTGATGCTGAAGTGATCAAATACGGCTTCCGTAATATTTGGGTTGGAGGGGTAATCTGCTGTGCGGACAAACAATTGCATGGAGTTGGTAAAAGGAAGAAGACCATTGAGTGCAAAGCTCTTGTATTCCCATGCCATCGCTTGCCCTTGCGGCCCGACGATTTCTTCCAACACAACCTGATACAAACCGTTACTCAAGATCACAAGCAGGGTGTCGTCAAAATTGCCAGGACCGTGATAACAATAAAAAGAACGCGCATAATTCAAATGGGGATTGGTCAAGTCTGTGAGTGCAAAAACGGGTGAAATAAGGGTTGTAAATCCTTTGTCTACATCGTTCTGATCCGGATTAGGCGTGCTGCCATTGCCGGTAACCATGGCCATTGTGCCACAGTCTAGATTGCTGTCGTCGCCGAAAACCGTGTTGGTAGTCGGGTTCGGATTGGCGCGTTCCCAGAATCCGGTTTCGGCATCGCCTACCACAGACCAGCCAAAATTGAAGGAGAAATCATCGTAGAAGCCTTTTTTCAAATAAATAGTGCCTGTTGCGGTTGCCGCATCGATAAAAAGCGTCAGACATGCGGTTTGATAACCCCATTTGCCAACCACACAATCATAGCAATCTTGGTAGAAAAGCGTGAAATCTTCTTGACCCAAGCCATTGGTCTGACCTTCGTGTAGCAATTGCGGATGAGCAAGCCTAATTTGCGCATTGGAAATAGTCAAGTTGCTTCCCTCCTCTAGTACGGTAATTTGGAAATTAAACGGCGGTATGGGCAATAAATTGAAATTGAAGTTGGTGGTGAGACCTTGCGTTAGGCTGACCTGTACCGTTTGTGGATAATACCCAGGTTTGTTGACGTTTACAATGTAGGTTCCGCTATTTGGCATTCCGGTTTTGTAAATACCCTGTGTATTGGTCTTTTCAATCATGGCTGCCCCGATCAGTTCGACACTTACTTGTTCGAGCACTTGACCTGTGGTGAGGTCTTTGACAACACCGTTAAGACTTGCGGCCGGCGAATAATTGATTTGCAAGACAAACAAGCCTTCTGTGATATCTGCGGCAACTGCTTTGTTGGATGCAAAAAATGGAAAGACACCCCAACAACCGTCGTAGCCTGGAGTTTGCCCTGCATAGGTATCGAAACTCCCCAAATTGATGAGGTTTTCTGGGTCGTGCGCATCGTGTACCACAACGCCATCGCTGTAATAACTCGTGATCAAGTAGTTTCCTTTGACGTGCACATTGTGCGGAATAACAGCGGTACCTTGCGTATTTTGCACGCGGTCGATTTCTTGGATTTGCTGCAAATTGGAGATGTCGTAGGCTGCCACATATGCACCTGATATTTCGTCGGTGGTATAGACTACACTGCCGTCTGCACTGGGCCAAATATTGTGGGTAAATAAATTGGGCGTTGGGTGCGTTGCCAATAGCTCTGGATTTCCGTGATCAGAGACATCTAAAATGCTAAAATATCCATCGTAAATATGACCAGTATATAGCGTGTCGTTGCGCTCAAAACCGTCATGGACATAAGACATATCAAATACACCAACTTCTATGGGCAGCATCGGGTTGGTATGGATATCGAGGATAATGACCCCGCCATTGCCTCGGTTGGCACCAAAAATATAAGCGTAGCCGCTCTGCGAAGTGAAACAAGTGTGCGCACTTTGCCAAGGGTTGGCCGCTGGCCCGGTGTAAAGGGTCGTGCTAAGATTCACAGATTGCGGCAACGGACCGAGGTCAATAATGAGCAAGCCGTCTTCGGCCTCCGTGGTAACGTAAGCGTAGTCGCCATAGACACACGGGTCGCGCCAGATGGATTCAGAACCCGGCAACCAAAAAACTTCTTGCGGCTGAGCCCCATTTGTGATATCTACAATTGAAGTGCCTTTTGAAGTACCAACGATTGCGTATTCATTGCCGAGCTCATCGGTATAACCCCAGACATCATTGAGATTGGCGCCGTGCAGCGCTTGGTAATCAATGTGCGAAAGTGAATCTATAGAAAATTGTGCAAAAGCCGCACTGCCAAAAATTGTAAAAAGAAGAAAAAAGAGTTGTCGCATAAGCACATTAATTTTACCGATCCTGGACCTTCATTGTAATAATGCTCTGATGATTTTACTCAATCATTCTAAATTACAACCCATTGTTTTTCAATTAATTAAAAAATTGAGCTTAATTGAAAAACAATCTAAGCGAGAGTCCGAGCGTTTGGCGCAGTTCGGTGCGTTCGATGATGTAATCTAGGAAACCGTGTTCGAGTAGGAATTCGCTGGTCTGAAAGCCTTCTGGGAGGTCTCTACCAATCGTTTCTTTTACGACACGAGGACCTGCAAAAGCAATGAGTGCGCCGGGCTCTGCAATATTGATGTCGCCGAGCATGGCAAACGATGCCGTTACACCACCTGTTGTAGGATCGGTGAGATAAGAAATATAAGGAAGACGCGCCTCGGAGAGCTGACCAAGTTTACCTGAAACTTTAGCCATTTGCATGAGTGAATAACCTGCCTCCATCATGCGTGCACCACCAGATTTAGAGATGATCATAAATGCTGCTTTTTCGGCGATGGCAACGTCAATTGCACGGGCTATCTTCTCTCCCATGACAGAACCCATAGAACCGCCAATGAAATTGAAATCCATGGCAGCAATGACCAAAGGCATCCCTTCTAGTGTCCCTTTAGCGGTGCGAATAGCGTCTTTGAGACCAGTTGCTTTTTGCGTAGCGGCAACACGATCTGTGTATTTTTTGGTATCGCTAAAGCCCAAGGGGTCGCCAGATTGTAAATCTGCGTTGAGCTCCTCATATTTTTGCTCGTCGAAAATAAGCTCGAAATAAGCAGCAGCTCCGATGCGCTCGTGGTGTGAGCAACGGTCACAAACGTAGTT
>JBIIZO010000067.1:0-11101 GCA_044346245.1 Crocinitomicaceae bacterium
TGGTTTATTCGATTGTTACCTTGGTCTAGCACCTGCTGAAACGAGCCCGAGCGCCATTTCTGCGGCAGCGGCACTGCAAATTCCGGCGCTCATTTTATCGGGAAGCAATGACGGCGTCACGCCTCCAGCCCAACATCACCTCCCTATTTACGATGCTATCCCACACGAGTGCAAGAGTTTTGCCAACCTCATTGGCGGTGGGCACTGTTATTTTGCCAATGTCAATTTCAATTGCGACTTTGGCGAAAGTACCACTTCAACAGGCATCATCCTGACTAGAACAGAGCAACAGAGCTTGATGTATCAGCAAATTTTTTCTTGGTTGTCTTATTTTTTGAATAGTTCCTGTGTTGGTTATGAGGCATTCATGGACTACCCTGTTCCTGGTATCGATCTCACCACCACCTGCCCTGCCTTTGTTCAAAATACTGTAGTGATTACTCAAAACGGCAACTTACTCAGCACCACAACCCAAGCAAATGCTTATCAGTGGTACCTCAATAACCAACCTGTGGCCGGCGCAACCAACGATAGCCTGATCATCGACCCTAATTTCTCTGGGGCATACAATTTATTGGTTACCTACGACTACGGCTGTGCATATAGCAACAATATTTTAGGTCTCGCAGAAAATTTGAGCGCCTTTCAGATTTATCCGAATCCAGCTCAAAAAACGCTGTACATTCAAGGTCTTATTCAAGACAACATTCCTTATTATTTATTCGATTTGGAAGGACGCGTAGTTTTTTCCGATACTTTATACAAAGGTCAAGATGCAATTGACACTGAAAACATGAAAAACGGGACCTATTTGCTTCAATTAGTTGCCGAACCATCCTCTTTTCACAAGGTGCTGATTGCGCATTGAGTAGTCTTGAGAAATCAAAACAAATCATTAACTTCGGGAACTCTTATCTAAACAAATGCTAAAACGAATACTCCCTCTTCTCCTGATCTTCATTTGCAATAGCCTTGCAGCACAAGATTACGTCATCCGCGGTTTCTTACATGACGCATCCAATGGCGAGCCCATTTCCGATGAACGCGTCAAAGTACTGAAGCAAGATAGCACGCCAATCGCATTGGGATACTCAAATATTGCGGGATTCTTTTCTGTACCAAAACTGCCAATGGGTTCTTATATCCTCAAGGTAGAGAAAGGCAAATATGAGCGCAGTTTCCTCAATGTAGACATGACTGCTGCCAAAAAAATCTACGATATCGGCTCTTGGAACCTGAATCCCAATACACTGAACATCAAAGATGTACGCGTAACCAACCAAGCAAAAGAAAAAAAGCAACAAATTGGCATGTCTGAGGTCAAAATGGACAAACAAGCCGTTGAACGCATCCCAATGTATGGCGCTGAAAGCGATATTGTGGGCGCCTTGAGCGTTACACCTGGTGTTGTCACTACCGGAGACCAAGGCGGGCAGCTGTATGTGCGCGGCGGAACGCCCATCCAAAATAAAACGCTACTCGATGGCATGACCATCTACAACCCTTTTCACTCCATTGGTTTTTACTCCATTTTTGAGACCGAACTCGTAAAGTCAGTAGACATCTACACGGGCGGTTTTGAATCCAAATATGGTGGGCGCATCTCTTCTGTCATGGACATCACTTACCGCGACGGTAACCGCAGCAAGTTTGCCGGTAAAGTGTCGGCCTCCCCTTTCATGTCTAAGGCAGTATTAGAAGGTCCGCTTGGTAAAAAAGGCAAAGATGGCTTGGCGAGTGGTTCTTACATGCTAACTGGTAAACATTCACTTTTAGACTACACAAGCAAGTCTTTGTATCCTTCAATAAACGATGGAAACGGATTGCCATTTAACTTCACCGACCTTTACGGCAAAGTAACCTTCAACGGAGAAGGCGGCTCAAAGGTGAGCGTTTTTGGTTTCTCCAATCAAGATTCAGTCAACTACAACGTTGCCGACCTCAATTGGAATGCTGCCGGTGGGGGTCTTAATTTTACACTCGTACCGAGTAGCTCTCCTATTTTTATCCGCGGACACGTCAATGGCAGCAACTACGAAACAACCTTTCTAGAAACAGGTCAAGAACCGCGTTATTCCAAAATCGGTGGCTTCGACCTCGGTTTTGATTTCACATTCTTTCAGAAAAACGAAAGCGAACTCAATTATGGTTTCAATTTAAGTGGCTTCAATACGCAATTCATCACTTTCAATGAACTCGAACGCAAAATTGAAGCGAGTAATTTTACTACCGAAATCGGTTCTTACGTCAATTATCGTTATGTTACACCGCGTTGGGTTTATCAAGGCGGCTTGCGCATGCAATTATACGCATCACTGAATACGGTTTCTATCGAGCCCCGAATTGGCGCTAAATACAACGCTACAGACAACCTGCGCTTCAAATTCTCAGGCGGTAGGTTCTCCCAGAACTTCACCTCTGCGTCTTCGGATAAAGACGTCGTGAACCTCTTCAATGGTTTGCTCTCCGCGCCTACAAACGTGCAAGATCAATTCATCAATGAGTTTCAGCAAGTTTCTGAAATTAAAAATGGCTTGCAATATGCTTGGCATGCCATCGCAGGCTTTGAATACGATATCAACAAATATTGGAATGTCAACATAGAAGCTTACTACAAATATTTCGATCAACTCAGCAACATCAACCAAAACAAACTCTACGCAGATATCGCTCAGTTTGAACTCATCGACGACGTCTTTAAAAAAGATTTTATCATCGAATCAGGCCAATCTTATGGCTTAGATGCACTCGTTAAATATGCCAAAGACCGCATCTTCCTTTGGGCTGTGTATTCACTTGGGCACAACACCCGCTGGGATGGTTTTAACAACTACTTCCCTGTTTTTGACAGACGCCACAATATCAATTTAGTGGGCTCTTATGCTTTTGGAAAAAAGAAGCAAACAGAACTCAATATCCGCTGGAATCTAGGTTCAGGGCTTCCATTCACCCCAACTGCTGGCTACTACCAACTCGAAAATTTCGGAGAAGGCCTCACCACAGACTACGTCACAAACAACCCCAACAATATTTCCACCATTCTCGGCACCTTTAATTCTCAAAGACTGCCAGCCTACCACCGTCTAGACATTACAGTTAAGCATAGCATCATCACCAAAAAGAAGAATAATTTAGAAATCGTGCTCGGTGTAACGAACGCTTACAACCGCAACAATATCTTCTACGTGAACCGCATCACTAACGAAATCATCTACCAATTCCCTGTTTTACCTAGCTTAGGCATCAGTTACAAATTCTAATAAAAATGGCACAAATCAGGGCTTTTAAAGGAATTCGTCCGGTCCGTAGCAAGGTACATTTAGTCGCTACTCGACCGTATTATTCTTATAAAAAAAATGTACTCAAAGCCAAGCTAGAAGACAACCCTTTTACTTTCTTGCACATTATCAATCCTGAATTTGGCTCCCAAATCAAAACCAAGCCCAATTCTACCGAACGCTTTTTGCAAGTCAAGCAAAAATTCAATGATTTCAAGGCGGCAGGTATCCTGATTACCGATCGAGAAGCGCAGCTCTATATTTACAGACAATCCAGAGCAGGCATGGTGGTTTCTGGTTTTTTTGCCGGCGTGAGCGTAGATGACTACCTCAATGGTAGCATTAAAATTCACGAACAAACGCTCACGGCCAGAGAAGACGTCTTCACGAACTACTTACATACCGTTGGATTCAATGCCGAGCCTGTTTTGCTCACCTATGAAGGGAAAGCACCTATCCAAAAGATGCTCGACTCCTACCTAGACACTAGGGCAGAATATGAATTCACTACAACCGATAGCATTACTCATGAGGTTTGGTTATTGAGCCCCACAGACTCAGCTGCAATATGCGAAGCTTTCCAAAATGTGCCGGCACTTTATATTGCCGACGGACACCACCGCTGCGCATCATCGGCCCGCTATACCCAACAATTGCGCGAAAAAGGACAGGCTTATCCGGCCGCTGCAGATTATTTCCTGGGATATTTAGTCGATGAACGCGAAGTGCAAATTGCCGCTTTTCATCGCTTACTGAAATCTACCAATGGCCTCGATCTCAAAGGTCTTATGGCTATTTTAGCCAATGAAGGCCAAGTGGAAACACTGCCAGGTGCACTAGTACCCACCCAACAGCACGATATCCATATCTACATGGAAAAAACCTGGCTTAAATTCAGGCCAAACCTCCACTTCATCAATGACCAAGACCCGATAGAAACTTTAGACTCCTTTATTCTTTCGGACCTCATCCTCAAGCCTATTTTTGGCATTATCGACCTTAAAACGACGGATCAAGTTGAGTTCGTACCAGGCAATGAACCCATCCAAAAAATGATAGACGCCATCGATGCCAAGAAATTTGAAGTGGCTTTTTTATTGCATCCAGCAAGCATTGCCGACGTCAAAAAAGTGGCAGACGCGGGCTTGAATATGCCACCAAAATCTACTTGGGTTGAGCCCAAATTAAGAAGTGGACTCACCATATACTCACTCGAGGCATGATTCAAGAACAACTCCAAAAAGTACGGGCTGAAATCCCTGCAAACGTTACGCTTATTGCAGTTTCTAAAACCAAACCACTAGCAGATTTACAAGCTGCTTACGACGCTGGGCAACGTCATTTTGGTGAGAATAAAGTACAGGAAATGGTCGAAAAAGCACAGCAGCTCCCGACCGATATCCATTGGCACCTCATTGGCCATTTACAGACCAACAAAGTAAAGTATATGGCGGGCTTTGTACACCTCATTCATGGCGTGGATAGCCTAAAACTATTACAGGAAATCGACAAACAAGCCCGCAAAGTCAAACGCGTGCAAGACGTTTTACTGCAATTTCATATTGCACAAGAAGACACCAAATTTGGTCTAGACCTACAAGAAGCTAAAGCCATCCTAGATTCGGACGCATACCAACAACTCAAGTCGATTCAGATTTGTGGCGTCATGGGAATGGCTAGCAATACTTCCGACGAGAAGCAAGTAGCCACCGAGTTCAGAAACTTAAAGCAAATTTTTGAGCAGCTAGGCAATGACTACTTCCAAGGACAGGCTTGTTTCCAAGAAATTTCAATGGGCATGAGCGGCGACTACCCTCTCGCCATCCAAAATGGCAGCACAATGGTACGTGTGGGTAGTAAAATTTTTGGGGGTCGATAAAATCTAGCTCAATAACAAGCGTTCATCAAGCGTTTTCTACATCAAAAATGAGCGAAGACATTTGCTCTTTTCTCAGGTACTGTTGTGCCAATGCTTGTATTTCTTCGGCTGTAACTTTGTCTATGGCTTGGTGCATCTCTGCAATAGTATCAATCTGACCAAAAGCTAGCATGCTCTTACCAAGGCCCTGCATCAGACCCGAATTGACATCCATTCCTAGTGCCAAATGACCTTTGAATTGTCTTTTCGCTTGCGAAAGCTGACTTACGGACAGTTTTTTATCTCTTAATTTTCCGAGTTCGCTATCGATAATCGAAAGCGTTTTGTTGATGTTTTTTGACTCGGATCCAAAATAGATTTGCCAGTAACCTGTGTCGGCAAAAGTGTGGTAGTTGGCTTCTATGGAGTACGCATAACCGTAGCGTTCTCTGACCGATAAATTGAGGCGAGAATTAAGCGCTGGGCCTCCTAAAATATTGATCAACAAGGACATCGCTATACGCTCATCTTGATGATAACTCGGCGCCAAGCCACCTAAAACCGCGTGCGCTTGGTAATTGGCTTCTTTAACAGTTTCGTTGAACGGCGCAGTACTTTTGAACGGATGCACAGCTGAGCGTTCGGCTGTTTTGGGCATGCCCGCGAGTGCTGTTTCTAAGGAAGATTTGAGTCTTGGCAGTGACATATTGCCAACGAACGAAACCACCAAGTTGTCGGCAGTGAAGTACTGTTGAACATACGCCTGTAAATCCTGTTGTGTAAAGCCAGAAACGCTTTCTTTGGTGCCGAGAATGTTTTGCCCTAGCGGATGACCCGCAAAAAGTTTGGCGTCGTAATCATCGAAAATTTTGTCGCTCGGAGAATCTAGATAAGAGTTGATTTCGTCTAAAATCACTTCCTTTTCTTTTTCTATTTCTTTTTGCGGAAATGTGGAATTGATGGAGATGTCTGCCAATAAGTCGATGGCACGCTTGGTGTGTTCTTTAGAAAAAGACGCGTACAAGCACATCTCTTCTTTGGCTGTGTAGGCGTTGAGTTCTCCACCCACTGCATCTATGCGAGATAAAATATGTAATGCCTTTCTCTTGTTTGTCCCTTTGAAAAGACAATGCTCGAGAAAATGCGCCAAACCAATTTGATTTGGAGCTTCGTGACGCGAACCCGCAGCAAAGAAAAATCCCAAATGCGCAACTTGACTTGGCACTTTCAGGTAAACCAGGCGCGTGCCGTTAGACAATACTTCACAAATGGGTTGGTAAGCCTTCATTTAAGGGTTGAGGAGTTTAGATTTCCAATGATTTTCGCTGAACTCGTAAACGCGACGTTCGTGTAGGCGGGAAGGTTGGCCTTGCCAAAACTCCATGTAATTTGGCTCGAGTGCAAACCCTCCCCAATGTCGTGGGCGGGGAACGACACTAGGAAATTGTTGATCAAATGCTTCAAAACGCGCAATGAGTGCTGCGCGATCGGTGAGGGTCTCGGATTGTTGAGATGCCCAAGCACCGAGTTGGCTTTCTCGGGGGCGCGAAGCAAAATAAGCGTCGGAGATGGCTGGGTCAATTTGCTGAACACTGCCTTCTATACGCACCTGACGCATGAGCTGCGGCCAGAAAAAAAGCATGGAAGCTTTGGGGTTCTTGCTCAGTACTTGCCCTTTATGACTACTATAATTGGTGTAGAAGATGAATTGTTGGTCGAGGAGTTCTTTGAGGTAGAGGATGCGGGCAGATGCTTGTAACTCAGCATTGGAAGTGCTCAGTACAAATGCGTTGGCCTCGCGCTCCTGGGCTTGAACTGCGGCATCAAACCATTGTGAGAAGGCTGTAAAAGGATCTGAAGGAAGACTGCCAATAGCCGATGGTTGGTCGAAATCGGCGTGGTTTTCACGGTATGCTTTGAGCCACTCACTCATATTTAGGCGTCTGCTGTTTCGTCGGTTATTTCTGAATCGTCTTCGTCGTAAAAGACATCTTCGTCGGTGAGGTCGTCGTCTTGATCGGAACCCGAAGCAGAGAAGACTTGACGGATGGGCGTGTGGGTTGTTTCTTCCTCGAATTTAGGCGCCTTTTGGGCTGGAGACTGAACGTCTTCTTCGCGGTAAGGGAAAATTTCGACAATTGGCGATGCGGTGATAGAAACTACATTGAAGTCAATCATGAGGGTAGCTAAACTCTCTTCGATGCGCTCGTATGCTTCTTTGACCTGTGCAGCGCTGACCAAAAAGTTTTGGGAAATGGTTTTGGCTTTTTCGCCGTCTTCGTCAATGCGGTCATAGGTAACTTTGCATTTGAACCATTGTTCGGCGTCGTCGTATTGGAAAATATCGTGGAGATCGGTACGGGCAATGCCAGTTACTTGAAACTCTCCGCGGATGCTCGAACCCAACTCTTCATAGATGCGCGCTTCTGCATCGGTGAAGGTCATGGCGGCTAACAAATAAGGTTCAGAAACCCTTTTGAAGGTGCCATTTTCGAGTTGTTTGGTGTATTTGACTTTGACGGTAAACCAGCTATTCATGCGTATTAAATTTGGACTACAAAGATAACACGCTAGTTGGAATTTACACTACTTCGAGAAGCCAAATGGCAATAAGTTTTGAACGGTATCCAAGACGAGGATTTCGCCGGATCTTTGCACCAAAAGCACCTCGATCGGATTGTTTTGACGGGCCTCGCTCTCGAGCAACACTTGCCGACAAGACCCGCAAGGAGACAACAAAGCACCCTCTGGCATCAAATCGCCCTGAGCGACAATACAAATTTTGACTATTGGGTCCTGTGGATGATTGGCGCCTGCGTAAAACAACGCGACGCGCTCTGCACACAAACCAGACGGATACGCGATGTTTTCTTGGTTATTGCCCTCGATAATCAGTCCGCTTTCAAGCAACACACTTGCCCCTACTTGAAACTGTGAAGAGGGCGCATAGGCCCTTAAAAGCGCAGCGTTTGCAGCAGTCAATAAAGCTTGATCAGGATCCGACAAGTCTTTTGGCGCAGCAAGCAAACGGTACGAAAAAGTAAAGTGCTGTGTCATCGGGGCGTTTGTACGCAAAAGCCGCTCAAAAGTTTCAAGATTTAATTTGTCAAACAGGACGCAATACAGCCCTTTTTTCGGTAAATTCGCGTTTTTAGCATTTTATGGAAGCAGACAAATCAAAAGCATCATATGG
Organism: Crocinitomicaceae bacterium; assembly: GCA_044346245.1. Taxonomy (GTDB): domain Bacteria; phylum Bacteroidota; class Bacteroidia; order Flavobacteriales_D; family Crocinitomicaceae; genus UBA952. The sequence continues at coordinate 8,330 of JBIIZO010000067.1, forward strand.
CGTAGGCATGAGCATCGCCGAAAGTTTAGCACAACAAGACCTCTCTAGCCTTGACCTCGATCAAGTAATGGCCGGTATGCGTGCCATTTTCAACGGCGAAACACCGCTTTTTTCTCCTGAAGAAGCCAATCTGCATATTCAGCGCTATTTAGACGCTCAAAAAACGCAAAAATACGAAGTGAATAAATTGGCCGGAGAAGCCTTTTTAGCGAACAACGCGCAGCGGTCGGAGGTCAAGACCACTGCAAGTGGTTTGCAGTATGAAGTGCTGCAAGAAGGCGACGGACCCAAGCCTGGCCCAACAAGCCAAGTAACGGTACACTACCACGGCACACTCATCGACGGCACTGTTTTCGATAGCTCAGTAGAGCGCGGCGCCCCAGCTACCTTTGGTGTCAACCAAGTGATCCGCGGCTGGACCGAAGCCCTACAACTCATGGCTGCAGGCTCCAAATACCGCCTCACCATTCCTCAAGAACTCGCTTACGGCGCCAATCCTCATCCGGGAGGAGCCATTCAACCATACGCAGCACTCATTTTTGATGTCGAACTTTTATCTATCGCCTAATCCATCCTTGCTATGAAATACCTTTCTCTTCTCGCCCTAATTTTCACCCTCTTTGCTTGCGGTAATGACGTCGTTACGTTCAAAACCGACAAAGAGCGCTACTCCTATCTTCTAGGTGTAGAAATTGCCAAGCCTTTTATTACGCAAGCGCCATTTACCAAAATGGACAAAGAAAAAATGATCGAAGGATTTGAGAATCCGGTCAAGGAAGCTGAACTCAAAAAATACTACAAAGAACTCGAGCTATTACTTGGGCAAGATGGCAAAAGCTTCAATGAAAAATACAAGGAGCAGGGTTCTTTTGCCGTGGGCAAAATCAACCGCGAGCGTTTTGATCATTACTTTGAACAACTCGACGCCAAAGCACTCATCAGCAGTGATTTTGTCAAGAAAGGATTTGCCGATGGCCTCAACAAAAAAGACACCGAAGCCCTCAAAGGCCAAGACCGCAAAAAAATCATGGCGGGCTTTGAAGCCCTCATGAATCAAAAATACCAAAAGATAACCGAAGGATACAAAGCAGAGGGCGAAGCCTTTATGAGCGCCAACAAAAACAAGCCTGGTGTCAAGACCACCGCGAGCGGCCTCCAATACATGGTACTCAAAGAAGGTAAAGGTCCTAAGCCTGGCCGCGACGCTCGCGTCAAGATGAGTTATGTAGGTATGAACCCCGACGGAAGCATCTTTGATCAATCTCCTACTGGCGAAGGCATCAGTTTTGGACTCAATGAAGTGATCCCCGGCTGGACCGAAGGTGTACAACTAATGAGCGTAGGTACTAAAATTCGCTTGTTCGTACCGCAAGAACTCGGCTACGCTGGAAATCCACCACAAGGCGCGAATATCAAGCCTTATTCCCCACTTATTTTTGAAATGGAACTCATGGCCATCGAAAAAGCAGCTGCTCCCAATACTGCCATGCCGATGCCTAGCCCAAGACCACAATAATCCGTAACTTAGCTCATGCGCTTAATAAAATTTCTCTCCATTTTTGTTGCCGGTGCTTTGACACTGAGCTCTTGTGAAGAAGGCATCACCCTCGATGGCGACTTCGTCGAAACAGCAGTTGTCTATGGCCTTCTCGACCAAGCCGATTCCATTCACATGATTAAAATTACCCGCGCTTTTATTGGCCCGGGTTCTGCCCTAGATATCGCTCAAATTCCAGACTCAAGTTATTTTGACCAAGTTGAGGCAACGGTTTCTGAAGTAGTAAATGGTCAGGTGACTCGCACCTGGACACTCCAAGACACCATCGTTCAAGACAAAGACACCAACGGTCTTTTTTACGGCCCAGAACAAAAAGCGTATTATTTCAAGACCCTTCCAACTGGCCCTCTAGAAGCCATTCAAACGTCTAGTAACCCCATGCTGAGCTCACTGAAGCCAACAGCAACCTATCGCTTCAAAGCCATCATCAATGGTGGAGAGTTTGAGGTGAGCGGCCAAACCGAACTCGTTCATGGCATGACCTCTCCTTCGGCATCTCAAAATTTTACTTTCAAATTTGCCGACGATCCAGGAGAATACATCTCTACTGGCATCGCGATTTCCAATACTGGAAATTCCCACATCACCAGCGCTCACCTAGATGTCTTATTCAACGAACACCAAGGCGCTACCATTTCAGAAAAATCCTTCCGCTGGAAACTCGGCGAAGCGGCAGCTGAACCCTACACTTCGCGCACGTACTCAGCAGTTGGCCAAACATTCTATGACCTAGTTAAAGCTAATGCAAGTAACAACCCGGCAATAGACAAACGCACGTTCAAAGCCATCCGCGTCATCCTTACTGGTGGTGCCGAAGAACTTTATAACTACATGAGCGTCAACTCACCAAGCTCTAGTTTGGCGCAAAGTAAACCAACCTACACCAACCTGAGTGTCACCAATGGCAAGCGCGTAGTCGGCATTTTCTCCTCGCGCCAGACCGTAACCTACTACAAACCCTTTTACACCTCTCCACAACAAGCCTACATCAGAGCCATCGATAAAAAATCGACCCGCGAGCTTTGCAACGGCCCCATCACCGGATTTTTGCTTTTCTGCTCCAACCACCCGGGCGACAACGTCGTGGGGCAAGAAGAGTCTTTTGCTTGTAACTAAATGACCGAACGCCAGACACTCTTCGCCGATGTCTTGTTGCCGGTCCCGATGCGGCAGGTTTTTACCTATCGCGTACCCTTTGAGTTCAATGACCTCAT
>JBIIZO010000185.1:0-3310 GCA_044346245.1 Crocinitomicaceae bacterium
ACCTCCGTTTTGTAGCGATTACCGAAGCCCAGCACGCCCCTATATTGATCGACGCCCTCAAATCAGGAGTCACGAGTTACGTTAAAAAAGACTGCGAACTCGCCGAAATCATCGATGCAGTCAAAGAAACTGCGCAGGGCAAACAGTTTTTCTGTGGTCAAATCCTCGAAACCATTCAAAAGGCAAACATCGATCTCTCGGAACTCAATACCGATGAATTCAGTTGTGGCCCTGTGGTGCTTTCGGAACGCGAAAACGAGATCATTACGCTGATTGCAGAGGGCCAAACCAACGAACAAATTGCCGAATTATTGTTCTTGAGCAAGCATACCGTCAATACGCACCGCAAAAACATCATGGCCAAACTTGGTGTGAAAAATACGGCCGGAATCGTCATGTATGCCGTGAAAACAGGTTTGGTTTCTCCGAATCGCTTCTTGTTTGCGCCGAGTCTCAACTAAGCAACTGCTCCTTTGCCTTTCTAAAAGGCCATGCTAAATTTCAGATTGAATAAACGCTGCGTAAGGTAGTTTGGCACGGAATAGAATTTCCCTTGGACGTCTTGTATCCATTGCTTGGAAAGCACATTATTGACGCCCAAAATATTGAAAATCTCTAAGGATATCAAGGCTTGGTCAAGTTGCTGCCATCCTTTTTTAGCAGGCTTGGCTTCGGTTTTGCCGTGCAATAAATCGTAAGACAACCCGAGGTCTACCCTAAAGTAAGCGCGCATGCGCAAGGTATCTTTGTAGCGTGTCAAATCGGGCGGGCCGTAAGGCAAGCGGGAGCCGTATTGCAAGCCCATCTGCACCTTGAAGGCTTCGTAACCTGGCATTTGATCTTGAACCAAAGCCCCAAAAGTGAACCATTGGTCTGTGGGGCGCGGAATATATCCCGGCAAAATAACTGTAGAATCTACTACCACTTGGTCTTCGCTGTAGCCAAAAATAATACGTTCGCCAGCGGCATTGAAATAATTGGTGTATTGGTCGCCAATGATGTCTTCTTTGGTGGAGAGCAGCCCAAGCTTGAAAAAAGATTGAATCCCCTCTACAAACTCACCGTGCACATTGATGTCGAGTCCATAGGCATAGCCGACCGCGTTGTTGTTGGCATAATAGCGCGTGCGCACGTTTTCAATTTCATAAGGGTTGAGGTCCCAGAAGTATTTGTAGTAAATTTCGGTGTTGAGCTTGAATGGTGTCTGCCGGCCCCACATCTGAAATAAAAATTCAGAGCCCGCGACCACATGCAATGATTTTTGTGCCTGCACACCGAGTGCCAATTGGCCATCAAAAGTTCGGAATTCACGGTAAAATGGCGGTTGGTAGTATAAGCCAGAAGAGAATTTGAAAACCAAACCGCGTCGGACCGCTTGGCCATTTTGCCACATGTAGGCGGCAGGGGCGTAGGAGAAGCTGAGGCGAGGTGTAAAGTAAGGTTCTTTATTAATGCTTGTGTAACCACCGCGCAAACCAAACTGGAAATTGAACTTCTTGGTAGAGATGTCTAGGGTATCCAAGATGCTCGTTTTTTCGCCATTTTGGTTTTTATAGGGCATTTTAACTGCTACAATCTTGTTGTGACTCACTTTAACCCATGAATTAGACCACTGGAAATAGCCCGTGCTGCGGTAGCCATTCAGGCTTAAATTGCCTTTGATGGTTTCAAAAAGCACAATAGAATCGGGCTGGGTTTGCGGTAAGCTGTAGCCCGAGGAGTCGATGAGGCGCCATTCGCTGAGTTGATCCACAAAATGATCGGCCTGCACATTAAGGCCCCAAGATAGTTCTGAGAAGCGCTTTTTGGTTTTGTTTTGATCTGTGTAATTGTCAAAAAGCAAATAACTGCCATTGTGGTAGGCATTGAAAATTTGAGCTTGTAGGCGGTTGCGGCCGTGATTGAGAAAACCACCCACGCCTAGTGTTGCGATGGAGTCGCCAAATTCTTCTTTGGACGGGTCGGTCTCGAGTTCATTGATGTAATACTGCCCAAGGATGTCAAAATACTCGCGTTCGTCGGATTGAAAGGCGGAGAGATAAAAATCCAATTTGGTCTTGTCTTTGGCATATTTGAGCGAGGTGCCACCCATGAGGGTCTGGAAGTTGGAGTTTTCTTGCCCTTCGAAGTAGATCATAAGCCGGTAGGCCTCATTGGCTGTGCCGAAGTCGGATTGTGCTGTTTGCGGCGCAAAGCGGTAGGCGTTGGTAGAGAAATGCCCTAAGAAACTCCAGGTCCAGAATTCGTTGAGTTGGTAGTTGGTCAGGATTTGCGCATCGGCAAAAACAGGATTGTAGGCACCTTTGGTCGGGAGCGTATTGAGCAAATAGCCATTGGAACGGTAGCGCGCGCCCACCAGAAAATTAAAGCGCTGACTCACGGCTTCTTCCACGTGTGCCTCGATGCCGAGTAAGGAAGCCATGGCAGAAGCATGAAAAGCGTCAGGAGTTTTGTAAGTGATGTCTAGGACTGAACTGAGCCGGTCGCCATAGTTTGCAGCAAAACCGCCCGCACTGAAACGAACGTCTTCTACCAAAGAGGAATGAATAAAACTCATGCCTTCTTGCTGCCCGCTGCGGGTCAGAAAAGGTCGGTACACTTGAAAACCATTGACATAAACGAGGTTTTCGTCGTAATTCCCGCCCCTCACGTTGTAGTTGGAGGTGAGCTCGTTATTTGAAGTAGCAGCGGTGGTGAGGGTAAGGGTTTTTTCGAGCCCGACAATTCCTTTCAGGTTCAAGTGGGGCAACTTCTCAATTTCAAAAGGGTTTTGACCTTCTTGGCGCACCACTACGCCTCTATTATCTTGGATGCTAAAGTTCTGATCGGGTAGCTCTTGTTGTGCATTGGGATTGGTCAGGAGCATATTCAAAGAAAGCACCACGCCATTCCATTCATATTGAATTTCGATCAGGTCGCCAGTGCTTAAATTACTGAACGCGTAATAGCCATTTTTGTCGCTTGTGGTGGTGGAAGGCACTTGAACCGAGCGGTTGTCTATGACCTTCAGTTGGATTGTAGCTCCCTCTGCAGGCTTCTTTCCTTTGAGGTAACAATGCCCGAATACAGTGATTTGCTGCGCCCAAAACAGCAGTGGCATGGTCATGAGAAAAAGAAGTAAAAGCTGCTTCATTGTTACAAAGTTACAATCCTTAACGACCAATCTTGCGGTTTATTTGCATTTCGCGCATTTTCATGTCTTAGAAGTTTCGCTTACATTTGTTTTATGTTGCCTCCCGATAAAATTTTAATTGGCCGTCGCGAACTGGCTTGGCTCCCTGATTTTGGCTTGGCAGAAGTCAAGGCTAAG
>JBIIZO010000186.1:0-3304 GCA_044346245.1 Crocinitomicaceae bacterium
TCGAGTATGTTTGTTTTTATTCTTAAAAACGCTGTTTCCTTATTTCTCAATACTTCAAAGAACTTGTCTTATGTAATCAGTAAGAACTCCCGCTCTTACTCATCTTTAATCTTTCAATCTTCCCGATTGTGCCAGACCGTTGTCTCAATTGCGGGGTGCAAAGATATGTACTCTTTTTCGTTCTGCAATGCTTTTTTGAAAGAAATTTTAAAAAATTATTTTCGCTGAAGCACAGTTGTCTAACGATCAAGCATTTGAAAGGTTTCATTTTTTCAATCTTTTTTGTGGAAACCCTGTATTTTCGGCATCTTTGCAAGGTATGGTACTTGGTAGAAGGGCTTATTTAAAATCTTTAAACGACGAACAATTGATTCTTGTTTATAAAGAAAAGCAATGGGCGGCTTGTATAGACGAGCTGTACAAGCGCTATGGGCACCTTGTATATGGTGTGCAGCTCAAGTATACAAAACAAACAATGGATGCCGAAGACCTCACCATGGAGTGCTTTGCCAAACTACCCAGCCTGATCTTGAAACACGACATCGATTTTTTCAAAGGGTGGCTATATACCGTAGCACGCAATCTCGCATTGACCTTTCTGCGCAAAAACAAAACGAAGCAAACAACACAACTAGACGAACAACTCACATCAATACCTAATGAAGAGTCGGCTATAGATATAGAAGGCCAATTGAACCTACTCGAATGGGCCATCCCTCAACTCAAACCACATCAGAAAACCTGCATCGTTCTCTTTTATATAGAACAACTCAGCTATGAGCAAATCATGACCCAAACTGGCTACTCCTTTAATGAAGTCAAAAGCTATGTGCAAAATGGAAAACGCAAGCTCAAATTGCTGATGGAACAAAAACAAAGTTATGAAGGCAAATAGAGCTTTATTCAAGAAATACATCCACACAACTCATCAGAAGGAAAAACACCTTATTGAAAAGAAGTTTGTCGAGGACGACTTTGTCATGGACGCCTTAGAAGGATTTAGCCAGGAGCCCAATGCTTGGAGTGGCTTTGAGGCTGCAGATAAAAAGTTCTTCAAAACCCATCGAAACAGAAGGCTTGTTTTGAGTACTGTTGGATTATTGGTATCGCTTTCACTCGGTTGGTATTTCATTCCGGCGGCTCCCACCAAAAACAACCCGTCTATTCGTCGCGAGGTGATCAAGATTCAAGCGATCAGAATCCATCGACCGTCAGACGTGAAAACAATGGTTGCTGCGGCGCCAAATGAACGCATTACGCCGCTCCAGGTCATTGAAGACCTCAAATCAAGTACAAATACGATTGAACAAAAAGCAGAAGTTTTGGAGCGCATTGCGCATATTCCTGCAGCGCAAGTGGAGTTCAAACGTCAAAAAGAGCAGCGCCTTGCCATCAAAATGGGCCGAGAACTCTACATTCAAAATTTCAAGGTGATTGATTACCGTTACTATCGAAAAGCAGAGCGCGCAGCAGGAGCAGCAGTTGCTGAGAATGAAATGGGCGAACAAGAGCTCAAAATTCCTTACATCAACTTGCTCAACAAATCCATTGAAGATTTCGCGCAGCAAGATTACAAGTTAGCCCTGCTTCATTTTGATGAAATCTTGCAAACGTATCCTGACGATGCCAATGCGCTTTTTTATGGCGCCATGTGCTTGTTTAACCTCAGCGAATATAACCAGGCGGAAAGTAGATTTTTAAAACTTCAGAACATACCGTTTGCTAACTTCAGTGAAGAAGCAGAATGGTATCTCTTACATGTGTATCAACGCACAAAAAAAGAGGCCGCATTTAGCGGCCTCCGAAAAACTATTATTGATCAAAAAGGATTTTATGCCCAAAAGGCTGAAAACCTTAAATTCAATTAGTGCTGTATACTAACAGGCGCAGAATAGGCCTTGTTACCCAAGAAGAAATGCACTACATACATGCCATTTGGAATATGCTTGGGTACAGCCACAAATTCTTTGTTTTGGCCAACCGACGCATTCTCTAATTTTTTTGACCAGACTGATTTGCCTTGAAGATCTACAAGATTCAAAGAAGTTGGAACAATAGATAAGGTGGAGAAACTAATAACCAGTTCTTCTTTCTCAACACCATAGCCAACTTCAAATTTATTTTCGACCTGCGTCTCGTTTACACTTGCATCATCATTTACAAAAATATGCTGTGAAAGGTAAATGACATCGCCGTTGTCGTTGTTATTGTTATTGGCTTTGTTGGTAGCTACATAAAATGTAATAGCGCCTTCAGAGGTAGCTGGTGCTTGCCAAGTCCAGTTCCAAGTTTGGGTTGCAGCAGTATTGGAAGAATTTTTGTGGGTGGCATATTTGCGCTGCCCTCCACTTATTGTAGCTGTTTTGAGTTGCGTATTTGCACCAGCTACAAAATTTCCTGTCATCGCATTGGCACCATTGAGCGCTGTAACTTGAAAGCCTTTTTTAGCTGGGTTTGATGCCATGGTAAGACTCACAGTGTATGTTGCGCCCGGCGTGTATTGTGTAATGCCAACACCTAAATCATCGTTGATCACGAGTAAATTCTCATTGGTGCCGCTTTGCGCAGTGCCGCTATGACAGCTCGTACAATTCTGCTCTCCAGGCGCACCGCTCTGACCGCCACTTGGACCATTCGCATTCAAGGGCGCGGCTTGAAAGCCTTGTGTGTTTAAATTTCGAAAGGAGAAGATGCCAAATGCAAGTGTAATTAGTGAAAGGGGTAAAAGTACTTTCTTCATTGTTAAAGTGTATTTAAATAAATTTGATAGATAACTTCCTCAACTATTAATTATCGAGTTTCCCTTGTTCTATCCAACATGTTATCTTCTGAATAGTAGAATCGGGCAAAGCTGGCCCACCTATTGGCATCAGTTGGTAGCCGCTGGCTTTAACCGAACCAATAATTGCATTGGAATTGGCCGAAACAGAAGTGTAAGTACTAAAGTCGTAACCGCCAGAAGCATTTCCTTGGTCGTGGCAACCTATGCAATTTGCTTGTAAGATGGGCATGATGTCGTTCGAAAAAGAAATCGTGTCATTGCATTGCGCAGCTACGGGCGTCACCTTTTCACGAGTGCAAGAAAAAAGGGCGATAGAACAAGATGAAAAGGTGATTAAACCTGCGATAAAAAGGAATGTTGCTTTCATGTGTTCTCTTATTTGCTTTGAGCAGGAATATCAAAATTGACTTTCATGATGTCTGGAACAGCATCGCTCTTTTTACCGACCTTGAAATCTATGCGGTTCACATTAAAAGTTCCTTTAAAGGTGATCTTACTTCCCGACTTGGTATAAGCAGCCGG
>JBIIZO010000188.1:0-3286 GCA_044346245.1 Crocinitomicaceae bacterium
ATTCCGGACATGTCGTCGGGATGGTAAATTCCCATTTCTCTGAAGTATGTAGATAGCCTACTTCCGCCCCAAAGTTGCCAATTGTTGCGCATCCACATGCCAAAACCCATATGGGCTCTGCCGATAAATTTTTCCTCTGTCCATTGCTTGATTTCATTTTTAATGGAGTCGGACCAAAAAGAATCAATTTGCTTGAAACAGTCTTCGAGGTCTTTTGGAATGTACTGCCCTCGCAAACTGTCTGTGGTGAAGCGAATGCTGTCTTCTTGCGCCCATTTGTATTCAATTGCTTGGTAGGGTTTCAGCAATTCGCTTTCTGTAAAGGGCTCGTTGAGCAGCGTTTTTTTGAAGGCCAATAACAGCACATTTGCCATGTGGTTATAGTAGTCAATTCCGTTTTTAGCAAAGTACTTTTCTATCCGAGAGGGGCCATATTTGACGTCGGTCCAGTCGTAAACCAGTACCAAATCACCCCCATTTGGGTAGCAAATATCAAAAAGCGAGTCATTGGGCGTTTTGCAAATCTCCGCTTTTAAACTTTCCGGACATTCCAGGTTCAAAATGACAAGGGCCTCGCTGAAATTTTTAGGTTTTTTAACCCGTTGACCAAACGCAGTATGCGCTGTCAAAAAGAAAAGGAGGATATAGAAAGGCAAAAACCAAATTTTCATGGGATACATGGGAAAAGAGAAATTCATTCGTTTGATTTTTTTCATAAACACTACTCTATCACCCGTACTATTATGGCCCGATGGTATTTTTGAGGAGCAAATTCTAAATCTTCTTTATAGGCGATGGAATCTTCTTGAAAGGCGGAACAACTTTTCTGCTTTATCCCCGTTGGGCAAGATCGGATCTTTATGGTATCTATCCCCAACTCTTTGCCTTTGAAAGTCCAATATTCCGTACCTCCAGCCCCGACATAGCCTTGCTTTTCTTTTTCACTGCTTTTATACCAACGGCCTGCTAAATTGACTGTATTGCACTTGAACTCATTGATCCAGCAAATGCCAATACCCAGCGAACCATTTGCCTCGAAACTTATGTTGAAGGTCTCGCCTTTTTGAAGGGTAATATGATTTTCCTTTAACAATTTGAAACGCGGCATATCGGTGTGTCCGCAGCGACTCGAAGTTTGAGTGCAAGACGCTAAAATGAAGGTCAATAGAATAAAAATAAGCTTACTCATGTAGTAGTAACGATGTTTATTCTGTTTTCTAACATATGAAATTACATCTTGGCTAAATACACTTTATCTTGTTCAACTAATTTATGGATTTATATCTCGAATGCGCTCAGTGTTTGCGCGTTTGATTTCTTTCATTAAATCTTCTAAGTAATCTATTTGTACTGCTTGGATTTCGAGTAGTTTCTTATTCTGGTTGATCATGAGGTGATCCATTTTTTCATTGAGTAAATTGATCTCAAGCTCCGCTTTGAGGTTGATTTTATAATCGTGTTCGCCGCGCAGTCTGTCTTTCTGCTCCTGCCTGTTTTGGCTCATCATAATGATTGGCGCTTGAATGGCGGCGAGGCAGGATAAGATCAAATTCAACAAGATAAATGGATAAGGATCAAATGGTTTGGTCGCCAAAAACCAAACATTGATCAGCATCCAAATCATAATAAAGGAAAAGAAAATGATGATAAACGTCCAACTACCTCCAAATGAAGCAACTTTATCGGCCACTTTCTGCCCTAAAGTCTGTTCTTCATCGACGTCGTCCTGAATTTTTTCCGTTAGAATTGAGTTGTTCTGAATGGCCGCCATGACATCATTGACGATAACCGCTAACTCTCCTTTTTCCTGCTGATAAATGGAAGTAAGGTAAATGCGTCGGTACTGATTGAGCTCATCTATGCTGATGTAACAATCCAAATCAAAGTCAGGATGATCTGCCTTGATAAGATTAAAAACGGTATCTCGAATTTCTGAAGCCTTGATCTCTTCTCCGATCGAGATTGCTTGCTTACTAACGTGGCTGATTTTCATGTACCTAAGTTAGAAACAAATTGTCGTCCTCAACCCGTAGTTAAATAAGTTTGAACCCGCAATGATGTAAGTTTTCAGATAATATTTAAACATGGGTTCAATTGATATACTGAGTTGATCCGTTACGGGGAGGAGATACCCAAGGCTAAGGACAGGTGCGAAGTTGAGTTCGTTTTGAGTTGGGTTGGAAAGCACTTCTGTTGTGCCGTTTCCGTAGTAAACTGTGCGTTCTGACTGATTTGCAAAAGGGCGGGTGCATTCAAGGCCGCCGGCAATAAAAATTTTATTTTCCTTCAGTTCATATTGAAATAAAAGGGGAATTTGAAACTCGCTAAATGAAACTTTTGATTCAATTGTTGAGGTGGTATTGACTCCCGTTATTGGGTTGAGGTCTGTGCCAAAAATGAGTCCGGTTTGCGTATGATTAAAATGTTTGAACCCATAACCAAGGCCAGTTCTCAGCGAGATTTGATGGCTTAGGTGAAAGGCAACATTCAGGCCAGCCGATACGCCAATCTTTGGCGCCACACTTTCTTGGCCCACCAAATTGCCCACCTTTAAATTATTGAACTCAGGGCTAAGAGATAAACCAAACTGGATTTTACGGACAGTTAAAGTGCTTTGGGCAAATACGGTGAGCGAAAAGCAGAGCGAGAGAATAAATAGGGTTGTTTTCATAGTGCAAGAAAATAAACGTAAAAAGTCAGGACTTATTCTCTTCTCATTTAGTTGCATAGATTAGTGGATTTAGGATTGGGTCCCCTATTACTTGAGTTGAAGTTGAGCAATGCGGTTTCCAATAATCACTTCTTTCATTTCTTGGTACTATCATTTGATACTATCGAATATTTAATAAAATTGCTTCATGACAGTATGTGGTTCAATTATAATCAATTGTGTTTTTCAATTCAAATCCGTAGGTTTTGTCCGTCGAAACTGCTGTGAGTTTCATAAATCTTTTGTCGCTGTCAAGATACTCCTGGCTAAATGCAATCGTTGCAAAAGTCGGAAGCAATAAAATCAAAGCGAAAATCTTTTTGAGTGTTGTCATATTGTTTTTTTGTCTTTGGAAATGTATCTGTTGATATTTCATTGAGTTGATATTGTCTGTATTTCCATAGATACAATTATTATCTGCCTATAAACCAGTCGTAGCTTTTATTTGTAGTTAAGCATAGAAGGTTCTTTATTCATCATTCCTAATGAGACTACAATAAAACAAGCTAGAATTCCCATTGAAGGTATTGACATAGAAATCGCATAGTCCCAAACTTCTTGGTCGGAAAAGGTACT
>JBIIZO010000212.1:0-3272 GCA_044346245.1 Crocinitomicaceae bacterium
AGGTGCCATGACCAGGTCAGTTTGGGCTGTTACATGTCGATTTGCCCATTCAATTATGGAATCTGCGAATGCTTCGTTAGAGGCGCTTGCAGTAAATTTCTCCTTATAAGGGTCTATATTTGGTTGCACAACAACAGCATGGAGTTGCTTTGCTTGAAGGGTAGGGATGGAAAATAGTTGCAATACTTGGCTTGTCACAATTGGCAACAGTAAAACACCGAGTATCGTGAAAATATATTGATTTCTTTTGGCTACAATACGATATATATTATAAAGCCGGAACACTAAAATATTAACCAGGAGGACCCAAGTGCTTCCTCCAAGTGTGCCGGTCCACTCGTACCATTGTACCCAGCCGGTGCGAACCGAAAAATAGTTACCCAAGCTGAGCCATGGCCAGGAGAGGTCCCAGCGGTGGTGGCCAAATTCAAAAAGAAGCCAAATGGGGATGAGCATGAAAAAGGAATAGCGCGTTTGCATTTTACGGTCAATGAAACTCCAGAGACCGAATACGAGCGTCATGAGAAGCGCGTTAACGGTAAAGGCAAAAATACCACCACTCACCGACGCATTAGCCACCCACCAAGTGGTGCCAAGATTCCATATTAGAAAAGTGAGGTAGGTCCATAGTCCGAGTTTCCATGTTTTTTTAGAACTTGCTAGAAATTGCTGACGCAATAAGAAAAGGGGAACCAAACCAATAAATACAAAAGGTGTAAAACTACCTGTATATGGAAAACTCAAAATGAGTAGGGTACTGGATAGGAGTGCGAGCAGATAATTTTTCATTTTAGGAATCGTCAGTCTAAAATTAAGGATTTAAACTAGAAGCATACTTTCTTATAAAAATGACGGACATAAAAAAAGCTCCCGGTGGGGGAGCTTTTTTTATGGGTTTCGTTGAATTATGCTTCTGTTGTTTCGAATGGAACTACAGATACAAATGAACGATTGTCTTTCTTTTTGCGGAATTCGACAAGACCATCTGTAAGCGCAAACAAGGTGTGGTCTTTGCCAATACCTACGTTGTTGCCTGGATGATGTTGGGTGCCACGTTGGCGAACGATGATGTTACCTGAGATGGCAGCTTGACCACCAAAGATTTTAACACCTAAGCGCTTGCTATGTGATTCGCGACCGTTTTTCGAACTACCGACTCCTTTCTTGTGTGCCATGGTTTCTTTTATTTAGTTCCTGTGAAGGAAATTATGCTTGGATACTTTTGATGGTGATAGCAGTGAACTGCTGGCGGTGACCGTTTTTAACACGGTAACCTTTACGGCGTTTTTTCTTGAAAACGATGACTTTGTCACCTTTAACGTGGTCAAGAACTTCTGCGGTGATTTTAGCACCTTCTATAGCTGGGGCGCCAAGGGTTACTTTGCCAGCGTCTTCGATCAATAAAACACGGTCAAATTCTAATTTCTGACCTGCTTCGGCATCTAGACGGTGTACAAAAACCTTTTGGTCTTTTTGCACTTTAAACTGCTGCCCTGCTATCTCTACAATTGCGTACATATAGCTTTATTTAATTGTTAAATAATCCAAAATTGGAGTGCAAATATAGTGTTTTCTGCGTGTCCTCCAAAGATTTACTGGGCTTTTCTTACGCTTTTTTCTATTATTTGTTACTTTTTCTGCTTTTTAAATTGACCAAAAGTACTCCGGTAATGATCACGAGCATAGCAAGTAGCTGTTGCCAAACAAAGCGTTCGCCATTGTAAATACCTATAGCGACGGCAATAATTGGGATGAAATAAGTTACCGTACTGGCCGCTAAGGCTGTAGTTTGAGCAATGATCCGATTGAAAAGAATGACGGCAAATGCAGTGCCGATCAGGCCGAGTATCAGAATATAAGTAAAGCTTTCGACGGCATGGTTGTTTTGGTCAAAAACGCGTGGGGTGTCGAAATAGAAAAAACAAAATGCAGCAGGCAAGAAGGCCATGCTGAAACCTCCTGTGGCAATTTGTATAGGGTTGTATTTGGAGAGTTTGTGCTTGATGGTATTTAAGCTGAATCCGTATAATAATGTTGCGAGCAAAATGGCCATTGCAGGAGCAAGTTGAAAATGGCCACTCACTGGACTGCTCAGCACGATCAGCCAAGAAATCCCGCTAAAACCAATCAAGGTACCAATGATTTGTTGTGAAGTGATTCTTGTTTGAAAAAAGAAAACACCGACAATAATGGTGAATATTGGAGTAAAGCTATTCATGATGCCCGCAATGCCTGAGTCTAGGGTTTGTTCGGCGTAGGTGAAGAGAAATGCCGGGATGAGGTTGCCGCCTAAACCTACAATTGCAAAGAAAAACAAGTCGCTTTTGCGCTCTAGCCGGCCCAGTAATTTGGGGAGGAGGGGTAAAAATACCACGCTGGCTACAAATATGCGAATGCTTGCTACTTGTGCGGCGCTAAAAACAACTTCGCCACCGGCTGTAAACATGCCGCGCTTCATCAGGATAAATGAGCTGCCCCAGATACAGGCGAGTAAGGGAATGAGCAGGTAGCTGAGTTGTTTGTTTTGCATGTGCAAATTTAGTTGAAAAGTAGTCGTGGTGAACTTGTCCAAAATCGGATATTAACAAATTGTTGAAAAAGTTCCCACTTATTCCCACTTATATGCCTTAATACATTGTAAAACAAGGATATTAGCTTGTTTGTAATTGTTAATATGTAACCTTTATTGGCGCTGTACGTTAGAAGTTATCAACAATACAAAACAGCTGTGGTAAAAAGTGGTAGGAATCTACTAATTTTACCCATTATTAACGCTATGTCAGGACTAGTAGGTGAATTTGAGGTCAAAATGGATGAAAAGGGGCGCTTCCTCTTTCCATCTGGTTTGCGCAAGCAATTGCCTGCTGTTTCCCAGCGCGATTTCATGCTCAACAAGGGTTTTGAAGATTGCTTGACACTCTTCCCACTGCCAGAGTGGGAGCGCATCAGTCAGAAGCTTTCTAAGATGAACTTGTTTAAACCCAAAAACCGAATGTTCTACAGGTTGTTTCATCAAGGCGCCAAGCAGGTTGCTCTTGATAACGCTGGTCGTATTTTGGTTCCTGCTGCTTTAATGGAGCGGGTAGGGTTGGTTGCTGAGGTAATGCTGATTGCCTACAACGACCGCATTGAAATCTGGGATAAGTCTAAGTACTTCGAAATGATCGAAGGCAACATGGCAGATTTCGCTGATTTAGCGGATGAAGTAATGGGTGATTTAGACAATGAAGATTAATACTGACTACCACATTCCCGTCATGTTGCAACCTTGC
>JBIIZO010000005.1:0-34331 GCA_044346245.1 Crocinitomicaceae bacterium
CGGGCCCTGCATGGATAGACGCTACGAAGACACGACCAGGGTTTGCCTGCTCCAACTGATGTGCGAGCTCAGCTGCTGCTGGGCAAAAGATGCATTTATGACCCGTAAAATCTTCAATGAGTACATTTCTATTTGCGTTGGTATTTGGTGAAAATGTAGGCCACTCGTTGGTGACGTAATCTGACCAAATACCAGGATACAAAGTTGTATCTAATTCCAAGCAAAGTTGAACAGGATATGGGTTGGTGACGCGGTCACAAGAAGGCAATAAGTAAAGCCCAAAAAGAACCGCAAATGCTGCAAATAGAATTCCTTGTTTCATGTTAAAAACTATGCGTTAGATTGATCATGAGACCGTTGTTGGCTGGTACAGGTCGACAAACACCACCTACGCAAAATAAGCCTGCGCGCTGACGACCATATGATACCGTTAAACGGGTAGCATCTTTGATGTAACCGCAAGTGATAATTGGATAATTGACGCGTTTGCTCACATCTGCGTTGCCGTAATTGTATTGGTTCATAGCAGAGAAAAACCACCCCGGCGAAATCGTGTACTCGATTAGTGCAGTGGCCCAATTGCCTTTGTCATTGATCCCCTCTGCATTTTTTTGAACCCACATACCTTGGAGCTCCCAACGCAGCGCGTTGTGTGCATTGATTTTATAAGTTCCCTCAAGTACAATAATTCTCGAATGAATGATTCCTTTCGCGTTACTAACTTTGACAACGTCATTATTGATTTTGATGTCATAAAAACTCAAAATACCACTCCATTGCTTATTGATTTTCTTGGTGATATTAAAGTTGATGTCTTGCCAATATAAGCTATCGCTCAAGGCAAAAGGACGCGTATGATATACAACTCGAGAAGAATCTGTTAAATCAATACCTTTCAATGTTTGTTCAGGACGATAGGTAGTAGAAAAGTTGAGACCTAGCGTTGTACCGTACTTACCGCCGAGCTTGGTGCCTTTTTTGAAGGTATAAAGTACATCGGCCTGATATGCCACCTCACCCATTGGTTGGGTTGCATATGGGTAAAGCGTTGCGACCAAATTATAAGTATGCGTTTTGTTGAGTGACGGCAAGAAGTTGATCAATAAATCTTGTAAATCTTTGGTGCGGTCTGAACGAAAACTCATGTTATCTACAGATTTTCCGGACAATAAAATACCCAATCCTTTTTTGGTGTAGCGTAAATTAAAAATGGCTGCATGACCTTGATTGTAGATATAGTGATTGTCAGAGGAGGGGTCTTGACCTTTTTGAATGAACTCGGCATCAGCATATAAATTGCCGTATGTCAGCTTGAGTCTACCACCGTAGGAAGCAACATTTTGCGGCAAAACCCATTCTGGATTGTTATCTTCTTGAAACTTACTGACGAAAGACGCTCCAAGAACGACATCGAGCTTTTTGTCTTTTAATAAAATCAGACCTTCATTGAGGTGCCATTCTGCGTCTGTTCCGCGCACAAGACCTGCGCCATGAACAATTTGCCCTTGCTGAAAAGATAAGCGTTGCGTGCCGTAAACGCCTTTCAAGACAACACCTTTACCTGGTCTGAGCACTATGCGCATGCCATCGAGTAAGTTATCGTAGCCTAAATTGCGGTCTTCGTATGTTCTCAGGGCCAAACCACTGCCGAATTGCTCGTAAAATGTACCGAGTGTGACATCCACAAAGTCGTTTTGATATCCGACGTAGCGCATGCCAATACCAGTGCCATCAAAACGATTGGGATAGCCTTGAATACGTGGCAAATAAGACTCAAAACGCAGGCCCGCCTTGAAATTTCCCTGTGTATAGAATACATTCATATACGAATTGAGCAAGCCTTTTTGCATAGGTTGCTTGGCATTGATGGTGCTATCTTCGGTGAGGTATTGAAATACGGTTTCCATGTTGCCAGTGATGTTCCCTTGTGCATAAGAAACCCAACTGAGCAATAAGATGATTACGAGCGTGCTTGCGTTTTTCATGTATTATTTTTCACTCAATTTGAGCAATTCTTGATAAAGTTTTTCTTCGTCGCCGGGTGCGTAGTTGTTGTGGGAATAAACTATAAAGCCATTTTTATCTACTAAAAAAGTATGGGGAACGTTATTGACACCCATAGCGCGTTTGAAGTCCCAGTTTGGATCCATCAGAACGGTGTAATCCCATGCTTTACCATTGACGTAGACTGGCACTTGACTTTTTGTTTTTTCGTCGTCGATGGCTACAGCGATTAAGGTGACACCTGTTTCTGCAACCCAATCTTCATAAAGTTCGTGTATGGTATTTAACTCTTTTTTACAAGGCGCGCACCATGTAGCCCAAAAACTAATGATCACTGGTCCGTTTGCTGTGAGTTCTGCCGTATTAACCGCTTTACCTTTCATATCGACCAATTTCACTGATGGCAGTTTTTTCTGATTGAGTGCCGTTTCTACAACCGGTTCTTGTGCTTGGACAGCTAAAGAAAAAGCGCCCGCCAAAAAGAGTAAGAATAATTTTTTCATATTTAAAATTTTCAGGGGCAAGACAAAAACCTTGCCGAATTCAAAAGTAAGAAAAAAGCGCCGATGCAAAAAATGGCTTAGATTTTGATAAGTGCGGTGAAAAGCTTATTTTTGAACAAAGTGAATGCTATGAAAACCTTATTTCTATCTCTAATCTGCCTTTTTAGCGCTGTCAGCATCGCACAAAACAATATCGTTATTCACATCGATGGTCAAACCACCGATATTTCTGGTCAAACACACAATGTTATTGCACCAAATGGCGATGCCTTTGATGTCCCTTTTGATGTCGTAAACAATTCTGGTGCTGCGGTACAATGGCGCATCACACGCAAACAACTCAACGTCCCTTCGGGTTGGACAGACGCGCTTTGTTGGGGCCATGCTACAGATCCATTCGGAGGCACTTGTTATTCATCGGGCCAAATGAACTCCAACCCTTGGACTTCTCCAGGATCACAAGCAGTTTTGTTCACGATCAACGACGGCGAATACGGCAAAATGAAAGTCTCCATTAATCCCGAAGACAACACATTTGGTCAGGCACACTACCGTTACTATATCACTAATAATGGCCTCGTCATGCTAGACTCCGTTGACCTCGTTGTCGACTACCTAGCTGCAGTCAAACCTTTTGTCAAAGAAGAAATCAGCATTTCAGTTGCTCCTAACCCAAGCACCGAATATGTGAACATTCAATTTACAGGTGTCGATCAATTGCAGCTCAAAATGGTAGACGCTTTAGGAAATGTCATCACCAGAGAAGTTTTGACTTCAAATCGCAAAATCAACGTAAGTGACCTCAACAGTGGCATTTACTTCCTCGTATTTGAAGCGCCTGGTTCCAAGAGCATTACGCGTAAATTGGTTGTCAGACACTAATGTCAAAGCGTAAACCTAAAGTACCCGCAGCTCAAGCTCCAAGAAAAAAAGCAGGCATTACCACTATGGTGATGCGTATTTTTGAACAAAACCCTGGGGTTGAGTTAACCCACAAACAAGTTTCTACTTTACTCGATGCGCGCGATGCGCGAGCGCGTCAAGTTGTTTTTGATTCTTTGAATGTGCTGACTAATAAAAAAGCCATTCAGCGCATTAACCACCACACCTATAAACTTGCCGGAGAAACGACATTATTAGAAGGCACCATCTCCATTACCCAACGAGGTGCTGGATTTGTAACTGTTCAAGGATACGAAAAAGACATCTACATTGGGCCTTCTAATGTAGGGCAAGCGCTACACGGTGACACCGTAAAAGTGCGGGTTTTCAAGCAAGGTGCTAAGCGCGACGAAGGCGCCATTACAGAAGTAACCGAACGCGATCGCATTCAATTTGTTGGTGCCATTCAAATTCGCAACAACGATGCGTTGATGGTTCCAGACAACGCGCGCTCTGGTGTAGAAATCAAAATACCACTCGACAAACTCAACGGTGCGCTCCATGGCGAGAAAGCACTTGTCAAGATTACCGTTTGGCCAAAAAGTGCAGAAAGACCTTATGGCGAAGTCTTGGTGCGCTTAGGCAAATCTGGAAGCAACGAAACAGAAATGTTGTCCATCCTTTACAACCAAGGAATCAATCCTGTTTTCCCCGATGCGGTCATGGCCGAGGCAGAACTCATCGGCATAGACCTCGATCCAAAAGAAGTAGCACAAAGACGCGACTTCAGGCCCATCCTTACTTTTACAATCGACCCCTTCGATGCCAAAGACTTCGACGATGCCATTTCATATCAAGAAATAGAAAATGGTCACTTCGAAATTGGTGTGCACATCGCAGACGTCAGTCATTATGTACGACCCGGTTCGGCCATGGACCAAGAAGCCTTGTTGCGCTCTAATTCAGTATATCTCGTAGACCGCGTAATTCCTATGCTTCCAGAGCAGCTCAGCAACCTCGCTTGCTCACTCAG
The DNA here is from genome assembly GCA_044346245.1 of Crocinitomicaceae bacterium. GTDB lineage: Bacteria > Bacteroidota > Bacteroidia > Flavobacteriales_D > Crocinitomicaceae > UBA952. The sequence continues at coordinate 4,423 of JBIIZO010000005.1, forward strand.
ACCTCACGAAGACAAATTTGCTTTTTCTGCCGTATTTGAACTCGACGACACCGGTAAAATATACAAAGAATGGTACGGCAAAAGCGTCATCCACTCGGACCGCCGATATACCTACGAAGAAGCACAAGAAATTTTAGAAGGAACACCCGGTGACCACGATACCATTCTGCGCAAAATAGATGCGTTGGCCAAAATATACCGCAACCAACGCCTCAAAAACGGCGCACTCAGCATAGAATCTGAAGAAATGCGCTTCAAGCTCGACAGCGAAGGAAATCCTGATGGCGTTGTCATCAAAACCTCCAAAGACGCGCACAAACTCATTGAAGAATTCATGTTACTCGCCAACCGCAAAGTGACTGAGTATCTTTCTCCAAAAAAGAAAGGGCAGGAGAACTTCCCCATGATTTACCGTGTCCACGATGTTCCAGACCCTTCCAAAATGGAACTCTTTGCCGTATTTATCGAAAAATTTGGGCACAAAGTAGACATCAACGATCCGCTCAATATTGCCAAAAACCTCAACGCACTCTTTGAAGAAATTCGTAATGAAAACGAATTTTCTTTGGTACAATCGATGGCCATCCGTTCCATGGCCAAAGCAAGCTACGATACCCAAAATATCGGGCACTACGGTTTGGCTTTCAAACACTATTCACATTTCACCTCGCCCATCAGACGCTACGCCGATTTAGTGGTGCATCGCATTTTGCAAGAAGAACTCACTACCAAAAAACATAAATATGGTGGAGAACTCGGCGCCATTTGTCAGCGCATTTCTAAAAACGAACGCAAAGCAGCAGAAGCCGAGAGAGAGTCTACGAAATTCTTCCAATCACTTTATGCCATGGAATTTGTCGGCGAAATTTTTGAAGGTACAATTTCTGGAATTGCCGAACACGGTATGTTTGTCAGGATGGATGAAAACTATTGCGAAGGAATGGTCCCGATGATGGCAATACCAGGAGACCGTTTCTATTTTGATCAAGAGAAGTTTCAGCTTGTTGGTTCCAAAACCAAAAAGACGTATCAATTCGGAGACCGCGTTAAGGTACGCATTGATCAGGTGAGCACTAAAAAAAGACAAATAGATTTAGAATTAGTTGTCTCTTAAGCCTCCGCTAGTTAGTACAAGAAATTGTTGTAAGGGTACCTGACTTTAAAAATGGCTTTCACTTCTTTATACAATACTTCTTTGAGCTCCTCGACATTTTCTTTGTCGGTGGCGGAAATAAAAACACATTTGGTTTTACCCATTTTTGACATCCAGGACTTCTTGAGTGAGTCTAGTGTTCGGATGTCTTCTTCGGGCTCGTTGAGGTCGGCGAGTGGTGGTTGGTAGGCATCGATTTTATTGAAAACGATTATCGTTGGTTTCTCGGTGTTGTCAATTTCATTTAGTGTTTCATTGACTACCTCAAAATGTTCCTCAAAGTTAGGATGAGCGATATCCAAAACATGGATAAGTAAATCTGCCTCGCGCACCTCATCAAGTGTAGACTTGAAAGATTCCATGAGCTGCTGAGGTAATTTACGGATGAACCCTACGGTGTCCGTCAATAATAGGGGCATGTTGTCGATTACAACCTTGCGCACTGTGGTATCGAGTGTGGCAAAAAGTTTGTTTTCGGCAAATACATCTGACTTAGAGAGCAGGTTCATGATGGTGCTCTTACCCACATTGGTATAACCTACAAGCGCCACCCGAACAAGTTGCCCACGGTTGCTGCGTTGAACAGTCATTTGTTTGTCTATTTCGCGCAAGCGTTCTTTCATGAGTGCAATGCGCTGCTGAATGATGCGGCGGTCTGTCTCGATTTGAGATTCACCGGGCCCACGCAAGCCGATTCCGCCTTTTTGACGTTCCAAGTGCGTCCACATGCGAGTTAGTCGTGGAAGCATATACTGCAATTGGGCCAACTCTACTTGCGTCTTCGCATGGAAACTGCGCGCCCTGCTAGCAAAAATGTCGAGAATTAAAATGGTTCTGTCGAGGACCTTACACTCGAGTTCGCGCTCGATGTTGCGCAACTGTGAAGGGCTGAGTTCGTCATCAAAAATAATGAGTTCGATATCTAGCGCCTTCATATACTGCTTGATTTCTTCTAGCTTTCCAGTGCCGACGTAAGTACGCGGATTCGGATAAGGCAGTTTTTGAAAGAACTTCTCGACGGTAATGGCGCCGGCTGTTTCGGCTAAGAATTCAAGTTCATCGAGGTGTTCTTGCGCAACCTCTTCAGAAGTTTCGGAGGTGATGACACCCACGAGTACGCAGCGTTCTTCAACGGCATCTACGGTGACGTGTCCTTGCATTATTTACGGAGTGCTTTGATGTGACTGAGCACAAGTTGGATATTGGTATCGGTTTCTAACAAAGCTTTCATTGGTGGCATAGCTCCCTTTCCATTTTTGATGATGTGCAGTATTTTTTCATCAGATAACTTGGATATACTTAGGTCTTTGGCACCGCTAGACCCCAGCTTTCCGTCCTCGCCATGGCATTGCGCGCAATGCATGGTATACAAACTTGCTGCTTGTTCTGCAGGTGTTTGTTGCGCGACTTCTTTAGTGTTTTTTGAGCCGTTCTGACACGAAAAAAACAAAAAAAGAAAAGGTAAAAGTTGTACGCTTTTTAGAACCATCCTGCTCCCAATTCTGTGCGGAAAGGCCATGGAATGAATGCCAATACTAAGATGAGAGCAAGTACATACCACACTTTGATCGCTTTAAATTTGGCAGCTGCATCGGCGCCTTTTTTAGATTTGCTATGGCCAATTGTGATGGCGATAATCGCCAACAACATTCCGCTCAAGTGCTCCATTCCATAAAAACGGTATTGGGCAATTTTCATCCAGCCTTCAACAAACTTGACTTTATCTGAAGAAAAATAAAGGATGAGGCCCAATAACAATTGGGTGTGAAAGGTAATCATGGTGAAGAGATTCACCAACCGGTGTTTCTTTTCGTAATCTTTAGCTGTAAAGGCATTGAAAATTGCCAATAGCAAAAGTAGAAGAGCGATCCAACGCAATCCGGAGTGTGCAGAAATCAGAGCTTGCATATGATGTGATTTAAGGGGTTTTTAATCGTTGAGTTTGAGGACAGCCAAGAATGCTTCTTGCGGAACTTCAACACGGCCAACTTGGCGCATGCGTTTTTTACCTGCCTTTTGTTTTTCGAGCAATTTGCGTTTACGGCTGATGTCGCCACCGTAACATTTGGCAGTAACGTCTTTGCGCAAGGCTTTGATGGTCTCGCGGGCAATAACTTTTGCACCAATTGCCGCTTGAATAGGAATTTCGAATTGCTGACGCGGGATGAGCTCGCGCAATTTGACACAGATCTTTTTACCGAGATCGAAGGCATTGCTGCGGTGAACCAAAGCAGAAAGTGCATCGACTTGCTCGCCGTTGAGCAGTAGGTCCATTTTGACCAAATCAGACTCTTTGTAGCCAATTGGATGGTAATCAAAAGAGGCGTAACCGCGAGACACCGACTTGAGGCGGTCGTAGAAATCAAATACGATTTCGGCCAGTGGCATTTCAAAAGTGATTTCGACACGATCTTGGGTCAGGTAAACTTGATTTTGCAACTCGCCACGTTTTTCAATGCATAGTGTCATGATTGCACCCACATATTCTGTTTTGGTAATGACTTGTGCTTTGATGTAGGGTTCTTCGATGCGGTCCATGCCCGACGGGTCTGGCAATTCGGAAGGGTTGTTGACAATAAAGACTTCGTCTGGGTCTTTTTTCATGTAAGACTTGTACGAAACGTTCGGTACCGTTGTAATGACGGTCATGTTGAACTCGCGCTCTAGGCGCTCTTGGATGATTTCCATGTGGAGCATTCCTAAGAATCCACAGCGAAAACCAAAGCCAAGGGCGGCAGATGATTCGGGCTCGAAAACCAAAGAAGAGTCGTTGAGCTGGAGTTTTTCCATGGAATAACGCAACTCTTCATAATCTTCGGTGTCTACAGGATAAATGCCCGCAAATACCATTGGCTTGACGTCTTCGAAACCTTTTATAGGCACCTCGCAAGGGTTGTCAGAAGCCGTGATGGTGTCTCCAACCTTGACTTCATTAGCTGCTTTGATCCCCGAAATGATGTAGCCGACATCGCCAGCGCGCACTTCATTTTTGGGGGAGAGATCCATTTTGAGGATGCCGATTTCGTCGGCGTTGTAGTCGCGGCCCGTATTTAAAAATCGAACTTTCTGGCCTTTCTTCAAGACGCCGTTCTTGACGCGATAATAAGCAATAATGCCGCGAAACGGATTGAAAACGGAGTCGAAGATCATGGCTTGTAAAGGCGCAGCTTCGTCCCCTTTAGGTGCTGGAATGCGCTTAATGACCGCTTCCAATATTTTATCGACGCCTAAGCCGGTTTTACCCGAAGCTTGGATGATGTCTTCGACGTCGCAACCGATGAGCTCCATGATTTGATCAGAAACTTCTTCTGGCATGGCGCCCGGTAAATCCATCTTGTTGAGGATCGGGATGATTTCGAGGTCGTGCTCGAGGGCGAGGTATAAATTTGAAATTGTTTGTGCTTCAATTCCTTGAGAGGCATCGACAATTAACAAGGCGCCTTCGCATGCGGCGATAGAACGCGAAACTTCGTAAGAGAAATCGACGTGGCCAGGGGTGTCAATGAGGTTGAGGATGTAATCTTGACCCTCGTGCTTGTAGCTCATTTGAATGGCGTGAGACTTGATGGTGATGCCGCGCTCGCGCTCGAGGTCCATGTCGTCGAGGGCTTGCGCTTGCATCTCGCGATCGGAGATAGTGCCGGTGGTTTGGAGCAAGCGATCTGCTAAGGTGCTTTTACCGTGGTCAATGTGGGCAATAATACAAAAATTGCGGATGTGCTTCATAGGTTGCAAAAATACGGAATCTAAGCCACATAACAAGGCGTAAATTACAGGGTACTGTACGTAAATCTACTGATGTTCGTTTCGGAATGCAGGGGTTTGTTTTCAAGCATGTGAGCCACAAGTTCTCGTGCTAAAGTTGGCGCCATCATATAGCCCTTTGTGCCCAAGCCATTGAAAACAAAAACACCCTCGTGAATTGGGTGCTGGCCCATCAATGGTCGTCGATCTAAAACAGTTGGCCTGATGCCCGCTGCCTGCTCAACTACAACAGGTTTATAAGCCCCAAGTGATGCTAAATTTTGCAGCAACAACTCTTTGCCTGCTTCAGTCACATGAAGTGTTGGGTTGTTGAATTCATATGTGGCCCCAACGCGAAAACGGCCCTCCCCATAAGGCAACACAAAACACTTTCTATTCAGCGACTCAGTTTCAATGAGTTGATCACTTTCTATCAAAAGTGTTTGGCCCTTAGTTTGTTGCAGCGGCAAATAAGAGAATGTCTGCTCTTCTTTTTGTCGATAGCCCATGCAGAAAACCACAAAGTCATAGGTTTCGCCGTCGTATTTTCGGAGCTGTGGTTCCCACAATTGTGCAGAGAACTCCTTTTGCACTAAAATACCTTTTTGGTTGAAATAAGCCATGTGCTGAGCGACCCATTTAGCAGCATCTACCCAAAAGGCATTTTTAACGCGGCCACTGCCAAAAGTATTGAGCGCTGCGGTGTGTGTGAGGTCAGAAGCCGTTAGTTTTGCTAAATAGGGTTCGTAAGCCTCATCTTCAGACCTGCTCTGCCAACTTTCTCGCTCCTCATCAGAGGAAAAAAAGCGGCGAATTACAATTGGATGATAAAATTGCGTTTGGAGCTCGCACTCTATTTCTTTGTAAAAAGCTTGTGCTTCTGGTAGGAATTCGTCAAGGCGCCAAGATTTATTCATGCGGCGAAAAACCATTGGATTCACCATTCCTGCAGCCACAGCGCTAGAATAATTGCTGCCTTCATCCATTATTTTTACCTCGATGCCGCTAGAAAGCAAGCGGTGAGCCAAGCAAGTGCCCGCCAATCCGGCACCGAAAATGAGCGCTTTTTTTGCCATAATCTATTTCGTGAAAGCGAAGCTAAGCAAACTAATTTGAACATTGGGGTCTGCCGCTTTGATTGCCCTTGCCAGAGACTCCAAGGTAGCACCGGTTGTGATGACGTCGTCGACAATTAAAACATGGCGAAAGCCCGTGAATTGCGCGGAGGCGCGAAACATATTTTGCACGTTATCCCAGCGGCCAAAACGGTCGTTTGTGGTCTGGCTCAAGGTGTGTTTTCGCTTCTGAACACTGCTCTTCAGGAGGGGGACGCCCCAATGTTCAGAAAGCCCTCGCGCCAATAATTCACTCTGATTGTAGCCTCTTGCAAACTTCTTTTTAGGATGAATTGGCACCGGAATAATCGCATCTATTTTACTTATTGGATGACTTGATAGCGCAGTGGCCATGTGCGCTCCCAAATAAATACCGAGCGGAGCTTTGAAGTCATATTTCAAGGCGCGGATCAACGACTGGCTCACGCTTCCTTTTCCATAAAAATACAACGCGCAAGTATGTTCAATTTTTACGCGACTCCAAAACAATTGATCTAGTTTTGTGGGTTCTTTTTGCAATTCAAAATAAGTGCGGTCCAAGCCTTCCCAGCACATCCAACAGAGATAGCGCTCCTGTGCTATCAGTTCTTTGTTGCAATGCAAACAAACATTAGTAAAAATCAAATGACCCAAACCATCCGAATAATTTTTGAGTACAAATCCCAGTCGTTGAATATATGTTGCCATTGCGCGAGAAGATTTAACAATTCAGTGTTCAAAAGTGACTCTTCATTTCTAAACTATTCCAACGTAAATGTGTTAACTTTATTGAGGTTTCCTTTCATACGAAAATAATCCTTTCGCACATACAATTTCCTTCTGAAAAATTATCAAAATACAACCAAAAAGCATGTGAATATCTTTCTAAGGCATGTTGAAATCCGCTGAAGGGTTTGTCCATGAAAGGTTTGCGGTTTTGGGTGTTGAAAACCGCAAGTAAATGTTAATTTCTTTAATTGAATCGAGCCCGAATTTTAACAAATTTTGTAACCCTGATTTATTTTAAAATCTGCAACCCAAAAAGCCATGACTCAAACACTACACGAACCGATTCTTGAAGAAAATAAAAGCCGTTTCGTACTGTTCCCCATCCAGCACGACGACATCTGGAGCTTTTACAAAAAGGCAGAGGCGAGTTTTTGGACAGCAGAAGAAATCGACCTATCCCCAGACCTCATCGATTGGGAAAACAAACTCAACGACGACGAACGCCATTTTGTCAAACATGTTCTCGCCTTTTTTGCGGCATCAGACGGCATCGTCAACGAAAATTTAGCCGAACACTTTCTCAACGAAGTACAATATACCGAAGCTAAATTTTTCTACGGATTTCAGGTTACCATGGAGAACATCCACTCCGAGACCTATTCATTGCTGATCGACACCTACATCAAAGACACGCAAGAAAAAAATTACCTTTTCAATGCCATCGACACCGTAGATTGCGTCCGTAAAAAAGCGGATTGGGCACTGCGTTGGATAGACAAAGGTTCTTACGCTGAGCGCTTAGTGGCATTTGCCGCGGTAGAAGGCATCTTCTTCTCTGGATCATTTTGCTCTATTTTCTGGCTCAAGAAGCGTGGCTTGATGCCAGGGCTATCTTTCTCTAACGAACTCATTTCTAGAGATGAAGGCCTCCACTGCGACTTCGCTTGCTTACTCTACACCAAGCATTTAGTGAATAAATTACCCAAAGAAAAAGTTGAAGAAATCATCACGAATGCAGTTGAAATTGAAAAGGAATTCGTCACAGATGCCCTACCGGTTAAACTCATTGGCATGAACAGCGACCTCATGGGTCAGTACATCGAATTTGTTGCCGACCGCCTTTTGGTAGAACTTGGCAACGAGCGCGTTTACAACGCCACCAACCCTTTCGATTTCATGGACATGATTTCTATTCAAGGCAAAACCAACTTCTTTGAAAAACGCGTTGGTGAATACCAAAAAGCTGGTGTCCTCGCCGGCAAAGAAAACCACGGCTTTAGCCTTGATGAAGATTTTTAACCCACCTAAACTATTAAATATAAGGAGCATATGTACGTTGTAAAAAGAGACGGTAAACACGAGGCCGTCAAATTCGATAAAATCACCGCACGCATCATCAAGATGTGTTACGGCTTAGATTCGCTAGTATCACCAGAAATTGTTGCCATGAAAGTCATTGAAGGACTTTTTGATGGCGTTACTACTGCTGAACTAGACAATCTTGCAGCTGAGGTTGCCGCAGCCAAAACCATAGATCACCCAGATTATGCGCTTTTAGCATCTCGCATTGCGGTATCCAATCTTCACAAAGAGACCAAGAAAACTTTCTCCGAAGTCATGCACGATCTTTACCACTATGTTGATTCCAAGACCAACGAACCTGCTTCGCTCCTTGCAGACGACGTCTATGAAATCATCATGGCCAACAAAGAGACTCTAGACTCCAGCATTATCTACGACCGCGACTTCCGCTACGATTACTTTGGCTTCAAGACACTGACTCGCTCCTATCTCATGCGCTTGAATGGCAAAATCGCAGAACGTCCGCAACAAATGCTCATGCGTGTGGCTGTCGGTATCCATAAAGACGACATCCAAGCCGCTATCAAAACCTATAACCTGATGTCAGAAGGCTGGTTTACCCACGCCACTCCGACCCTATTCAATTCTGGAACGCCTAAACCTCAAATGTCTTCTTGTTTCTTGCTCACCATGAAAGAAGATAGCATTAGCGGTATTTACGACACCCTTAAATCTTGTGCACAAATTTCGCAATCAGCTGGCGGCATCGGTTTGTCTATCCATGACATCCGCGCAACCGGATCATATATCAAAGGCACTAACGGCGCATCGAATGGTATTGTCCCGATGCTTCGTGTATTCAACGACACCGCTCGCTACGTAGACCAAGGTGGAGGCAAAAGAAAAGGATCATTTGCCATTTACATTGAGCCATGGCATGCCGACGTCTTTGACTTCCTCGATCTTAAGAAAAACCACGGTAAAGAAGAACAGCGCGCTCGCGACCTCTTCTACGCACTCTGGATTCCAGATCTTTTCATGAAACGCGTTAAAGAAAACGGAGACTGGACCCTCATGTGTCCGCACGAATGCCCAGGTCTTTCCGACACGCACAGCGCCGAATTCGAAGCACTCTACACCAAATACGAGCAAGCAGGAAAAGGACGCAAAACCATTAAGGCACAAGATCTTTGGTTCAAGATCCTCGAGTCCCAAATTGAAACCGGAACCCCTTACATGCTTTACAAAGATGCCGCTAACGCGAAATCTAATCAGCAAAACCTCGGTACCATTAAGTCTTCTAACTTATGTACTGAAATCATCGAGTACACCGCTCCAGACGAAGTTGCTGTGTGTAACTTGGCTTCATTGGCGCTTCCTAAATTCGTTACCGAAGAAGGTACCTTTGACCACGACAAACTTTTCGAAGTTACTTACCAAGCTACCGTCAACCTCAACCGCATTATCGACAACAATTTCTATCCAGTAGAAGAAGCACGCAACTCCAACATGCGCCACCGTCCTATCGGTTTGGGTGTACAAGGTCTAGCAGACGCCTTCATTATGCTTGGATTCCCGTTTGAGTCGGAAGAAGCGCGCGCACTCAACCGCGAAGTATTTGAAACCATATACTTTGCTTCCATGACTGCTTCAAAAGACCTCGCGAAAGTAGATGGCCCATATCAAACTATTACTGGTTCTCCAGTTTCAAAAGGAATTTTCCAGTTCGATATGTGGGGCGTTACACCAAGCAACCGTTGGGAATGGGACTTACTTAAAGAAGAAGTCAAACAACACGGCGTTCGCAACTCACTCTTATTGGCGCCAATGCCAACAGCTTCTACAGCTCAAATCCTTGGCAACAACGAATGTTTTGAGCCCTACACTTCCAACATCTATACGCGTCGTGTATTATCTGGCGAATTCATCATCGTCAACAAACACCTCCTCAAAGACCTCGTTAAAGAAGGTCTGTGGAACAAAGACATGCGACAAAAAATCATGGCTGCAAACGGATCTGTGCAAAACATCCAAGAAGTACCTCAGCACTTAAAAGACCTCTACAAAACAGCCTGGGAAATTTCTCAAAAAGCCATCATAGAACAAGCTGCCGACCGCGGAGCCTATATCTGCCAGAGCCAATCACTCAATATCTTCATGGAAAATGCCAACTTCGGCAAGCTCACCTCCATGCACTTCTACGGTTGGGAAAAAGGACTCAAAACAGGTATGTACTATCTACGGACCAAAGCAGCAACTGACGCCATCAAATTCACCGTTGACAAAACAGTCACCGAAGAACCTAAGGCAGCGAAAATCGTCGAAGACCAACAAGCGGCAATCGTCTGCTCACTCGACGACCCAGACGGTTGTGAAATGTGTTCCGGATAGAAGCGGCGTTAGCCGGTTATATGTGGAACGTAAATTCATGAACGAAGTGAACTAAATGTGTTCCGGATAGAAGCGGCGTTAGCCGGTTATATGTGGAACGTAAATTCACGAACGAAGTGATTTAAAAGTTTCCGGATTTAATAAAAAGGCTCGCAAATTGCGGGCCTTTTTTAATTATACCCCTTACCTTTGCACTTTCAAATCCATATGACAGTACAAAAACCCATTCAACGCGCGCTCATTTCCGTATTTTACAAAGATGGCCTGGCTCCAATCGTAGAAAAATTGCATGCTAACAATGTAGAAATTTTATCCACAGGCGGCACCTTAGCCTTTATTCAGGAGATGGGAATTCCAGTTACTGCTGTTGAAGACGTCACGCAATTTCCAGAAATTCTAGGCGGCCGGGTCAAAACGCTTCACCCAGCGATTTTTGGCGGCATCCTCAATCGCCGCGATTTTGCGCCAGACCAAGCGCATATGGCTGAACACGAACTCTCTTCTATTGATCTAGTCATTGTCGATTTATATCCATTTGAACAAACTGTAGATTCCGGCGCAAGCCATGAAGATATCATTGAAAAAATTGATATCGGTGGTATTTCACTCATTAGAGCTGCAGCCAAAAACTACAACGATGTCGTTATTATTCCGAGTGTCAAACAATACGCAAGTTTATTAGAGCTCATCAACACCCAAGGCGCACAAACCACATTGGCACAACGCCACGCATTTGCGGCCGAAGCCTTTCATGTGTCTTCTCACTACGACACCATGATACATCAGTATTTCATGCGTCAAAATAGTTCTTATTTAAAAATAAGCGAAGAACAGCAAAGCCCTTTGCGCTATGGTGAAAATCCGCATCAAAAAGGTGTTTTCTTCGGAGACCTCGACGCTTTATTCACCAAACTGCACGGCAAAGAGCTATCTTACAACAACTTACTAGATGTTGACGCCGCAGTTCGCCTCATGCAAGAATTCAAAAACGACGGCCCAACATTTGCCATTCTCAAGCACAACAACGCTTGCGGACTCGCCACGCGCCCTACGCTCCAAGAAGCTTATGAAGCAGCCCTCGCTGCCGATCCAGTTAGCGCATTTGGCGGTATCCTCATTGCCAACAAAGAAATCGATTTAGCTACGGCAACGCTCGTTAATGATTTATTTTGCGAAGTACTTATTGCGCCGGCCTACAACGCGGAAGCTGTTAACTTGCTACAGTCCAAGAAAAACCGCATCATCCTCATTCAAAATGAAGTTGAACTCCCACAAACTTTGGTGAGAAGCGCCCTCAACGGCTACCTCGTTCAAGATGCCGATATGGCGAGCGAAGGCCCTGAGCACTTGGTTGTCAAAACAACACTGGCACCTAGCGAACAAGAAATCCAAGATTTACTTTTTGCCAATAAATTGGTCAAACACACCAAATCCAACACCATCATTTTAGCAAAAGATGGTCAGCTCCTCGCAAGTGGAACCGGCCAGACCTCCAGAGTAGATGCGCTCAAACAAGCTATCCACAAGGCGAAAAGTTTTGGTTTTGATCTCAACGGTGCCGCCATGGCCAGCGATGCATTTTTCCCTTTCCCCGATTGTGTAGAAATTGCACACCTCGAAGGTATCAATGCGGTCATCCAACCTGGTGGCTCTGTAAAAGACGACCTGTCAATCACGTATTGCGATGAAAATCAGATGAAAATGGTGTTCACGGGTGTTCGTCATTTCAAACATTAAGTACATTCTTGAAAAAAATCACAAATCTTATCGACAAACGTAACCTTTAAACGTATTGTACGAATAAGAAGAAATTACACAAACCAATAAGCGCTTAAAATGGGCCTTTTTAACTTTCTTACACAGGAAATTGCCATTGACCTCGGTACGGCAAATACCCTGATTATTTGGAACGACAAAGTTGTCGTCGACGAACCTTCAATTGTAGCCAAAGATATCCAAACGGGTAAGGTGGTTGCCATTGGAAGAAAGGCGCAACAAATGCATGGCAAGACACACAAACTCATCGAAACCGTACGCCCGCTTAAAGACGGCGTAATTGCCGACTTCCAAAGTGCCGAACAAATGATCAAAGGCATGATCAAAATGATCAATCCAGGTCGCAGCTTATTTAATCCCTCCCTCCGCATGGTCATCTGCATTCCATCTGGTATCACTGAAGTTGAAAAACGCGCGGTACAAGATTCAGCAGAACACGCCGGAGCCAAAGAAGTTTACCTCATCCACGAACCAATGGCCGCTGCAATTGGTATCGGCATCGACGTAGAAGAACCAATGGGCAACATGATCATCGACATAGGTGGCGGTACTTCAGAAATTGCCGTTATTGCCCTCGGTGGTATTGTTTGTGATAAATCTATCCGAATTGCCGGCGACGACTTCACCAACGACATCGAAGAATACATGCGTCGTCAGCACAATATCCTTGTCGGAGAACGCACCGCAGAGCAAATCAAAATTGAAGTGGGTGCGGCCTTGCCAGAACTCGAAAATCCACCTGCCGATTTCGCGGTCCGCGGACGCGACCTCATGACCGGTATTCCAAAAGAAATCATGGTTTCTTACCAAGAAATCGCCCACGCACTTGACAAAACTATTTCTAAAATTGAAGAAGCAATCTTAAGCGCACTCGAAATGACACCCCCTGAGTTATCTGCCGATATTTACAAAACAGGTATTTACCTCGCTGGCGGTGGTTCTATGCTACGCGGTCTCGACAAACGTATTCAGGCCAAAACCAAATTGCCCGTTCATATCGCCGAAGATCCGCTCAGAGCAGTTGCACGCGGCACGAGCATTGCCCTCAAAAACATCGACAAGTACCCATTCTTAATGGGCCGTTAATCGGCGTTTGCGCCTTCGAGGGCGTTCTCAATTTCTTGCTTGTATTTGTTCACCAGTTCGGTATACGCCGCTCCTGTTGCCGGCCCGCTAAAACCGGTATGAATCGCTATGATTTTTCCTTGCTCATCCACTAAAATAGAGGTCGGAAAACTCATGATGCCATTGAGCATCGGAAAATAAGCTGCGGCCGCTTCTTTGCTAGAGGTAGCTGCTAAGTAAACCTGATAATTCACCTGCAAATCCTTCACGAATCGCTTCAAGCGACTTCTTTGTTTTTTGGTGTCTGTACCTACCTCAAAGCCAAGCGCAATAATTTCTAAGCCTTGTTTACCATAAGCAGCATGTAACTCTTTCAATAGATTCGCTTCATCGATGCAATTCGGACACCATGTTCCCATGATCTGAATCAGCGTCAGATGTCCATTTTTTGATAAATCCAGATTCGTTTTTCTTCCGTTCAATTTGATCAGGTTGTTGAGCACCACCCTTTCATCTCGTTTGATCAAATAAGTCAGTTCCGCTTCATCTCTTAGTTGGACCGTTTCGTCTTTGATTGCTTTAAAAGGGGAGCTTGATTTTCCTCCGCTGTAGAATACACCAGTCATTTCATTGCTGCCATTTAAATCTGCCTCCACCACAAAGGCCCAATAACCAGTATACGTCTGTAAATACAATTTTCCATCTGCCACATAGCCATGTAAATAGCGGTAATCACCGGTTTCGCTGAGAAAACTCCCATAAACAAAATTGCCACCATCCTGCTCAAAAACACCGACCAACACCTCTTCATTGGGCGTGCCGGGCTGAAACAACACTTTCCATTTGCCACTCAAATCGACTGGAGGCGTTGAAAGATCGGCAGACAATTCTTTAACGCCGTTATATAAATGAATCGGGTAACGAACCGGCGTTTTTTTATTGTAATTAATCCACCAACCGTGGGCTTCGGAAAAATCCTCGTTAAATGCAATTCGCCATTCTGCATCCTGAGCTGGGAATTGATACACAATGGTGTCGCCTATCCGTTTATTTACAGACAACTGATAAACTTCCTTGCCATTATAAATGGTAATAGGTGATTTAGAATTTTTTTCGGCGAGTGAAGCTGTTACTTGTATTTGCAAGCGGTCATTGAGTTGTATTTCTGCAATAAAAGGGAGTGTTTTCACGTTTTGGGCAAACTGGAAATTTGCATGGAAGAGTATCGCAATAGTACAAATAAAGAATCTCATGGATCAAATCGACATTAGGTTGAACCACTAAATTAAAAGAAATAAACTATCTTGCTTTGCGCATGCAACTTTTTCAAATCAAAATACGTCAGTGCTAAGGAGTCATGGAGGAACAAGAACTCATACAAGATTGTATTGCTGCTCGTCCGAAGGCTCAAAAAGCGTTGTTTGACATTTATGCCCCCAAGCTTTACGTCGTGTGTTTGCGTTACATGAAAGACCAAATGCGCGCACAAGACGTCTTGCAAGATGCCTTCGTTAAAATTTTTGCCCACATTGGCAATTACAAATCGGAGGGTGCTTTTGAAGGTTGGCTCAAAAAAATTGCAGTCAACACCTGCCTTGACCAACTCCGCAAAGACAAAAAACTGCTCACAGATGTCTCTTTAAACGACGTCTCGCACAAATTAGCACACCAAGACTACAGCGTAGAAAAACTCATGGCCGACGACCTGCTCAAATTGGTTCAGGCGCTGCCAGACGGTTACCGCACAGTCTTCAACCTTTTTGCGATTGAAGGCTATTCGCACCAAGAGATCTCCGTGCAACTCGGTATCTCTGAAAGCACCTCCAAAACACAATACTTGCGCGCAAGGGCCTATTTGAAAGACCGTATTGAAAATATTGACTAATGACAGAAAAAGACAACATCAAAGATCTATTTGCCAAAGGCCTCCAGGACCACCAAGTCCAGGTAGACCCCGCGCTATGGACGTCTATTTCTTCGTCCATTGGTACCGGTGCCGCAAAAACGGGGCTTGGCCTATTGGCCAAAACGCTTATCGGTGTTGCGGCTACAGCAATTGTTGCAGGCACAGTCTATCTCTCGTTTGAATCAAAAAGTCAAAAAGTCAAAAAGCAAGTAGTTCAAACACCTCAAGAAACCAGCAAGTCAAAAGAATACAAAAAATTTACCCCTTTAGAACCAATTAAGATATCTATTCAACAAACAGCTTCGAACACTTTAGTGCCCACTTTATTACCAGCAGATGTAAATGTTGAAAATGTGGCTATTCAAGACCAACAACGACAAAGTACACCTGAGCAAACACAGTCGATACCAACTACGTATTTATCTTCAACAAGCATTCCTCACGCTATTCCTGTAAATACTACTTCTAGCGCGCATACAGCATCCAACACAGTACCCGCTGTCGCAAATGCAGTAAAACCACTTTCTCAAATAACAAAACCGCAAGTCCGCATCTCACTACCAAATATTTTTACACCGAATGGAGACGGACAAAACGAGACGCTTCAAATAGATTGGGGTAATGCTGCTATTCAAGATTTTAGCATTGTTGTGCTCAACGCCAAAAACAACATCGTTTTCAAAAGCGACAGACCCGATTTCGATTGGGATGGCACTGATTTAGGAGGCGAAAAACTTCCTCGTGCACACTACATCTACTTTGTATCGGCCCTGCTCGATGGCCAAAAATGGCAACAATCGAGTAGCTTACAAATCCAATACTAAAATAATTGTGTAAATTGGCAGATGCCCTTTATCTATTGCATCACCAACGGAAATAAGAAAATTCATCCAAGCAATCAGCTCATCTTAGCTGCCTTGAAGGAGCAATTCCGTGATGATTTTCAAATTTACAATAGCCCAGATACCGCTGCAGCCATTCAGCATATTCATGCTTTAAAGCACACTTGCACCCACCTTATTGGCGTAGGTGGCGACGGCACTTTTAATGTGCTCGTCAATGGGGTTTGTACGCATCCAGACCCCGATTTTCAGCCCATTCTAGGCGTGCTTCCCAACGGAACCGGCAATGACTTTTACCGCTCCGCTGGTTTCCAAAACACAAATGATTTTTGTGAAAAAATCCAAAGTAATGCCTTTGATTTTTTTGATGTCGGGCACGTTCAAACGGAAACAGAATCACGCTATTTTGCAAATATTACCGATATTGGTTTTGGGGGCGCGGTTGTGCTGGAGCTGCAAAACTTCCGCAAGCGTTTTGGGCCGAATTTCTCTTACGGATTGGCAATTATCAAAACCTTTTTGAAATACAAACGGCCGCAAGTTCAAATAATAGGTGCAGACTTCAGTTACAAAGGAGAACTGCTGCTTGCCGCGTTTTGCAATGGCAGTATTTTTGGCGATGGCTTGTACATTCACCCTGGAGCTCTAATTGACGACAGTCAACTCAAACTCACGCTTTTGGGCAAAGTTTCTTTATTTGATTATATCAAAAATGTGCTGCGCGTGAAGCGGGGTAAAAAAATCAAGCATCCGGAGGCGCATTACTTAAACATATCCTACCCTATTCAACTGAGATCTAATGCTGGCATCTTACATGCCGAAACAGATGGCGAATATATCAGCGGCCAAGCATTCACGATAGATTTAGATGTGCGCAAGTTAAAACTGCTTCCTGTAAAGAAGCGTTAGATTGCTTATCTTTGGACAACGATGAAAAAAAGCATCATCATTACAGCGGGTGGTATAGGGAAACGCATGAAAAGCGACATTCCAAAACAATTTTTGTTGCTCGGTACCAAACCTGTTTTGATCCATACGCTTGAACGTTTTTTTGCATTCGACCCAACAGCGCAACTCATCGTTACCCTCCCCAAAGACTGGACTACTCACTGGAAAACACTCTTGAGCAAATACAACACCCATATTCCGCACGAATTAGTAGATGGTGGTAGCGAAAGATTCCATTCTATTCAAAATGCCCTCGCTATCTGTACGGGTGAGCAAATTGCTATTCACGACGGCGTGAGGCCGCTGGTCAGTATGGAGACCATCGCGAGGTGTTTTGAAGGCCTAAACCATTCAAAAGCGGTGGTGCCTGTACTGAATCTAAAAGATTCGCTGCGCTTGGGGCATCTAGAAAAATCAGAAAGTGTTGATAGATCAAAATATTATCTAGTGCATACACCGCAATGTTTTGAGGCAAGTACCCTTCAAAAAGCATATTTACAAGGATACCAAGCGCACTTTACAGACGATGCCAGTGTTATAGAAGCAATTGGCGTATCTCCACTGTTGGTTTTGAGCAACGAAGAAAATATCAAAATCACGAGCCCTACCGATTTAAAAATCCTCAACGCACTTTTACAACCATGAATTTAGTTGCTCCGCCTTCGCTAAAGTCTGGCGACCTCGTTTATTTGTGTGCGCCAGCCAAAGCCATTGAAGAACACTATATCATTGAAGCTGAAAATTGGTTGCATAGTATTGGTCTGCGCGCCATGAGAAGCCAAAATTTAACTGGCCGAAACCATTATTTTTCGGGTACTGAACTCGAGCGCTTAGCGGATTTACAAGCAGGTCTTGATCATCCGGAAGCCAAAGCAGTGTGGTGTGTAAGAGGTGGGTACGGCTGCGTTCAAATTTTAGATGGTTTGCAATGGGCACAGTTTATCCGCGAGCCCAAATGGCTGATTGGCTTCTCAGATATTTGTGTACTGCACCACAAAATTCAGTCGCTAGGTTTTCAGAGTATCCATGGTACTATGGCGTTGAATATCGAAAAAAATAGTGCCAAAGCTAAAGCACGACTAAGCGAGCTACTTTATGGAGAAAAAGCACCTTTTGAATTTGAATCCAAACCATTCAATCAACAAGGAAAAGCAAATGGTACTTTGGTGGGCGGAAACTTAAGTATCGTGTATAGTATGCTTGCAACGCCTGAGTGCTATCCATTCAATGACGCCATTTTATTTATAGAAGACCTCGCTGAACACCTTTACCACATTGACCGCATGTTCTATGCGCTAGAAAAAAGTGGCGCTCTAGCGCAAATTAACGGACTGATTGTCGGTGGCATGACCGATTTAGAAGACACCGATGTGCCTTTTGGAAAAACGATAGAAGCACTCATCTTGACGCATTTCAAGTACCGTAAAATTCCGATTTGCTTTGATTTCCCTGCGGGTCACATCGATGATAATCAAGCATTAACACTGGGCGCTGAGGTCCAATTAGAAGTGAATAGCGAGCAAGTTGTTTTGAGCTATCTATAATCGTTCTAAATAGCCTGAATTATCCGATTATCTTGACAACTTTTGTAACACTTAAATGTTGTTCACGTAAATTTGCAACACTTCAAATGAAAGATTCTTATGAGTAACTCAGTATTATTTAAATCTTCTATCGGCAAGAAGGTCTTTATGGCCCTCACCGGTCTTTTCTTGTGTACGTTTTTGGTTGGCCACTTGCTTGGCAACCTCCAACTGATCCTCAAAACTGGCGAAGAAGGCCGTCGGGCGTTCAACGAATACGCCTATTTCATGGGCCACAACCCCTTCATTAAAATTCTTTCATACGTTACTTATGCAGCCGTACTGATTCACGTATTTGACGGAATCGCACTCACTATTCAAAACCGCAAAGCGCGTCCGGTGCGTTATGCTTACAGCAAGCCAGGGGCTAACTCTAGCTCTGCAAGCCGCAGCATGGCGATCTTAGGAACGCTTATCTTGGTTTTCTTAGCTACTCACATGGCCAACTTCTGGTGGAAAATGAAAGTCAAAGAAGACGTTCCGCTTCATACCTACAAACTCGAAATGGACAACCCAATGATGGGCGCTGCAAACGCTGAGCTATACTACACGCATGTTCCAGGCATTCAGCCCATTCCAAAAGACGGCAAAAACATCATTGAAAAAGGTACCGACCTTTACATCAAAGGCACAAATGTTAAAGTGGCAGAAGGCTACCGTGACCTCCATACATTAGTCATGGATTTCTTCAGTAAGAGCAAAAACGAAGGAGCTCTTTTTGCAGTACTCTTTTACTTGATCTCCATGATTGTCTTGGCCTACCATCTCTTACATGGTTTCCAAAGTGCCTTCCAATCATTAGGAATCAATCATCCGAAATACACCCAACTGATCAAAATTATCGGAACTGGCTTTGCCATTGTTGTTCCGTTTTTGTTTGCGATCATTCCCGTTATTATTTACATGAATCACTAGGAATCAGGCTATGTCAACACTAAATTCGCGCATTCCAGAGGGTCCAATTTCAGAAAAATGGACCAACCACAAAAACCACATGAAGTTGGTTGCACCCAACAACCGTCCCAAAATCGATGTCATCGTTGTTGGAACAGGTTTGGCTGGCGCATCCGCAGCAGCCTCACTTGGTGAGATGGGCTACAACGTTAAGGCGTTTTGTTTCCAAGATTCTCCGCGTAGAGCACACTCTATTGCAGCCCAAGGTGGTATCAATGCAGCTAAAAACTACCAAAACGACGGCGACTCCATTTACCGCCTCTTTTACGACACCATTAAAGGTGGTGACTACCGTGCACGCGAAGCAAACGTATACCGTTTGGCCGAGGTGTCGGGCAACATCATCGACCAATGCGTAGCACAAGGTGTTCCGTTTGCACGTGAATACGGAGGTCTCCTAGACAACCGTTCTTTTGGCGGTACGCAAGTTCAGCGTACATTCTACGCAGCCGGACAAACAGGCCAACAACTTTTACTTGGTGCTTATTCAGCGCTCTCTCGTCAAATTGGCTTGGGGCGTGTCAAAATGTACCACCGTCACGAAATGATGGACCTCGTTAAAGTAGACGGCAAAGCGCGCGGCATCATCGCAAGAAACCTCGTTACTGGCGAGCTCGAGCGCCATTCAGCTCACGCTGTTGTAATTGCCTCTGGTGGCTACGGAAACGTTTACTTCCTCTCGACTAACGCAATGGGAAGCAACGTATCTGCCGCTTGGAAAGTCCACAAAAAAGGAGCGCATTTTGCCAATCCTTGCTTCGTGCAAATTCACCCTACCTGTATTCCGGTACATGGCACCAACCAGTCCAAACTCACACTCATGTCTGAGTCTTTGCGCAACTCTGGTCGTATTTGGGTACCAAAGAAAAAAGAAGATGCCGAAGCGATTCGCGAAGGCCGTTTAAAACCAACACAAATTGCAGAAGAAGACCGCGACTACTTCTTAGAAAGACGCTACCCTGCATTTGGTAACCTCGTCCCGCGCGACGTCGCCTCAAGAGCGGCAAAAGAAAGATGTGATGAAGGTTTTGGTATAGAAGCCAACGACACCAACGAAGGTGTCTACCTTGACTTCGCAACTGAAATTCGCAATAAAGGTCGCCAATCTGCTTTTGCGCAAGGAGACCACAACCCAACCGAAGAAAAAATCATTGCCCTCGGTAAAAAATGGATTGAAGAAAAGTATGGTAATCTCTTTCAGATGTACCAAAAAATCACTGACGACAACCCTTACGAGACGCCAATGAAAATCTACCCAGCCGTTCACTACACCATGGGTGGTGTGTGGGTAGACTACAACCTGCAAAGTAGCATTGAAGGTTGTTTTGTTACTGGTGAGGCGAACTTCTCAGATCACGGCGCCAACCGACTCGGTGCATCTGCACTCATGCAAGGTTTGGCCGATGGCTATTTTGTTTTGCCTTATACCATTTCAGACTACCTATCTAATGACATCCGAACAGGAAAAATTGCTACTGATAGCCCTGAATTTGAACAAGCAGAAGCAGAAGTTCAAGCCAGCATCGAACGTTTCCTTCAAAACAAAGGCACAAAATCTGTAGACCACTTCCACAAACGACTTGGTCTGATCATGTGGAACAAAGTAGGTATGGCACGCAACGAAGCGGGCCTAAAAGAAGCCATTGAAGAAATTGCTTCTTTGCGCGAAGAATTCTACAAAGACGTATTTGTACCTGGCGATGCCAACGAAATGAATCCGGAGCTAGACAAAGCCATGCGCGTTGCAGACTTTATCGAACTCGGTCAGCTCATGGCTGTAGATGCCCTTCATAGACTAGAGTCTTGTGGTGGTCATTTCCGCGAAGAATACCAAGATAGCGAAGGCGAAACCCTCCGCGACGACGACAACTTCAAATACGTTGCCGCTTGGGAATACCAAGACGGCGATGCCAAAAAAGCGGCGCTTCACAAAGAAGCCCTCAATTACGAGTTCATTAAAATTGCAGCACGCAACTATAAATAATAGATATGGCTTCAAAATTTATCAATATTACGCTCAAAATCTGGAGACAAAAGAATACCAATGCAAAAGGTGGTATTGAAACCTACAGCTTGGCAAACGTCTCTACAGATAGTTCGTTTTTAGAAATGCTCGATCAACTCAATGAGCAACTGATCAACGAACAAAAAGAACCAGTAGCCTTCGATCACGACTGTCGTGAAGGTATCTGCGGCATGTGCTCTCTGTACATCAACGGACGCGCACACGGCCCTGAAACAGGCACTACGACATGTCAACTACATATGCGTAGTTTTGCTGACGGAGACACCATTTATGTGGAGCCATGGAGATCCCGTGCCTTCCCTATTGTCAAAGACCTCGTCGTGGACCGCTCTGCTTTTGACCGCATTCAGCAAGCTGGTGGATTTGTATCGGTAAACACCTCAGGTCGTACCATGGATGCCAACGCTATTCCTATTCCTAAACACGATGCAGATAAAGCTTTCGAAGCTGCTGCATGTATTGGTTGTGGTGCATGTGTTGCTACCTGCAAGAACGGTTCTGCCATGTTATTTGTAGGTGCTAAAGTTTCACAATACGCCTTATTGCCACAAGGAAAAGTAGAGGCCCAAGACCGAGTAATCAATATGGTTCGTCAGATGGACGAAGAAGGTTTTGGTAACTGTACCAACACTGGCGCATGTGAGGTAGAATGTCCAAAAGGCATTTCTTTAGAAAATATAGCGCGCATGAACCGCGAGTTCTTGAGCGCATCGCTAACAGCAGAGAAATAAAAAATCCTCCTATAACAAAAAGGGCGGTCAATGACCGCCCTTTTTTATTGCTATAAAAACTGAACTTACTTCAGTTGTTGTCCGTCTTTATTGTACCAACCTTGGTTATCTTTGATTTCTACCGGTACGTTAGACTGATCGCTCAGACGCTTTTGCGTACGCATCCAGAAATAAAAGCCAAAAAAGCCCAGTAGAATTAATGCTGTATTAAAGTAGTTTTGCACAAATTCAAAAAAGCCAAAAGACCATTGAAATGTATCACCAATTTTGTATACGAAGTCTGTCCAAGTCATGTGTAGTTCTTTTATAGAGCAAATGTACTACAAATTTTAATAAATCAAGTGCTGACTTAAATTTCTCCCATCAAAGCAAGCGTTTCTTTTGCTGCCACCTGCTCAGCCTCTTTCTTTGAAAACCCCTTGCCTTTACCATAGCTCGAGCGATTGATTTGCACACTCATTTCATAAACAGCTTTGCCATCATTGAATTCTTCAGACAATAGCACAAATTCGAGGCTTAGTTTTTTGCGCTGGCACCAAATAAATAATGCCGATTTGAAGTCGAGTTCTTCTTCTAGTACCTTACTAAGATTGAGATGCTTTCTAAACACCGTGTTTTTAAGTACGCTTTGCGCATTTATAAACCCGCCATCCAAGTAGATAGCACCTATGAGTGCTTCAAAAGCATTGCCTTCTAAACCTGCTAAATTGATGCTCCTGCCTTGACTATAAATGAGGTGGTTTCGAATGCCCATGCGTTCACCAATGGCCGCTAATGACTTTCGATTGACGATTTTTGATTTGATTTTGGTGAGCTGACCTTCGTCTAGGTCCGGGTATTTTTCATAAACAAATGCTGCAACCACCGCGTCGAGAATGGAATCACCCAAAAACTCCAACCTTTCATTGGCGTCCAACAGGTGTTGGTCCGAAAGAGAACTTTTGTGTGTGAGTGCTTGTATGAAAAATGATACATTTTGAGGTTTGTAGCCAAAATGAGTCAGAACAAAACGAATAACTTTGAGCTCTTCGTTTGTTTTCTTCTTCTTAAACAGAGGAATTTTTAGCAAATTATGCTTTAAATTTCTTGACAATGATGGAGGTGTTGTGACCTCCAAAACCAAAGGTATTAGACAATGCAATGTTTACAGTGCGCGCCTGTGGCTTATGAAAAGTAAAGTTGAGTTTTGGATCGAGTTCTGGATCGTCGGTAAAGTGATTGATGGTTGGTGGCACCATATCGTTTTGTACCGCAAGAACGCAAGCTACAGCCTCGATAGCACCGGCTGCACCTAGAAGGTGGCCAGTCATGGATTTGGTAGAACTGATGTTCAGGTTATAGGCGTGTTCGCCAAAAACGTGCTGAATGGCTTTTACTTCGGCGATATCGCCAAGTGGTGTAGAAGTACCATGCACATTGACGTAGTCAATTTGTGAAGGATCGATTTCGGCGTCTTCGAGTGCTGCAAGCATGGTGTTGCGAGCTCCAAGACCTTCTGGGTGAGGGGCGGTCATGTGGTAGGCATCGCCAGACATGCCACCACCGATTACCTCAGCGTAAATTTTAGCGCCGCGTTTGATGGCGTGCTCATATTCTTCAAGGATAAGGCAAGCAGATCCTTCGCCAAGAACGAAACCATCGCGGTCGAGGTCGAACGGACGAGATGCAGTCTCTGGAGAATCGTTGCGGGTAGATAGTGCTTTGAGTGCGTTGAAACCACCCATTCCCATTTCGTTGACACCAGCTTCAGAACCACCAGTAACGATGGCATCGGCTTTGCCTAAACGAATGAGGTTGAATGCGTCGATAATTGCGTTGGTTGCCGAAGCACAAGCTGATACACAAACGTAGTTAGGACCACGCAAACCATATTTGATAGAAATATGACCCGCTGCAATATCTGCAATCATTTTTGGAATAAAGAAAGGATTGAAGCGCGGCGTACCGTCTCCACTAAAATACTCCCTTGCTTCTTCTTGAAACGTTTTAAGGCCACCAACACCTGAGCCCCAAATTACACCAATACGGTCTAAATTAGGGTTGGACTCAAGCAATGCAGCATCTGCCATAGCTTCCGTGGCGGTAACTATGGCATACTGCGAAAATTGATCAAGCTTGCGAGCTTCCTTTTTGTCCATGTGGTCTTCCACATTAAAATCTTTCAATTCACAGGCAAACTGTGTCTTGAAAAGAGCAGCATCAAATTGTTTGATAGGCGCGGCACCACTTTTGCCCGCCATTAAGCCATCCCAGTATTCTTGTACTGTGTTGCCTATTGGCGTAAGTGCACCGAGACCTGTTACAACAACTCTTTTTAATTGCATACCCGTAAACTAAAAGGAATAGAGGGAATTATTAAACGTTCGCTTCGATGTAAGCAATAGCGTCACCAACAGTTTGGATACCTTCTGCTTTATCGTCTGGAATAGAAATGTTGAATTGTTTCTCGAATTCCATGATTAACTCAACTGTGTCAAGTGAATCGGCACCCAAGTCATTGGTGAAGCTCGCTTCGTTAGTTACTTCACTTTCTTCAACATTCAGTTTATCAACGATGATCGCGATAACTTTAGCTTTGATATCAGACATTTTTTAAAATTTAAAGGTTTCAGCTTGCAAAGAAAAAAACTATCGACCAATAAACAAAACTTATCCCGATTTAATTTATCAACACTACGCGTCTCAAAGACAAGGAATCCTAGACTATGCTTAACTTTGTAGCCGAAATGCGAGAACAATTAATTCTATTTATTTCCGGAGCAGGCAGCAACGCGCGTCAAATTATCAACTATTTCAATGATAATGAACGAGTTAATATAGTTGGGGTGCTCTCCAGCAAACCCAATTCCGAGATGGAAACATTTTGTGAAGGCCACCGGCTTCCTTTCTATAATTTACACGGAAAAGATTTTTCAGACTACCTTCAGCTTTGCCACCAACTAGGTGCAAACTGGGTTGTTTTAGCTGGTTTCCTCAAAAAAATACCACAAGAGTTCATTGCGGCTTTTCCGGATAAGATCATCAACATTCACCCCTCTTTGCTTCCTAACTACGGCGGCGCTGGCATGTATGGGCAAAATGTGCATCGGGCGGTTAGTGCAGCAACCGAAGTATTCAGTGGCATTAGTATTCATTTGGTAAATGAAGAATTTGACAAAGGAAAGCTCCTTTTTCAGCACGCGGTGCTCTTGCCAAAAAATGCAAACGAAAAGCAGGTTGAGCAAGAAGTCAGGTCTTTAGAACAGGCGTTTTTTGCAAAAGACCTCGAAACCTATGTTTCGCACTTTATAAAATAGCCTGCTCCAAAAATTGCGCAAAACGCAAACAATCTTCGTAAGAATTATAAAGTGGTGCCGGCGCTATGCGGATCACGTTGGGCTCTCTCCAATCTGCAATAACCCCAAGATCTGTTAAGCGGTCGAAAAGCTGACGGCCTTGCCCTTTGGCCAAAATAGAAAGTTGTGCGCCTCGAGCGCGTGGGTCTTTAGGGGTAATGATTTCAAATGAGCAGCGTTCCTTATTTCTTTCGGAAACATCTTCAATAAGGTAAGCAAGATAAGCCGTGAGTTGATCGCGCTTCTGACCAATGCGGTCCATGCCCGCTTCTTCAAAAATTTCTAACGAAGCTAAATGCGCAGCCATGCCCAATACGGGTGCATTACTCAATTGCCAACCTTCAGCGCCCTCAATAGGGTCAAAACCAGGTTCCATCTGAAAACGCACAGCTTTGTTGTGGCCCCACCATCCGGCGAAACGAGGTAAAGATTTATTATGTGCGTGTTTTTCATGCACAAAGAGGCCCGAAACACCTCCCGGAGATGAATTCAAGTATTTATAACCGCACCATGCAGCAAAATCGACATTCCAGTCGTGGAGGGATAAATTGACGTTTCCGGCAGCATGGGCGAGGTCAAAACCAACCACTGCACCAACTGCATGACCCGCTGCCGTAATTTTTTGTAGATCAAAATACTGTCCCGTATAATAATTGACGCCTCCAATCATGACCAACGCAAGTTCGTCTCCAAGTTCGGCAATACGCTGCAGGATGTCTTCTTCTCTAATCAGATGCTCACCGGGTCTTGGACCCACTTCTACGAGCGTATCGGCGGGTAAGCCATGAAATGCAACTTGTGAGGCCAACGCATATTGATCGCTCGGAAAAGCTTTTTCTTCACAGAGAATTTTGACGCGCTTTCCTTCTGGTCTGTAGAACGACACCATTAAAAGGTGCAAGTTAGTGGTGAGTGAGTGCGTAACAACAACTTCTATTGGAAGCGCACCTACAATTTTAGCGGCCAGCTGCGTTAAGTTTTCATGGTAAGAAAACCACGGTCTTTTGGCTAAAAAGTGGCCTTCAACCCCAAATTTTGCCCAAGCCTCTAATTCTTCCTGCACATAGCCAGCAGCTGTGATGGGTTGTAAACCAAGTGAATTACCGGTAAAATATACGGGATTTGGATTGTGAAAAGTCGGGAAATGGAAGCGCGTTCTGAAAGTTGCTAACGGGTCTTTTTGGTCTAATTCTTGGGCGAATTTTAGGTTGTTTTCAAATTTCATATGCGCGGCTTTATTCGTAACTTTATGGCCACAAATATACATAAGAATGAAGACTCCCTCTCCTATCGACCGCAGCCGTTCGGCAGAATTATTCGAAGCAGCCAAAGGATATTTTCCTGGTGGCGTCAATTCTCCGGTGCGCGCTTTTAAGTCTGTAGGTGGTACGCCGCTTTTTATCGCTAAAGGCGACGGCGCGCAAATTTGGGACGAAGACGGCAACCAATTCACCGATTTTTGCTGCAGTTGGGGGCCGCTTATTCACGGTCACAACCATCCTTATGTCTTTGAAAAAATTGTCGCTACCCTCCAAAATGGAGCAAGTTTCGGCGCACCAACCCGCAAAGAAAACGAACTGGCAGCATTTATGCTCGAACGCTTGCCTTTTATCGATAAAATTCGCTTCACCAGCTCCGGAACAGAGGCTGTCATGAGCGCACTTCGTTTGGCGCGTGGGGCTACAGGCAAAAACAAAATCTTGAAATTTGAAGGCTGCTACCATGGCCACGTAGATGCTTTGTTGGTGCAGGCCGGAAGCGGATTGGTCACCTTTGGCACCTCATCGAGTGCCGGTGTGCCCGAGGCATTTGCCAACGAAACACTCGTTTTGCCACTCAACGATGCCCAAGCGCTTATCGCTTGCTTTGAAGCACAGCACCACGACCTCTCTGCGGTCATCATTGAGCCTATTCCGGCCAACAACGGCTTGTTGCTCCAAGACCTCAGCTTTTTAAACTTATTGCGCACACTTTGTACAAAATATGGCGTTTTGCTCATTTTTGATGAAGTAATTTCCGGATTCAGAGTAGCGTTTGGAGGAGCAGCAGAACTTTACGGTATCACACCCGATATGGTCACCTACGGAAAAATTATCGGTGGCGGCTTGCCTGTGGGTGCCTACGGCGCTCGAAAAGAAATCATGTCATATGTGTCGCCCGAGGGGCCGGTTTATCAAGCTGGAACGCTGTCTGGCAATCCGGTTGCAATGGCTGCTGGGCTTGCCCAACTCGAGTTATGCGCAACAGAGGGCTTTTACACCCAGCAAGCAAAACGCACCCAAACCTTTGTAGACAACATCAATTCTTTTGCCTTAGCACAGGGCTACCCAATGGAGCTCGTTTGCGTGGGTTCTATTTTCTGGTTCTCTTTCAACGGCAAAAAACGCATTACAGCAGCAAATCAAATTGCTAGCGACATGTCAGCATTTAATTTCATGCACCATTATCTTCTGGATGTAGGTGTGTATTTTGGACCGAGTGGCTATGAAGTAGGGTTTATCTCATCAGCACATACCGATGCGCAACTAGACCACGCTGCAACACAAATCAAAGCGGCACTCGCTGCTTTCTATCAAAAGTAATCCCTAGCTTTAGCTCGTGAATTTAGTAACTGGTGCTACAGGACTTCTAGGAAGTCATGTCTTAATTGAGCTCGCAAAGCGCGATAAACCCATCCGTGCGGCATATCGTAGCGATACTAAAAAAGCGGCTGTAGAACAACTTTTTCATTTTTATTTGAAAGAAAATGCCAGTATAAAATGGCAACAAATTGAATGGGTTCGCGCAGATTTACGCGACATCGATGAGCTCAAATCTATTGTTCAGGGCAGTACAACTATTTATCATTGTGCGGCGCTGGTATCCTTTTTCAAAGCAGATTTTGAAGCCTGTATTCAGCAAAACCGTTATGTCACGGCCAATTTGGTCGACTTAGCTATTCAATACGGCGTTCAGCACTTTTGTCATGTGAGTTCTACGGCCGCAATTGGCGGCAAAGAGGCGTTAGTTAGTGAAAAAAGCAAATGGCAAGAAGGGGCGCAGCACAGCGGTTACGGTATTTCAAAATTAATGGCCGAAAAGGAAGTTTGGCGCGGCATTGAAGAAGGCCTAACGGCAGTCATCGTGAATCCATGTGTCATTCTAGGGCCAGCCGCACCCGGTAGCCCTTCTTTACAAATGCTCGACACCGCCAAAAACGGCTTGAAATTTTATACGAGTGGCGCCAATGCTGTTGTGGACGCCCGCGATGTAGCCTGGGCCATGGTTGAATTAGTCGCTAAAGGTGTGGTGCGCGAACGGTTTTTAGTCGTTGGGCCGCAGCAATCTTTTCGAGAATTGTTTAGTGTTTTTGCCCGTAGTCTAGGGAAAAACCCACCAACGATCAAAGCGCCCAAAACACTTACTTTGTTTTTTGCAGCCTTTCATGAACTATGGTGTCATTTAAGTGGCAAAAGAGCTGGCCTCACCATTGAAACCGCTCGTTCGTCTAACGAAGTATTGCGCTACGACCGCAACAAAATCGAAAAAGAATTGTCTTTTAAATACACGCCGCTGCAAGACATCATCAGCAACATGATCGCCGGGCAGGCATTTATTGAAAAAAACACAACAACTTGAGTCGAAAGCTGATCATTTTCATTGGGATTTTCTATCTCGTTGGTCTTGTAGGCATGTCTATTGGCCCCTTTAAGTCCTTTTTTGTAGGGCTCTCCTTTTTTCACTTGCTACTTTCTTTTGGTGTGCTGCTCTTGGGTAGAAAAACATATGGTTCCCATTTTTGGCTCTTTTTATGCTTGGCGTTTATCACAGGAATGACTGTCGAATGGATTGGCGTACACACCGGGTTTCTTTTTGGCGACTATCATTACGGTAGTGTTTTAGGGCCAAAATTAGCTGGAGTACCCCTGATCATCGGGGTCAATTGGGCCATGCTCAGTGTGGTCAGTGCTGCGCTGCTCTCTTCACTGAAACTTGCGTTTTGGCTAGAAGTAATTTTGGCAGCAATCCTGATGGTTTTTCTTGATTTTTTGATGGAGCCCGTAGCCGTCAAGCTTGGGTTTTGGTACTGGAAAGGCGGCGTTATTCCGAGCTTTAACTATGTTTGTTGGTTCTTGATTGCAGGGCTGCTTCAATTTGTTTATCGCAAATGGCGCCTCAACGAGACAAACAATGTGGCGGTGGCGCTGTTTATTTATATGACCATCTTTTTTACTTTTTTAAATTTTCGCTTATGATGTGGTGGGGTCCGGTTGTTACACTCGCAACTTTCTTCGGGATGGAATTTATGGCGTGGGCAACGCACAAATTCGTCATGCATGGCATCATGTGG
>JBIIZO010000069.1:0-10875 GCA_044346245.1 Crocinitomicaceae bacterium
AAATGCCCAAACTCGAAGAATGGTTTGAATCTTTAGAGCCCGGAAGCGCACGCCAACTTCAGGCATTTTTAAAAGATGCCGCCTACAAATACAAAGTCGGCATGGAAGACCTCGTCTACAAACCAAGTCTCAGCCTCACAGAATTTTTTGACAGCCGCGTGCTCGGAGGGCTTTTCAAGATGCACCTCTTTTCTTCTTTTTCGAGCTTCATTCGCAAGTATTTCAAACACCCCAAAATATTATCCCTACTCGAGTTTCCAGTATTGTTTTTAGGCGCCATGCCCAATGAAACGCCTGCGCTGTACTCCTTGATGAACTACGCCGATATCCAACTTGGCACGTGGTACCCGATGAAAGGCATGCACGAATTCATCAAGGCTTTTGCGCGCATTGCACAAGAACAAGGCGTCAAGATAGAAACGTCGGCAAACGTCGAGCGCATCGTGATTGAAAATGGTAAAGCCATCGGCACAATGGTCAATGGCCAACTGCACAAAGCAGATATCGTCATCTCCGGTGCCGACTACGCCCACACCGACCAAAAACTCCTCCAAGAAAACGCCAATTATTCAGATGCTTATTGGGACAAACGCACCATGGCGCCTTCTAGCCTCTTGTTTTATGTGGGTGTCAATAAAAAACTTACCAATCTAGAGCACCACAACCTTTTCTTCGACGAATCACTTGAAGAGCACGGCAAAACCATCTACAAAGACCCTAGTTGGCCAGCAAAACCTTTGTTTTACATGAGTGTTCCGTCTTTGACAGATCCGAGTGTAGCGCCTGAAGGTTCCGAAAACCTTTTCTTTTTGATTCCATTGGCTCCCGACCTAAAAGACGACGAAGCCACGCGCGAGCACTACTTCTCTTTACTTCTTGAGCGACTCAAAGTACTGACCGGAAACGACATCAAAGACCATATCGTTTACAAAAGAAGTTTTTGTGTAGCCGATTTCAAAAGCGACTACAATGCATTCAAAGGCAATGCTTACGGCTTAGCCAATACCTTACTGCAGACCGCTATCCTCAAACCGCGCATGCAGCACAAAAAAATCAAAAACCTTTTTTACACGGGCCAACTCACCGTACCGGGTCCAGGCGTTCCTCCTTCCATTGTTTCTGGAGAAGTTGTCGCCAAATACATCATCGCTAAGCACCACTAAACCCATTCTATGAAAGCTTTATTTGACAACGTATGCCAAGAAATGAGCGAGCTCACCACCAAAAGGTACAGCACCTCTTTCTCTTTGGGCATTAGCTTTTTGCATAAGGAATTGCAAAAACCCATCTACTCCATCTATGGTTTTGTGCGCTTTGCAGATGAAATTGTAGACACCTTTCATGGCTACGACAAAGAAAAACTCCTCCTCGACTTCAAGAACCAAACCTACGAAGCTATTGCCGCAGGCATCTCACTCAATCCGATCCTCAATAGCTTCCAATGGGCGGTCAATAAGTACCAAATTCCGATGGAACTCATCGATACCTTCCTCGATTCCATGGAAATGGACCTCCAAAAACAAACCTACGACCAAGGCAAATACGAAACCTACATTTTAGGTTCTGCCGAAGTAGTTGGCCTCATGTGCCTGAAAGTTTTTGTAGAAGGCGACCAAAAAACCTATGAAGAACTGAAGCCTTATGCCATGAAACTAGGGGCAGCTTTTCAGAAAATCAACTTCCTACGAGACCTCAAAGCTGATTACCAAGAATTGGGCAGAACGTATTTTCCGGGCATCAATCTCTCGGACTTCAATGCAGACATCAAAAAGGAAATTGAAGCGGATATAGCACTCGACTTTAAAAAAGGCTACGAAGGTATTTTGCTCTTACCGAGAACGGCGCGCTTTGGTGTTTATATGGCTTATAAATATTACTTCAAGCTCTTTAATAAGATCAAGCAGACGCCTGCAGAAAGCGTACTCAACGAGCGCATCCGCATTCCAAACTACCGCAAAATGCGCATTTTACTTACGTCTTATGTGCGCCACAATTTAAATTTACTTTAATGCCCGACGAATACGTTGTCTTGGTGGATGAACAAGACCAAGCAATTGGTCAGCTCGAAAAAATGGAGGCGCATCGCTTAGGTCTTTTGCACCGTGCATTCTCAGTTTTGATTTTCAATACCAAAGGAGAATTATTGCTCCAACAACGCGCCGCTCACAAATACCATTCTCCCCTACTCTGGACCAACTCTTGTTGCAGCCATCCGAAGCCCGGAGAAACCATTACTGCAGCAGCCACAAGAAGACTCCAAGAAGAAATGGGCATGGATGCCCGCCTTCAACCCGCGTTTCATTTCATCTATAAAGCCCCACTCGATCAAGGGCTCACCGAGCACGAACTCGATCATGTTGTATTTGGCTACACCAATCAAGACCCTCAAATCAATCCGGAAGAAGTAGCCGCCTTTCGCTGGATATCC
The DNA here is from genome assembly GCA_044346245.1 of Crocinitomicaceae bacterium. Lineage (GTDB taxonomy): Bacteria > Bacteroidota > Bacteroidia > Flavobacteriales_D > Crocinitomicaceae > UBA952. The sequence goes on from JBIIZO010000069.1 coordinate 2,429, forward strand.
ATGGCGCAATTGCTCCAGGAACTTCAAACGAAGCGGGAATCATTTACTGTTTGGTTTCAAATTTTACTCGACCAACACTTAGAAAAAATCACAAAAGCAGCTGATGAAAGTATGTAGAAGAGCGACCTTCAATGCGGCGCACCGTTTGTACAGACCCGAGTGGTCTGACGAAAAAAACAATGCAATTTTCGGCAAATGCAATAACCCTAATTTCCATGGCCACAACTACACCCTCGAGGTGTGGATCGAAGGGCAAGTGGACCTAGAGACGGGTTACCTCATCGACCTCAAACTCGTCAAGGACCTCATCGGGACAGAAGTTCAGGATCGTTTTGACCACCGCAACCTCAATCTAGATTGTCCTGAATTTGCGCAGCTCAATCCCACGGCTGAAAATATTGCGATCGTGATTTGGAATTTATTGCGTGCCAAGCTCGATACCAAATACGGCCTGAGCCTCAAGCTCTGGGAAACCCAAAATAACATCATCGAATACGACGGAAAATGAGTACTGCACTTTTTTGGCACCGCAGAGACCTGCGCATCCAAGACAATGCAGGCCTGTACAAAGCCCTCAAAAACAACGAGGCCGTTATTCCTGTATTTATTTTTGACCACAGCATTCTTCAAGTGCTGCCCAAAAACGATCAGCGCGTGTTGTTTATTCACCAAGAACTCGCGCAAATCAAGGCGCAGTATCGGGCTTTGGGTTCGGACATAGAAGTGATTTACGGCGATCCGAAAGTAGAAATAGCAGCACTAGCAAAAAAATATAACGTTCAGAAAGTCTATACCAACAGAGATTACGATCCTAGCGCACTTGCCCGCGATCTATTCATTTTTGAAGCCCTGCAACAAGCGGGCATTGAATTTATTGGGGCCAAAGATCAGGTGATTTTTGAAAAAAATGAGGTTACCAAAGACGACGGCTTACCCTACACCATTTATACGCCCTATGCCCGCAAATGGAAAGCAAAACTCACCGACTACCATTTCAAAGCCTACCCGACCGAAAAATACCTGCAACATTTACACCCATTCCAAACCACAGCCCTTATTTCACTCGAAGCAATGGGTTTTGAACAGGTGCAACTACATTCTTTTCCAGCGAGTGCTATGCCAAATGCAGTGATTCAACAATACCACGAGTTGCGCGATATTCCTGCTATTTTAGGCACTTCCAGACTCAGTTTGCACTTGCGTTTTGGCACGATCTCCATCCGTGCATTGGCTCGAGAAGCGCTTCGTTTAAATGAGAAGTACCTCAACGAACTCATTTGGCGCGACTTCTACCAAATGATCTTATTTCATTTTCCACAAACGACCGACAAAGCCTTCAAGCCGCAGTACGACCGCATTGTATGGGAAAACAACGAAACAGATTTTGCGGCCTGGTGCACTGGTCAAACGGGTTATCCGCTGGTAGATGCCGGCATGCGCGAACTCAATGCGACGGGCTTTATGCACAACCGTGTGCGGATGGTGGTGGCGAGTTTTCTCACAAAACATTTGCTCATCGATTGGCGCTGGGGCGAGCGCTACTTTGCCGAAAAGCTACTGGATTTTGAATTGGCCAGCAATGTGGGCGGATGGCAATGGGCTGCAGGTTGTGGTTGTGATGCCGCACCTTATTTTCGGGTGTTCAATCCGGAAGCGCAGCAAAAGAAATTTGATCCTAAATTTGAATACATTAAAAAATGGGTGCCCGAATTTGGAACACCTGCATATACAAATCCAATTGTCGATCATAAAATGGCGCGCGAACGCGTTTTAGACCGCTTCAAAACAGCACTACAATCATGAGCCAAGCCCTTCAAATAGGTGACAACTGCCCCGCATTTAATTTACCAAACAGCCAAGGAAAACAAATTGATGTCAATCAATACTTCGGTCAAAAGATCTTAGTCTTGTTTTTTTATCCTAAGGATGACACCCCAGGCTGCACCAAAGAAGCCTGCGCGTTTAGAGATGCGTACGCCGATTTTGTAGCGCTCGGTTGTGAGGTCTTCGGTATTTCATCAGACGCCAGCACTTCGCATCAAAATTTCCAGCAAAAACACAGCCTGCCTTATCCACTTTTGTCTGACGCACAAAAAAAGGTACGCCGGTTATTCGGCGTACCTGCTTCTTTATTTGGGCTACTTCCCGGAAGAGTCACTTATATTGTAGGGCTCGACGGAAAAATTGCCGGTATTTTCAATTCTCAAACCAACCCTGTGGGCCACATCAATGAGGCTTTAAAGGTGGCTAAAAATTTACTTACTGCTTGATGAACTGAAGCTCAGCGGCAAGTTTGATGTCGTCGCTAACCACAATATTTCCCGCTTCAGTTACGGCGCTCCAAGTGAGTCCGAACTCGCTTCTTTTGATGCTACCTGAAAGTGTCATACCCGCTTTGGTTTGTCCGTAAGGATCTACAGCGATACCAGCAAAATCTGCTTTGAGCACAACTGGGTGAGTTTGACCTTTGATTTGAAGGTGACCTGCGATTTCTAAGGTTTCGTCGTCGATCTTTGTAATACCTGTAGAGGTAAAAGATAAAGCTGGGTGGCTTTCTGCATCGAAGAAATCTGCAGACTTGAGGTGGCCATCGCGATCTGCAACACCTGTATTGATGGAGTTGATGTCGGCATTGAAGCTAAATTGAGCTGTTGCGAAGTCATCGCCTGCTGTGGTGGCGTGTGCGTCGAATGAACCAAAAGATCCGCTGACGTTAGAGATCATCATGTGGCGCACTTTGAAGCCTACTTCACTGTGCATTGTGTCTACTTTCCAAGTTGTTTCCATTTGCTATGTTTTATTTAAATTTTGACAAAGTTACGGCCCCCGCCTACCAAATTTACTTGACCTGCATCAAGACTTTTAGAAGCGGGGCAAAAAGTGTATTTTTGAAGCATGAAGCAACTCCTCATTTTATGCTTGCTACTCTGTAGCGGTTTGACCAACGCGCAACTTTTCAATGAAAACCTGAAAGGAACTTATCCGACACAACTTTATGTCGAGAGCCAGCGTGTTGAGGCCTTCAGATCACTGGTTTCCAACGATGCTTTTCTACCAACACCCCTTGGCGAGCGGGCCAATGAAAGCTCCTTTACGGCTTGGTCTCAGCAATTAGGCCTGTGCTTAGGACTTTCCAAATTTGTTTACCTGGATGGTGGGGTTTCCTGGATGCAAAACGGTGAAGCTTATGCGTTCAGCGACAGCAATTCTGACTCCACTTTTAACTATCAAACGCGTTACCGTTATTTGGCCCTACCGCTGCAACTGAAATTAACTTTCGGCGATAAATTTAAGTTTTATGGTGGTTTGGGCTTGGTTCCGGCACTTTATCAAGGCTACAAACAAGACATCCAATGGACCAACGCACTCGGTGCCAAATACGACGACCAAATTAAAATCAACAATGCCATGAACAGCTTTACGATTTCGTGGATAGGATCTGCTGGAATAGACCTCCAACTCGACGAAAACCATCGCTTGCGCTTGGGTTATTTGTACCGAAAGCAGCTCAACAATTCCTACGGACCCTACGAAGATTATGTGCACAAAAGCTATGGCTGGGGCTTCAATATTGGTCTTTCAAAACTACTTTAAATGCAAATCCAAGACATCACCCGCTTTTTAGAGGCCAAATTCCCACTGCAACTTCAGGAAAGTTATGACAACTCTGGGCTCATTTACGGCCGCCCCGAACAAACGGTTACGGCTGCTTTGATCTCGCTAGACGTAACGGAAGCTATTGTAGAAGAAGCGCTTGCAAATAACTGCAATTTAATCATTGCGCATCATCCGGTCGTGTTCAAAGGACTCAAGCGCTTCAATGGCAATAACTTCGTGGAGCGCGTTTTGGAACGTTGCATACAAAAGGGTATTGCGCTTTATGCGATCCACACCAATCTCGATAACCATTCGGAAGGCGTCAATGCCAAAATTGCCCAAAAATTAGGTCTACAAGACTGCCGCATTTTGCGCCCTTTGCAGTCGCAATTGTTCAAATTAGAAGTCTACGTACCTGATGCAGATTTCGCTGCGTTAGACAGCGCAATTCTCGCTGCAGGAGCCGGCCAAATCGGCAACTACACAGACTGTCATTTTAGGACACTCGGTACGGGCACCTTCAGACCCAATGAAAAAGCAAACCCCTACCTCGGCAGCGCCGGGCAGCGCGAAGAAGTAACGGAGCTCAAATTGGAATATGTTGTGGAGGCGCATCGTGTAAACGCCGTATTGACTGCCATGCGCAGCGCGCACCCTTACGAAGAGGTAGCGTATCAATTACTACAGACACAAAATATACATCAATCAGTTGGAGCTGGTCTTGTAGGCACCCTTTCAGAACCGGCCGATCCATTGACGTTTTTGAGCGAATTGAAACAAAAATTCAATTGCGGCATGATTCGCTACACGCAGTTGTTGCCTAAGAAGATAGAAAAAGTTGCTTTGTGTGGCGGCTCGGGAAGCTTTCTACTGCCCGATGCCATCAGAGCTAAAGCAGACATTTATATCACAGCAGACTTCAAATACCACGAATTTTTTGACGCCGAGGACCAAATCGTCATTGCCGATATTGGACACTATGAAAGCGAGCAATTCACAAGTGAACTTTTAGCAGAACAACTTACGGAAAAATTTGCTAACTTTGCGGTCCGTTTAACTAAGTTGAATACGAATCCCGTTAACTATCTATAGCCCATGGCAGCAGCAACTAAAAAAGAAGGTACCATCGCAGAAAAATTAGATGCGCTTTTTGAACTCCAGAAAATCGACTCTGAAATCGACCGCATTCGCACCATCCGTGGTGAACTTCCTTTAGAAGTGCAAAGTCTAGAAGACGAAATCATCGGACTCAACACACGCGTCTCCAAAATCAACGACGAAATCAAAGAAGTTGAGACAGAAATCTCAGACCGCAAACTAGCCGTAAAAGAAGCAGAAGCCGCTATCTCAAAATACAAAGAGCAGCAAAACAACGTGCGCAACAACCGCGAGTTCGAATCGCTTTCCAAAGAAATTGAATTCCAAGAACTCGAAATCAAACTACACGACAAAAAATCTAAAGAGGCCAAATTCAAAATCGACCTCAAGAAAGAAACTTTGACCGAAGCCGTTGCGCGTGTTGAAATGAAACAAGGCGACCTCGATGGTAAAAAAGCAGAGCTAGAAGCTATTATCAGTGAGACACAAAAAGACGAAGAAAAACTCATCAAGGCTTCCGACGCCGCCAAGAAAAACATCGAAAACCGCTTGGTTTTTGCTTACGAGCGTTTGCGCACCAATGCCAAAAACGGCTTAGCTGTTGTACAAGTCATGCGCGGTTCTTGTGGTGGTTGTTTCAACAAAATTCCACCTCAGCGTCAGCTTGACATCGTTACTAAAAAGAAAATTATTGTTTGTGAACATTGTGGCCGCGTTTTGGTTCCGCAAGAATCCGCTGAAGCATAATTCAAATATTTTGATCAAATAAAAAAAGCGCTCGAGAGCGCTTTTTTTATGTCTTTGTGTTTTGTGACCAAAGCACAAAATGAAACTTTTTGTTCAGTTAGTTAAGCTTAAATTGGATATCTAGCTTAGCGAGTTCTTTAAACAACTGACTAGAGGGTTGTACCTTAATACTGCGCGAAGGCAAGGATACTTCAATACCATCTAGCGGATCAAAGACCGTGAAGTGCAACTGACAAGCTCCCGGGTTGGCTTCAAATAAATCGTGGAGTTGATCGATAACCAATTGATCGAGTTGTTTGGCTGAAAAGCGCAACTTGAGCATTTTGGCGCGCTTGTCTCGGAGTTCTTGCAGTAACTCGATGTGGTGTACTACAAATTCTGGATATTGCCTGAAGCGCGGCACTTCAATGCGGCCTTTGATGGCTACAAACGTACCGGGCTCCATAAAATGCTTGAACTTCAGATAAGACTCATTGAATAAATTCAGCTTAAATGCTTCTTGGTAATCTTCGATAACAAGCGACCCAAAGGCATCGCCGCGTTTGGTAATGCGGTGTTCGGCCGTGGTAATGATTGCGGCGAGCAATAGATCGCGGCCTAAATAGGCGGCAGGATCATTGAGCATGGCCACGTTTCCTGTACAAAACGAAGAGATTTCTACTTTGTAGTCATCTAGCGGGTGGCCAGAGATAAAAATTCCGACTACTTCTTTCTCACGGTTGAGTTTGTAAATGGCTGGCCATTCCTCGGCACGCGGCACGGTAGGAGCCGGCATGGTGGTACCGGTGGCCTCGCCAAACATGCTGTGCTGCGAAGATTGCGCTTGTTCTTGCACACTTGCGCCATATCGAATGGCCGCATCAAGGAAAGTACGGCCGTTTGCATCGGCAACCATATATTGGGCGCGGTGCACTTCTGTAAAAGAATCGAAGCCACCTGCATAAACCAAACTTTCAAAGGCGCGCTTATTGCATAGTCTGAGATTAATGCGCTTGGTAAGATCAAAAATAGACTCGAAGGGGCCATTTTTACGCTCCTCTAAAATGGTTTCAACAGGTCCGCTGCCCATTCCCTTGATGGCACCGAGGCCAAAGCGAATGGCACCGGCTGCATTAACAGAGAAGGTAAAACCAGACTCATTGATGTCTGGGCCAAGAACTTCAATGCCCATGCGACGACATTCTTCCATAAAAAAGGAAACCTGTTTGATGTCGGACATGTTGTTGCTGAGTACGGAGGCCATGTATTCGGCTGGGTAGTTGGCTTTGAGAAAAGCCGTCTGATAAGCAACCCAAGCGTAGCAAGTGGAATGTGATTTGTTAAATGCGTATGATGCAAAGGCTTCCCAGTCTTTCCAGATTTTTTCAAGGATTGTCGCTTGATGCCCTTTTGCAGAAGCTCTTTCGATGAATGTGGGCTTCATTTTATCGAGTACTTTACGGTCTTTTTTACCCATGGCCTTGCGCAGGGTATCGGCCTCGCCTTTGGTGAAGTCGGCTAATTTCTGAGACAAAAGCATGACCTGTTCTTGATAAACGGTAATACCGTAGGTTTCTTTGAGGTATTCTTCACAGTCAAGTAAATCATAGACTATGGGTTCATCGCCGTGCTTGCGCTTGCAATAAGATGGGATGTATTCCATAGGACCAGGTCGATAAAGCGCGTTCATGGCAATAAGGTCGGCAAAAACGGTGGGCTTGAGCTCTTTGAGGTGTTTTTGCATACCGGGAGATTCGTACTGGAAAATACCAACGGTATCGCCGCGCTGAAAGAGTGCGTAGGTAGCTTCGTCGTCGATAGCAAATGTATCTGGATCGAGTTCGATACCGCGGTTTTCTCGTACCAAGCGCACGGCATCCTTGATTAAGGTAAGGGTTTTGAGCCCAAGGAAGTCCATTTTGAGTAAGCCCGCGGACTCTGCAACCGAGTTGTCGTATTGTGTACAAACCATGTCGGAGTCTTTGGCAGTGGCTACGGGTACAAAATTAGTGAGGTCGTCTGGGGTAATGATTACGCCGCAGGCATGGATACCTGTGTTGCGGACAGAACCTTCGATTTCCATGGCTTTTTGCAACACCTGGGCTTGGAGGTCGGTGCCTTGGTAAATGCGGCGCAGTTCTTTGGCATTGGCAACTGCTTCTTGGTTGCGCAGTTTGTCGACGAGTTCGGGCTCTGGAATGGTAAAAAGCTTGCGCAAAGATAGATCTGGGATCAGTTTGGCTAGGCGGTCTGCCTCGGGCAGCGGAAGGTTCATGACGCGGGCGGTGTCGCGGATAGCAGATTTGGCCGCCATGGTACCGTAGGTAATGATTTGGGCAACTTGATTGGCACCGTATTTATTGATGACGTAGTCAATGACACGGCCGCGGCCTTCATCGTCGAAGTCGATATCGATATCGGGCATCGAGACGCGGTCTGGGTTGAGGAAGCGCTCAAAGAGGAGGTCGTACTTGATGGGATCTACGTTGGTAATGCCAATGCAGTATGCTACGGCAGAACCTGCCGCAGAACCACGGCCTGGCCCAACAGAAACGCCCATTTCACGCGCTGCATTACAGAAATCTTGTACAATCAAGAAATAGCCTGGATAGCCTGTTTTTTCGATTGTTGCCAACTCGAAGTCGATGCGCTCTGTAATTTCGGTACTGAGTTCTGTGTAGCGTTTTTTGGCGCCTTCATAGGTGAGGTATCGTAAGAAAGCGTTTTCTCCACGCTTACCACCGTCGAGGGCATCTTGGGCATCGACAAATGTTGCGGGGATGTCAAAAGCAGGCAACAAGACCTCTCTGGCCAAGCCGTAATGTTCGCACTTTGCGATGATTTCTCCTACATTGGTGATGGCTTGGGGTAAATCTGCAAACATTTCGAGCATCTCTTGTGTGCTGCGCATGTAGTAGGAATCGTTCTCTAGGCCATAGCGAAAACCGCGGCCACGGCCTTTTGGTGTTTCTACTAATTCGCCGTCTTTAACACAAAGCAAGACGTCGTGGGCCATAGCGTCTTTT
>JBIIZO010000189.1:0-3217 GCA_044346245.1 Crocinitomicaceae bacterium
CCTAACGCAAACTATGTCTGGTTGGACTGTAATTCTAATTTTTCACCCATCCCTGGAGCAACCTCACAATCATTCACTGCAGCAGCAAACGGAAACTATGCCGTAGAATTAACAGAAAATGGTTGTGTTGACACTTCCAATTGTATTACAATCACAAATGTCGGACTTGAGACATTGTATGATGAAAACAACCTCAGTATTTATCCTAATCCTTCAACCGGCGAATTTAGTATTGATTTAGGAAGCACCGAAGGTAACATTCAGGTCACTGTATATGATCTTAATAACAAGACAATCAGTTGCGATCATTTCAAAAATAGGCAATTCATAGACCTAAAAATTGACGGTCCATCCGGTTTTTATTTTATAAACATAGGCCTAAGTGAAAGGAATAGTGTAGTAAAATTGATCAAATATTAGCGGTTGTAACTTGGAGATATCGGAAGTCCGAAACAATGAATTTCAATGAAAAACGCTATTCAAAACGGAGCTGACACTTTAGACCTTGCAACGATTACAGATTTTGAATGAGACAGCCTTCAATTCACAAAAAAGCAATTGAACATTTGGACCGATGGTAAAGCTAGGTCATTTGGGATGTAGATTTGAATTTCCTAAAAGTTTATTTTTTAATGGAGTTTTAGGATTTTTGCTGCCTTTATCACATGGAAGCAATTATAAGAAGGCATTATTTAGAAAAACTAAATATTCTTAAAGATAAAAACTTCATCAAGGTAGCAACTGGAATAAGGCGTTGTGGAAAATCAACGTTGATGCTACAATTTCAAGATTTATTGCGTAGCCAAAACGCGAATGTATCCATTTTAGCAATTAACATGGATCAGCCAGAGTTTCGTTTTCTAGCTGAAAAAAACTGGAAAGAAATTTACGATTTCATTATTGAAAATCTTGATCAAAATCAAACCAATTACGTTTTTGTAGACGAGGTTCAAAACGTTCCAGAGTTTGAAAAGCTACTAGAAAGGTTGTATGTTCATCCTCGAATTGACCTTTATGTTACTGGATCAAATGCATTTCTACTTTCTAGTGAGTTGGCAACATTATTAACAGGTAGAGCTTTTGAAATCAATATCTTACCCTTTTCTTTTCAGGAGTATTTAGAATTCACTAAAAAAAACAAGTAATCCTGATCGCGCTTTTGCTGAATACATTCGTACAGGGGGATTCCCTGAAGCAATAAGGCTCTCTACGGAAGGGCTACATTTAACCATTGAATATTTGCAAACTGTTTTTAAAAATATTTATGAGAACGATATTTCAAAACGGCATACCATTTACGGTGAAGAATCATATCAAGAGGTTGTACATTTTTTAATTGATTCTGTCGGATCGAAAGTATCAGCAGGAAATATTGCCAAAGTGCTTACTGCAAACAAAAAGAAGATCGACAATAAAACTGTATCCAGATATATTGAATTCTTAGTAGAGTCCTACCTATTTTATAAGGTGAACAGATATGATATCAAAGGAAAACAACATTTGGCAACACAAGAAAAATCCTACTTAGTTGATCTAAGTTTTAGAACAGCATTGCTTGGCAAGGAATTGAATGCTAGCTCTTTAACGACTATAAAAGGGCTACAGACAATTTTACTGGAAAACCCATGAAGTTTTTATTTCCTCTTTTATGCCTACTTCTCAACTTTTCGGCACATGCACAATCTGAATGGGTGATCAATTTAGCTACTCAAGCGGCAGATGCGCGTATGGGTGTCTGGGCGAAGGGAGATTACAGTATCTTGGTTTCATTAGATTCGCTTTCTGCGCATTTCCGGAGGAAATCGGACTGTTAGCGAAATTTTGAATCATGGTTATACAACCAGAGCCTTTTTTGACCAACCAGACAATTGTCTTTTTTATGAATACACGCACATAGGGTGGTGAAAAGATCAATGCAAGCTGATCCAGTCAAAGCCAATTTTTAATATTTCCTTATGTTTGTATCACATTTGTTTCCATGACAACCATTAAAGATTTCATTGCCACAGCATTGCAAGAATCCATGTTCAATTTGGGTTTATACCTGTTTTTTGGCATTGCTGTTTTTGTTGTAGTTTGGATTTTCTTGAAGAAAGTTTGGCGCTGGCGGAGAATTCAACCTCGAAGCGAAAGCAGAACACACTTTTTTAGACACGACATTCTTTTTTCAGTAGGTTCTATCGTACTTGCCGGGCTTCTCACAGCTTGTATTACCTTGCTTGATAAGTGGGGCTATATGAAACTTTATTCTGATTTTAATGCCTACGGCTCATTTTGGGGTATCGCTCAACTATTTTTGCTCATCTTCTTTTACGATGCCTACTTCTATTGGACACACCGTTTCATGCATCATCCGAAAATATACCGCTGGGTTCATAAAACACATCATAAAAGCACAGATCCTTCTCCCCTAACTATTTTTTCTTTCCATCCTTTCGAGAACTTAATTGAATTTCTTCCATTCCTCGTTCTGCCAATGCTGATTCCAATTTATTGGCCCATGTTGTTTCTTTGGCAAACCTTGGATTTAATCAATAATGTTGTGGCTCATTTAGGCTATGAGATCTATATGCAAAAATGGTTTAGAATTCCCCTACTGAAACTCAAAACAACCTCTACGCACCACAACATGCACCACGAACTTTTCATGGGAAATTATGGCTTGTACTTTACCTATTGGGATCGATGGATGCAAACAGAAATCAAGGATTATGAGAAAATGTTTGATGATGTTTATCGCAAACGAGAATTGGTGGTGAAGACAAAAGGATAGTTGAAAAGTCCCCGATATAGCCGGGTGGGCTGTTCATAATCCTGTTGGCTTTCAAAGTGTTATACTGTTGACGAGCAATCATTGCAATGAACAATCGTTTGATCTATTTGTTATTAGACGAAATTTGTGGCGTGAAAACAACGTTATTGTCAATTTTATTTGTTCTGCGTGGATTCTGTTGGGCTCAACAACTTGAGTTTCAGTATACGAGTCAGCAACTCAATGTGTACAATAGTTTAACGAATGACATTCCACTTTTTACTCAAAATTTTGATGATCAAGTTTCCAGTGCTATTCCGATTGTTCCTTTTACTATAGGCGGTCAGGCTTACAACTCGCTTTTTGTTAGTACCAACGGTTTTCTCACATTAGGTCAAGCTGTAAGTTCTACGAATTACAACCCCATTTCTCAGCCACCCGGAACACCAGTAGTTGCCCCATTTG
>JBIIZO010000070.1:0-10798 GCA_044346245.1 Crocinitomicaceae bacterium
CTTTGATGATGTCGCGATAGGTTATCAGGCCAATTAGACGGTTGTCTGCATCTACAACAGGTAGTTTTTCGATGCGGTTTTGCTGCAAAATGACCTCAGCGGTAGTGAGGTCGGTACTTTCGCCAGTAGTAATGATGTTTTCGGAGGTCATAATTTCGCGAACTGGGCGCTCGAGGTTCTTTTCAAAACGGAGGTCGCGGTTGGTGAGGATACCTTTTAGCACACGGTTGGCATCAACTACTGGAATACCGCCAATGCTGTTTTCGCGCATGAGCGTGAGCGCATCTTTCACCACAGCATCTTCGGGAAGTGTTATTGGATCGATGATCATGCCACTTTCAGAGCGTTTCACTTTGCGCACTTCTAATGCTTGCGCTTGGATACTCATGTTTTTATGAATGACGCCGATTCCGCCTTGTTGGGCAATTGAAACAGCCAACGCAGACTCCGTGACGGTGTCCATGGCGGCAGAAACAATAGGCGTATTAACGGCTATCTGCTTGGTGAATTTGCTTTTCAAGGAGACATCGCGAGGCAGCACCTCCGAGTAGGCAGGCGCCAAAAGGACGTCGTCATAGGTTAAACCTTCAGTGATCTGGGAGAGATTCGAGAGCGACATGAACTTATTTTTTAATAAATTCCTGCAAATTTAACAATAAAATTTGCCATTCGGTTACCTAAGTAGCTTTGATTCGTCATGTTATTCGTAAATTTATCATGTGAAACAAGCAATCTTTATTTTTTCTCTCTTTTTTTCTGCCTCCTCCTTGTTTGCGCAAGGTTCAGAAAAGACACTCATTCAGTTATCTGGCGTAGTGGTCACCGAAGAGGCCTTCGAACTCCCCTACACCACCGTTTACAACAAAACGCTCAACAAAGGCGTCATTTCGGATGGTTACGGTTTCTTCTCTATCGTCTGCCAACCTGGCGATACCCTCTACTTTTCCAGAAAAGGCTACAGCACCAGCCCATTTTGGGTTCCCGACACACTCAACGACAACCGCTACAGCATCATCCACATGCTCACCCGCGACACCCTCACCATGCCAGAAGTTCGGGTTTATCCTTGGCCCAATAAAGAAGCCTTTGCCCAACATTTTGTCAACATGAACCCCTACGAAGACGACATCCGCCGCGCCCAACGCGAACTCAGCGGCGAATCACTCGCATTTGTAGCCGCACGCCTAGACGCCGACGCATCTTTAGCCTATGGCGCGCTCACCAAACAACAAAACACCAAAATTTACACCAACGGCCAGTTGCCCCAAAACAACCTCCTCAACCCTTATGCATGGTCAAAGCTGATCCAAGATTGGAAAGCTGGGAATTTAAGCCGACAGTAAACGTAACTTTTCTTAGAGATTAAAATGCTTCTCCGCCTCCACAGCGATGTACTCGCCAATGGCTAAAGACGCCGTTGCGGCAGGTGATGGTGCGTTGAGCACGTGAATGGAGTTGCCGTGGTACTCGATGCGGAAGTCGTCGCGGGTGTCGCCGTCTTCGGCTAAAAGCAGCGCGCGAACGCCAGAGCGCCCTGGATGGATGTCTTCCATGGTGAGCGACGGAATCATGCGTTGGAGCGTCTTGAGGAACAGTTTTTTGGAAAAGGCGCGGCGGTATTCATTGATGCCAAAAGACATATTGTTAAAGAAGAGTTTCCAGGTGCCTTTGTAGGTGAGCGCGTCGTAGGTGTCGCGCAGGGAGAAGTCGGTTTTGCCGTAGCCTTCGCGCTTGAAGGTGAAAACGGCGTTGGGGCCGCATTCGATTTCGCCGTTGGTCATGCGGGTGAAGTGCACGCCAAGGAAGGGGAAGTCGGGGTTCGGCACCGGATAAATAAGGTTCTTGACTTTGTGTTTGGCTTCTGGGGTGAGTTCGTAGTAGTCTCCGCGGAAACCAACTACTTGCTCTTTGAGGCCAACGCCGTCTTTGCGCGCCAGGCGGTCTGCTTGTAAACCGGCGCAAAAAACCAGGTAGCGCGCTTCAAATTTTCCTTTGGAGGTAAAGATGGTGCTGCTGGCCTCGCCTTTTTCGATGCCTTGTACTTCACATTCCAAATGCAGGGCACTTTGTGGATTCGCTGCCAAAGCGAGCTCGGCCATTTTTTGGGTAGCGCCACGGAAATCGATGATGCCAGTGACTGGTACCCAAATGCCGCCAATACTTTTGACGTGTGGTTCTATTTCACTGACCTGTGCGGCGGTGATTTTTTCGATGCCTTCAATGCCGTTTTCTAGACCCGTATTGAAGATTTTGTCCATGTTCGGAAGTTCGGAAGCATCGGTGGCCACCACAACCTTACCACAGACGTCGTGGGCAATGTTGTAATCTTTGGCAAATTGAACGAGTTCTTTGCGGCCTTGAATGCAGTTGCGCGCCTTGAGCGAACCCGGTTTGTAATAGAGCCCGGAGTGGATCACGCCAGAGTTGTTGCCAGTTTGGTGATCGGCGAGCACTTTTTCTTTTTCGAATAGCACGATGCTGAGGTTGGGGAATTTTTTTTGAAGCTTGTAAAAAGTGGCTGCGCCAACTATTCCTCCTCCTATGACCGCGATATCGTACTTCATAACTTTAGTTTGATGCAAAGTTAAGGATTTTGTACTTTTGTAGCGATGAATCAGTTCGAACGTGTTGCATTTTATACACTTGGTTGTAAACTTAACTTTTCGGAGACCTCTACAATCGCGCGGCTCTTTGAAGACGGCGGCTTTGCCAAGGTCGATTTCGAAGACAAACCAGATGTTTTTGTCATCAATACTTGCTCTGTAACAGAGAACGCCGACAAAAAATGCAAGCAGCTCGTGAAGCGCGCCAAGAAAATATCACCGGAGTCAATGGTGATCATTTTGGGTTGCTACGCGCAGCTCAAACCAGAAGAAATCAGCCGTATTCCTGGTGTTGACCTCGTTTTGGGGGCCAATGAAAAATTCAATGTACTGGCGCATCTCGAAAAGAAAAGCGAAGTAAAAGTGGTGCACGACAACATCAAGCACACCCACGACTTCATTCCATCGCATTCCTACGGAGACCGCACCCGTTCCTTTTTAAAAGTACAAGACGGCTGCGACTACTTCTGTACTTTTTGCACCATTCCGCTCGCTCGTGGCAAAAGCCGCAACGCATCCATTGCCGCCACTGTTGCCGAAGCGCAAAAAATTGCCCAAACGGCAGTCAAAGAAGTGGTGCTCACGGGTGTCAATATCGGTGACTTCGGACAAGGCGGTGAAGAAAATTTCTTTGACTTAACCCAAGCTTTGGACGAAGTAGTGGGCATTGAGCGCTTTCGGATTTCTTCTATCGAGCCCAACTTGCTCTCAGACGACATCATCGACTTTTGTTTAAAGACATCCAAACGCTTTGCACCACACTTTCACATCCCGCTCCAAAGTGGCTCCGACGACATCCTCGAAAAAATGCGCCGCAAATACAAAACGAGTTTGTACGCCCAAAGAGTGGAGCGCATCAAAGCGACCAACCCCGATGCCTGCATTGGCGTAGATGTCATTGTTGGTTTCCCCGGCGAGACCGACGAAGTTTTCTTGGCAACAGTTAATTTTCTCAAGGATCTCGATATCTCTTACCTACACGTCTTTACGTATTCCGAAAGAGCTAATACTGGCGCCCCAAAACTCGGAGCGAAAGTACCAATGGAGACCCGACGCGAAAGAAGCAAAATCCTGCACCTGCTCTCCGATCGCAAAAAAATGGCCTTTTACCAGACACAAGTTGGCAAGCGAAAAGCTGTCCTTTTTGAACAAGAAGAAAACGAAGGTTGGCTATACGGCTTCAGCGAAAACTACGTGAAAGTCAAGACGCCGTATAATGAAGCGCTCATCAATCAAATTGTAGCTGTCGAATTGACAGAAATTGACCGCGATGGTCTCATGAAATGCCACATTCTTACTAACTTTGTATCGTAATTAGGCTTTTGTCATGAAAACAACATATATCACCCGTCGCGAAACCTTCAATGCCGCCCATAAACTATGGCGCCCTGAATGGTCCGACGAAAAAAATTGGGAAGTATTCGGCAAATGCGCCAACCACAACTGGCACGGCCACAACTTTGAGCTCTGGGTTACCGTCAAAGGCATTCCGGACGCCGACACCGGTTTCATCATGAACCTCAAACTTCTGAGCCAATTGGTCAAGACGCACATCATCGAAGCCCTCGACCACAAAAACCTCAACCTCGACGTACCATTTTTGGCAGGCCAAATGGCATCTACCGAAATCATGGCTATTGCCATCTGGGACATCCTCGCCCCGCTCGTACTCGAAAACGGCGGAGAACTCGCCAAAATCAAATTGGTCGAGACCGAAAACAACTACGTAGAATACTACGGCGGAAAAGAACCTTTTTAGTTCTAATACTCAGCGTACTAAATCATTTCACTTGGAAAACAGTCAATTGCAAGACCTCTACAAAGGCGTGCTCGAACAACTCGGCGAAGACCCTAACCGCGAGGGCTTGCTCAAAACACCCGAACGCGTGGCCAAAGCCATGCAATTTTTAACGAGCGGCTACGACCTCAACCCGGACTCCATCATAGATTCGGCTATTTTTCACGAAGCCTACTCCGAAATGGTCATCGTCAAAGACATCGAAGTTTACTCTATGTGCGAGCACCACATGCTGCCATTCTTTGGCAAAGCGCACATCGCCTATATTCCGGACGGCAAAATTGTTGGGCTCAGCAAAATTCCGCGCGTTGTAGACGCCTATGCCCGCAGGCTACAAGTGCAGGAGCGGCTCACCATTGAAATCCGGGACTGCATTCAGCGCACCCTTGCCCCTTTAGGCGTGGCCGTTGTTGTGGAGTGCGCACATATGTGCATGCAAATGCGCGGTGTACAAAAACAAAATTCGGTCACCACCACCAGTGCGTTTACCGGAATTTTCATGACCAACGATGCCACGCGCAAAGAATTTATTAATTTAGTACAAGCAAAAATTCATTAACCATGGAAGATCTCAATTACCAAAACTCTGGCTCCCTCAGCCAAGACTACGCCCGCGATTTCATCAAGAGCGTTTACAACTACATGTTTGCAGCCCTCACCATCACCGGGGCCATTTCTTATATCATCGGTACCAACACCGAGCTAATGAGTTCACTTTTCATGACGGCGTCTGGCGGGGTTTCCATGTTCTTTTACGTGGTTTTGTTCTCACCGATCCTGATTTCCTTTGCCATGGCTGGAGGCTTCAATAAATTCTCATTTGGCACCTTAATGGCGCTTTTTGTCATTTATTCTGTTTTATTGGGCATGAGCTTATCTATTTTGTTCATGAGCTACTCCACCGGAACGCTGGCCACCACCTTCCTTTTAACCGCAGGTTCTTTCGGCTTCATGGCTTTCTTGGGCTACACTACCAAAACAGACCTCACTAAGTTTGGCAGTTTGCTTTACATGCTTCTTTTTGGCGTCATTATCTCGAGCGTGGTCAATATGTTTTTAGGCAGCAGCGGCTTTGATTACATCATTTCTTTGGTGTCTGTATTCATTTTCACAGGGTTAGTAGCCTACGAAATGCAAATGATCAAAAACATGGCTCACCAAGCCCAAATGGATGGCACCTTGCGTCAAAAGTTGGCTTTATTTGCTGGTTTTCAATTGTATTTAACTTTTGTGAATTTATTCTTGTCTTTATTACGTCTTTTGGGCAATCGAGATTAAAAGATTTGCTATTTTTGAAACTCAAAAAACAACCTTATGTCAGATAATTTTTTCGAAGGCTCTACTGCCGCAATTGGCACCATCATCACCGTAGCCCTCATCAGCATTTTAGTGTCTATCCTCATTTGGGGTTAAGCCACTTCAATTAACATATGCCGTTTAACACCTTATTTTCATGGTGGATTGGCCGGCGTATGGACCGCATTCACGACTACCGCGATCAAGCCCTTGCCAATCAAGCGCGCACACTTGAGTTTTTACTGCTCGAAGGGGCTCAAACGCAATACGGCAAATCCTTTGATTTTGCTGAATTAGCAAATTACAACGATTTCAAAAACAAAGTGCCGCTTTCAGATTACGGCACACTCAAGCCCTTCATTGACCGCGCCATAGAAGGCGAAACCGATTTACTTTGGCCCGGAGCCACCAAATGGTTTGCCAAATCATCTGGCACCACCGCAGACCGCATCAAAATACTGCCCATTACCGAGAGTTCGCTCTTAGAGAACCATTATGCAGGCGGCAAAGACTTACTCGCTCAGTATTACCACAATTTTGAAGGCCGCAAACTCTACAACGCCAAGCACCTCATTGTTGGCGGCACAGGCAAAATTGAGCAGCACAGCCACGGCGTCTTTATCGGCGACCTCTCTGCGATCATCATCAACAACCTCCCCATCTGGACAGAATTGCGACGCACCCCTAAAAAAGAAATCGCACTTTTAGAAGACTGGGAAGAAAAGCTAGACCGCATGGCGGCTTCTGTTCTGGATCAAAATATCTGTATCATTGCGGGTGTGCCGAGCTGGACGCTTTTGCTCTTGCAAAAAGTCTTAGAAAAAAGCGAGAAAGCAACCATTGCAGAGGTTTGGCCCAACTTAGAGCTCTACATCCATGGCGGTGTTTCGTTTGTACCTTATCGGCAAGCCTTTGAAAATATTATTGGCAAAACCGACATGAATTACGTCGAAAACTACAATGCCTCTGAGGGCTATTTTGGCTTGCAAGACCAAAAAGACAGCAAAGACTTGCTTTTGCTTACCAATTCGGAAGTTTTCTTTGAGTTCATCCCGATGTCAAGCTTTGAAGGTTTGGCTTCTTCAACCGTCTACTCACTCGAAGAAGTACAACCCGACATCGACTACGCGTTGGTCATTTCGACCTCAGCTGGCCTGTGGCGCTACATCATTGGTGATACCGTCCGCTTTACCCAAACCCAGCCTTATCGCTTTGTGGTAAGTGGCCGCACAGCACACTACATCAATGCTTTTGGTGAAAAACTCATCATTGAGCACGCCGAACAAGCCCTGAGCGAAGCTTGCCTTGCACACCGCGTACAAGTGCGCGACTACACTGTTGCACCAGATTTTTCTGAAGACACACAAGTAGGCCGCCACCATTGGCTCATTGAATTTGAACAAAACCCTACTGATGACGCTGCGTTTTGTGCAACCCTAGACCAAGCGCTTAAAAATGGCAATGCCGATTACGATGCCAAGCGCAAAGGCAATATCAACATCGGAGTTCCGTTACTTACCATGGCGCCAGCAGGAACATTTCAGCGCTGGCTCAAGCAAAAAGGCAAACTTGGTGGCCAGCACAAGGTACCGCGTTTGCAAAATTCAGATACCTTACTAAAAGAAATTATAGGCCTACTTTGAAAATACTTGCCCTCATTTTTTATATTTTGATTGGTCTTCATTCGATGGGGCAAACTTGGATTTTAGAAAAAGAACTCACACTCAAAGACAGTACCTACCACTGGACTAGCGACGAATGGGGCCAACTTTATCAATGGAAAGACAACACCGTTTGGTTGCAAAACGAGCAAAATCAGCAACCCTTCCAAGAAACGTATAAAATCCTAGCCGACATCACTAATGTGCAAGCAATCAGTGGCCTGCGCGCACTCCTTTTTTCAGAAGGACAACAAATGATGGGGGTCGTCGATAACACCTTACAATTAAAAGATGGTTTATTGGCTTTTTTCGATTTTGGCTTTTCGAGCGTTGCCAACGTAGCAATTAGCCAACGGCCAGATTTTATATGGCTATTTGACCAGTATCGCGAGCGCTTGATTTTATTCAATATCAATACAGCTCAAGCGGTTCAAATCGTAGACAACTGTTTTGAAGGCAGCAAGGACGTACAAATTGTTCAATTCTTTGAATACCAACAAAACCTCATCTGCCTACTTAGCGACGGACGCTATTTTGAGTATGACCGCAACCTTACCTTGGTCAAAAAGTTGACTTTAACCCCAGACCTCACCCTATTTGGCTATCAAAATGAAATCTGGATTCAAAATCAAAATTGGATAGAAAAATTAAAGCCTAGTATCCATTCAAGTCGAATTGAACTCCCGATTCAAAACTACCAACAGCTACAGGTTTTACAAGATCAATTTTATTTTCAACAAGGACAAAAAATCAAGGTTTTTAGACTGAAAATGTAGGGCGCAATTTTTGACGTTTCACTGTAAATGTCGTACTTTAGCCCTCTAAATTTTTAGTTATGCACGTCGCTATCGCAGGAAATATCGGTTCCGGAAAAACCACCTTAACCAATTTACTTTCAAAACATTACAACTGGGACACCCACTTCGAAGACGTCGATCAAAACCCCTACCTCAACGATTTCTACCACGACATGCAGCGTTGGTCTTTCAATCTGCAAATCTATTATCTCAATAGCCGCTTTACGCAAATCCAAGAAATCAAAGAATCTACACATACCGTCATTCAAGACCGCACCATCTACGAAGACGCATTTATCTTTGCGCCCAACCTTCACTCCATGGGCCTCATGACCACCCGCGACTTCGAAAACTACTTTTCGCTGTTCAACCTCATGGATTCTTTCGTGTCTGCCCCAGACTTACTCATTTACTTGCGTGCCAGCGTGCCTACATTGGTTTCGCAAATCCAGCAGCGCGGTCGCGATTACGAAGAAAGTATTCGCCTAGACTACCTCAAGCGCCTCAACGAGCGCTATGAAGCCTGGATTTCTACCTACGACAAAGGTAAATTACTCATCATTGACGTCGACAACAATCGTTTCCCTGAGAACCAAGAAGACCTCGGAAAAATCATCAACGTAATTGACGCCGAAATCAACGGCTTGTTCTAACATGATTGTCGTTACCGGAGCAGCCGGCTTTATTGCCAGCTATTTAGCAGAAGCCCTCAACGCTGCAGGGCAGCAAGACCTCATTTTAATAGACGACTTTTCAGCAGAAGCCAAAAAACCAAACTGGACCAACCTCTCCTTTGAACAATGCATAGACCGCGAGGCCTTTTTGCCTTGGTTTGAAGAAAACGCGGCTTCCGTTACCTTCGTTTTCCACCTCGGTGCCCGCACCGACACCACCGAAAAAAGTCAAGCAGCACTTGATCACCTCAACCTGCACTACAGCCAGGCTATTTGGCGCATTTGTTCGGCGCAGCAAATTCCGTTGGTCTACGCGAGCTCTGCGGCCACCTACGGCCTTGGCGAATTCGGTTACAAAGACGAACACGCCCTGAGCAGCCAGTTGCAGCCGCTCAACTTGTACGGCAAATCGAAGAATGACTTTGACATCTGGGCACTCGCACAAAACCAAACGCCACCCAACTGGTACGGGCTCAAATTCTTTAATGTTTACGGCCCGAAAGAATACCATAAAGGCCGAATGGCAAGCGTGGTCTTGCACACTTACAAACAAATTCAGGCCAACGGCGCCATGAACCTTTTCAGATCCCATGACCCCAATTACAAAGACGGCGAACAACTCCGCGATTTCGTCTATGTGAAAGACGTGGCCAAAGTTTGTCAGTTTTTACAAGATACGCTCCCAGCAAGCGGCCTTTACAACCTTGGGTCTGGTAAAGCGCGTACGTTTTACGATTTAGCACGCCTTACCTTCGAGGCCCTAGACCTCACGCCAAACATATCCTTTATCGATACCCCTATTGACATCCGAGACAAATACCAATATTTTACTGAAGCTGACATGAGTAAACTTTTGGCTGCTGGTTACGCAGATGGGTTCCATAGCCTAGAAGAAGGTGTGAGTAATTATGTAAAAGAATATTTGGTCAAAGCACTTTAATTCATTAGGAACTTCAATGTAATTTCTTTAGGAATTTTAAAGCATAAAAAAAGCCTCGCAAATTGCGAGGCTTTTTTTATGCTTTTCAGAATAGCTTATTCACTGATGACGTCAAATTTGAAGCTTTGCTTCACACCTTTGTAAAGGTTGGCTTCTGCTTCAAATGTTCCGAGCTCGCGAATTGGCTCATCTTTGATTTTGAGAGATTTGCGATCGATGTCGAATCCTTGGCCACGAAGAGCCTCTGCAAGCTGAACGGTGTTAACAGATCCGAAGATTTTGTTGTTTTCACCAGCCTTAGTAGCGATGCTTACAGCAACGTCAGCTAACTTAGTAGCAATTGCTTGGGCTTCAGCCAACATTTTGGATTCTTTGTGCGACTTCTGACGCATGATTTCTTCGTGTGCTTTTTTAGCACTTGCGGTAGCTAATACAGCATACCCTTGTGGGATAAGGAAATTGCGCCCGTATCCTGGCTTCACAGTTACTACCTCATTGGTGTAACCGAGTTTATCTACATTTTTCTTTAGAATGACTTCCATGATTTCTCAGTTATATCGTTCAACAATGACTTATTTCAACATGTCGCCAACGTAAGGCAAAATCGCGAGGTGACGCGCACGCTTAATGGCTTTGTTGACACGTTTTTGATACTTCTGTGAAGTACCGGTAATGCGACGTGGTAAAATTTTACCTTGTTCGTTAACCAATTTCAATAAGAAACTAGCGTCTTTGTAGTCGATGAATTTAATTCCACTTTTCTTAAAGCGGCAGTACTTCTCCTTTTTAATATCGATGTTGATCGGAGTAAGGTAACGGATATCGTTTGACATGTCTCGTTGTTTAATGGGTTTGACAATAAATTAGGCAGTTGCTCCAGCTTTTGCACGACGCTTGTCAGCGTAGGCAAGGTGATCGGTATCCATTTTTACAGTTAAGAATCGGAGAACACGCTCGTCGCGCTTCATCATCAATTCGTAATCTGCAACAACGTTGCCTTCAGCTTCAAATTCAACTAGGAAATAAAAT
>JBIIZO010000190.1:0-3149 GCA_044346245.1 Crocinitomicaceae bacterium
CTTTTGCGCCTCAGCCAATTTAGCCGATCAAATGAAAGCATCTTATGAACGCTTTTTGGCTCAAACCGATCACTTTGACTTCTCTGAGTATATCTCAGTTAATGACCAACAACCAGGCGGTAAAAAAGACATGTGCTTTTCGGCATCGGGATATTTGTTTTTATGTGCAGAATACCAACAAATTAAATCACTTTTAGCATTATGATAGGAGAGGTTATAGATAGTAGCAAGATCAATGCAAGTGCGGCAGAACAGTTGCTTGCTGTTTTTACGGAGCTCACCGATAAGCACAAAAAAGTAATTGCTATTGCCGGTGAATCAGGGAGTGGCAAAACACACATGGCGCTCGCTTTGAAAGCTGCGTTTTCAGCATTAGGGCAGCAGGCTTTGATCTTGCATATGGATGATTTTTATATCCTGCCACCAGCGCTCAATCACCAAAACCGTTTGCTTGGAATGCAAAATGTAGGCCCCCAAGAGGTTGATTTGCAGCGCATGCAACAAGTGCTGAGCCAATTTAAAAGTGGCGCACAAACCGTTCTGACGCCTGTAGTTCATTACTATGAAAACAAGATAGAAGAAATCAGTTATCAAGTTAAAGATGTAACCGTTCTTATCGTGGAAGGCACTTATGCTTTTTATCAAAATGAAACTGATTTCAACTTATTCATGTCGCGTAATTACCTTCAAACACGCGAATTACGTGAAAAACGAAGTCGAGGTAACGAGGTGAATGACCCATTTATTGAAAAGGTTTTAGAGAAAGAGCACGAGCTCGTTGTGGCAAAAAAAGAGAAAGCAGATGCCTGGATTGATTACGACTTTAACTTAAAATACCATGCTGAATAAAAACACACCCATTAGCTTTTGGCAGCTGTGGAACATGAACTTCGGTTTCTTGGGTATTCAATATAGTTTTGGCTTACAACAAACGGCGGTCAACCCTATTTATATGTTGCTGGGTGCGAATCCGGACGAATTACCACTCCTGAATTTAGCAGGCCCGATGACCGGTTTGTTGGTGCAACCACTCATTGGTGCACTGAGTGACCGTACTTGGCATCCGCGCTTGGGTCGCAGAAAGCCCTATTTTTTAATCGGAGCCATCCTTTGCTCTTTGGCATTGTTTGCCTTTCCTTTTAGTTCGAGTATTTGGATGGCGGCAGGGCTGCTTTGGATACTAGATGCTGGAAACAATACGGCAATGGAGCCATACAGAGCTTTTGTGGCAGATGTGTTGCCCGAAGAAGAGCAGCGACGAGGCTTCCTCATCCAGAGCTTTTTTACGGGCTTTGGAATTACGCTCGCCAATCTTTGTCTGTATTTTTTACAAAAGAGTAAGTTTTTGAGCCAAACGACAACTAATGGCTTGCCATTTTGGGTGTATGTAGCTTTTATTGTGGGGGGAATTGCCTCGATCACCACCATTTTGTGGGCGATGCACAAGACTAAAGAAAATCCGCCAACAGCTGAGGAGTTAACGCTTTTGCACAAGGAAAAAAAGACCTTGTTTTCACCAATTATTGACGTGATTGTAGCCATAAAGGATATGCCTAAAGTGCTATGGAAACTGGCCTTGCTCTACTTATTTCAGTGGTATGCTTTATTTGTGTATTGGCAGTTTTCTTCACTGTCTGTTGCCCAAACGATATTTGATATTCCAGTAGGTTCAGCAATGAATCAGCATGCCGATTTTGCTCAGGCAGTAAGTTTTACGGGGCTCCTGAATGCCACCTACAACATTGTTACATTTATTGTAGCGCTGCTTTTGATGCGCGTGTTAGCTAAAATCTCAGCCTATAAAGTCCATGCTTTTGCGTTAGGCATTGCAGCCATAGGCCTTTTTCAGTTCTCTCAGACACAGCATCAAGGATGGCAATTGATCAACATGATTGGTTTGGGCATCGCTTGGGCCAGTATCATGGGGGTTCCATATTTGATGGTGGTGAAGGAATTGCCAAGAGAAAAGTACGGTGTTTACATGGGGATCATCAACATGATGATCGTGATTCCGATGTTAATTGAAACGCTCACTTTTGGTGCAATTTACAACAACCTCCTTGGTGGGGTGCCAGCACGGGCAATTGCTTTTGCAGCTTTTTTATTCTCGATAGCAGCAGTACTGAGCATATGGCTCTTTAGACCTAGCCGCAAAGCTACGGCTTAAAATAGCCTTCATCAGTTGGCCCGATCCAGTGGAACCAATCGTAGTAGGCGAGGTGATGGCTCTTGATGAAGCCCAGTTTTTTCTTAGGATAGTCGTCAGGAATATATACCCGGCCGCCTTTGGTTGTAGTGGGTAATTTGTCTAAACCTACCACGGGCATTTGTGGTGCGATTCCGTCTTGTAAGCAAATTGGGTCGGCTTGTTTGTCACCGGCCCTGGCGCCGTATTGCCAGACTTCTTCAAAGAGCGCCCAGTTGCGGCCCGCTGTGTTCGCGCCTTCTGGCGACAAAATAAGTGCTTTTCCAAAATCAACGTAGCCGTTGAGTTCATCGATCATGCCTAACATGTAGGCATAACCCATGCTGTGGCAAACAAAATAGACTTTGCATAGTCCTTTTCCTTGGAGTTCATTTTTAAGTGCGATGCCGGCCAATCTGCCATTTTCAACGCGTTGCTGAAAGCCACTTTCATTGATTGTTTTGTTCAACACCCATCTGCTGTCTTTGCGAAACCAGCAAAACCTAGATAATAAATAAGACCCGACCGCCTTAGACATTTTGCGGTGGGTGGAAGTGTAAATCGGATGATGCGCATCAAAATAGTAGGCTGTAGTATTCGGGAAGCGCTTTTGGATGCTGTCGTCGAGTTTGTACCAATAGCCCGTTGGGTCATTTAAATGGATTTTGTTGTCTGGAAGTTCATGGTCGTATTTGGGTCCGCGATAGCCGTTGATAAAAACAATGTAATCTTGACTCATGGCCATTGAATAGATGAAACTGAAAACAATGAGGTAAAACGTTTTAATGGCCATACTGATAGAAGATACCTCCGGCAAAGGCTGTCCAGTAGCAGGATTTTTGCTGACAAGCCTGCAGACCTGAGTTCACCCAAGAGTTGCAAGTGAAAAAAAGACTGTAACGACCTTTCGCCGCATAATAAGCGTCGTTGCCCGTGACCACACCGGGCATGGTGGCTTTGATGT
>JBIIZO010000071.1:0-10589 GCA_044346245.1 Crocinitomicaceae bacterium
CTACCAACAGTACTTGGCCTTTTTTAACCATCATGCCATCCAAGACCTTGATTTCTTTGATGTAACCTCCAAAAGGCATGGCGATGTACGATTTATTTTGCGGCGGCACATCGATGATGCCATTGGCAAAAACACTAAGGCCCATTTGCTGCGCACTGAGTGAACCAAGCTCGATCCCGAGGGCCTGCACTTGTTGGGCAGATAGTTTGAATTGTTGGTGAGTAGATGCTGCGCTTGCAGGTGCTTCGTCTTTTTGAGAAGAACAGGCGCTAAATAAGAAGCTAATGAGCGCCCCGAGTAAGATGATTTGCGTTTTCATGTTCATTTTAATTTTTGATCCATTCATAGGAAATGTGTGACAATTTGAGCTGGTGCTGCCACTGCAAAAGTTCGTCTTGCAAGGCCAATTGATAATCTTGGAGTTGAATAAAATCTAATAAGGAAATTTGGCCGCTATTGAGTTGCAAAGCAGCGTCGGCTTGTAGTTTGACCAGTTCAGCTTGAATAGGTGCGGCAACTGCTGTATAATGCTCAATGAGGTTGGTCAACTCTACATAAAGCTTGGTTTGGGTACTCTGTAAATCGAGTACTTGTTGATTTTTGCGGAGTTCATTTTGCGCAAGTGCCAATTCGTGTGCGGTATTTCTCGCTTTATAAGCTTTGTAATCGATCGGGATTTGCGTTTGGATCTGAGCGCCCTGAAATCTATTGTTAGGACCAAAATACTGATCGGCGCCATTGATATTTTGAATGCCCACCAATGACTGATTGAAGTAAGCCAAGCCCAAAACAGGAAGCTGCTGCGCTTTGTTGAGCTCATTTTGGAGCTGTAGTTGTTTGGCTTCGATGTCGTAGCGCAGTATATTTGGGTGCGTGAGCTGGGTACTGAAGGTTGGTGGCGTTAAAAAATCAATCGCCTCTACTTGCGCCAATTCAAAATCTTGGCCTTTGTAAGCCAAAAGCGCATGAAGTGCCGACCACGCATTTAGCAAATCTTGTGTCTGCTTGGCAACGGCGGCATGGGCGCGCATGGCTTTGGAGTGCACAAGAATTTGATCCATTTTGGGCGCCTCACCTAGCGCTACGCGTAGCGTCATTTTTTGATCGAGCAGTTGATACAAGGTATCTTGCTGCTTGGCTAAATCGAGCAATGCGTTTTGCAGGCGAATTTGCTCTAGTTGTTCGTCCAAGGTTCTTTTGAACTCTTTTTTGAGCAAAGCCAAATCTTGTTCGGATAAATGACCAGCTGCCTTACCGATTTCCTTTTGCAAACGCAGGGCACCATTGTACGGAATCGTTTGACCAAGCGTGAGGTTGTTGTCTGTTCGATACGCAGAATTGAACTGCCCAATCATAAAAGTTGCCGAAAGGGGCTGCCAACCTGCTGCGCCTGTGGCTAAACTTTGCTGGCGCTGCGCTTCGATGACCGCGGCCTTGATCTGGCCATTTTGATCGAGGAGCATGCTGAATAATTGGGCATCGGTATATTTTTGTTGTGCAAAAATGCCAGTCGAAAAGGTCAAGATGGCCATTAATAAGATGCCTTTTTTGCGACGCAACTTAAAGGGTTTTTCAAATAGCACATACAACAACGGCAAAATGAATAGCGTAAGGATGGTAGCGGTGATGAGCCCGCCGATTACAACGGTTGCCAAAGGCTTTTGCACTTCAGCGCCACTTCCGTGCGAGAGCGCCATAGGCAAAAAGCCTAAAGATGCGACGGTTGCGGTGAGTAATACGGGGCGCAGACGATTGGCTGTTCCGCGCAAAACTACTTGCATCAGTGGCGCTCCTGATTTTTTCAGGGAATTGAATTCGGCAATCAAGACAATGCCGTTGAGCACTGCTACGCCGAAAAGTGCAATAAAGCCAACTCCTGCAGAAATGGAAAAAGGCATCCCTCTCATATACAGCGCAATAATACCCCCGATTGAAGCTAAAGGTATAGCTGAATAGATCAGCGCAGCTTGCTTGACGGATTGGAAAGTCAGGTACAATAAAAAGAAAATCAGCAAAAGCGAGATTGGAACGGCAATGAGCAAGCGCGCGCGGGCATGAACCAAGTTTTCAAAGGTGCCGCCTATTTGCGAAAAATAACCCGTTTCAAACTCTATTTGTCGATCCATTTTTTGCTGTAGTTCTTCTACGATACTCTCGACATCTCGGCCACGGACGTTGAAACCTACAAGGATGCGGCGCTTGGCGTCGTCGCGCTGGATTTGATTTGGGCCGTTTTCGATTTGGATTTGCGCGAGCTCTGCCAAAGGGATTTCCTGACCTGCTGCGTTGTTGACGTAAAGTTGCTCGATATCGGTCAGCTGGCTGCGGTCGGACTCGCGTAGCTTGACTACTAACTGAAATTTGCGCTCGCCTTCAAATACAAAACCTGCAATTTGACCTGCAAAACCCAGGTTGAGCGCTCTGTTCACTTCTTCAATGCTCACTTGGTAGCGCGCCAACGCATCGCGGTCATAGCGCACAATGAGTTGAGGCAAGCCCGAAAGCTCTTCCACATAAACATCTTGCACACCGGAAATTTTGGAAGAAATACCGCCAATTTGCTTGGCATAGGCAGATAGCTTGTCGAAATCTTCGCCATACACCTTGACCACTACATCTTGTTTGGCGCCGGTCATGAGTTCGTTGAAGCGCATCTGGATGGGTTGCTGAAAACCAAAAGAAACACTCGGCAATTCTTTGTCCAAAACCGCTTGCATTTTGGCGGCGAGGGCTTCTTTGTCATCGGCACTCACCCACTCCTCTTTGTCTTTGAGGATCAGCATGAGGTCACAGGCTTCCATGGGCATGGGGTCTGTCGGGATTTCGGCCGTTCCAATTTTACCAACTACCTGCTTAATTTCAGGAAACTTTTGCAGCAAAATGCGCGAAGCTTTGGTCGTGGTTTCAATGGTTTTGGTGAGCCCAGAGCCAGTCATCAGGCGGGTCTCTACGGCAAAATCACCTTCGTCCAAGGAAGGAATAAATTCAGCACCCAATTGATTGAAGAGAAAGATGGAGGTCAAAAAAAGTAAAACGACGGTCGTCAAGACCCATCTTTGTTTGCGCAACACAAAAGTCAACGCCGGAATGTATCGATTTTTGAGTTTTTCAATGATGCGGTCTGAAATTGTTTTTTTGACTTGGATTTTTTTAGAGAGCACCAAAGAAGAGATCATGGGCACGTAAGTCAGTGATAAAATGAGCGCACCAAGGATGGCAAAAATAACTGTCTGCGCCATCGGTTTGAACATCTTGCCTTCGATACCGACCAACGCTAAAATGGGTAAATAAACCACCAAAATGATGATTTGTCCAAAAACGGCACTTTTGCTGAATCTGGAAGCGGAAGCGTAAACCTCCTGATTCATCTCGACTTGAGAAAGCTGCTTGCTGCGCCTGTTCTGTAATAAATGCAATGTGGACTCCACGATGATAACGGCGCCGTCTACAATGAGGCCGAAGTCTAGCGCGCCCAAAGACATCAGGTTACCCGAAACCCCAAAGACATTCATTAGGGAGATCGCAAAGAGCATGGCAAGTGGAATCACGGAAGCGACAATGAGGCCAGCACGCAAGT
The DNA here is from genome assembly GCA_044346245.1 of Crocinitomicaceae bacterium. Lineage (GTDB taxonomy): Bacteria > Bacteroidota > Bacteroidia > Flavobacteriales_D > Crocinitomicaceae > UBA952. Next base: position 3,578 of record JBIIZO010000071.1, read on the forward strand.
TGCCCAGCAAAAGCACCAAAACGAAAATCACAATTAACGCACCTTCTATGAGGTTGGTACTGACGGTATGAATTGCGCGATTGACCAGATTGGTGCGGTCTAGATAGACCTCTAATGCGACCCCTTCGGGCAAAGTGCGCTCAATTTGCGCCACGCGTTCTTTGACGAGCGAAATCACTTCGGAAGAATTGGCGCCCTTGAGCATCAAGACAATGCCACCAACCGCCTCACCTTCGGCGTTGTAGGTGAGCGCGCCATAACGCACCTGCGCACCGTACTTGACCGCTGCGATATCCCGAATGTATACCGGTGTTTCGGCACTCGGGTGCTTGATTTGGATGTTTTCGATATCGGACAAACTACCGACTAGCCCTTCGGTTCGGATATAAGTCGTCATGTTGTGGCGCTCGATGTAAGCACCGCCGGTGTTTTCGTTGTTTTGCGAAACGGCTGTAAAGACTTCGTCTAGGGTAATTTCATGGGCCTTAAGCAATAGCGGGTCGATTGCGATTTCATAAGTTTTGAGCTCGCCACCAAAACCACTGACATCGGCAACGCCCTTGACACCCAAAAGCTGGCGTCGAATGACCCAATCTTGGATGCTGCGCAAATCGGCAGGGCTATATTGCTGTGCGTAGCCTTTTTTGGCGCGCAAGGTATATTGAAAGATTTCACCCAAACCGGTACTGAGTGGCGCCATGGAGGGCTCGCCAAAACCTGCTGGAATGTTGTTTTTGGCCTCGGAAAGTCTTTCTTGAACTTGCTGGCGCGCCCAGTAGATATCGGTGTCTTCGGTGAAAACGATGGTCACGACACTCAGGCCAAAGCGGCTAAACGAACGGATTTCTTCAATGCCCGGAATGGTGGCCATTGTTTGCTCCACTGGGAAAGTAACGAAGCGCTCGATGTCTAAAGCGCTCGAGGAAGCGGCTGTGGTGACCACCTGCACTTGGTTGTTGGTGATGTCCGGAACGGCATCAATAGGTAATTTAGAAAGTGAAAATAAGCCCCAAACAATGAGGGCGAGGGTCAAGACGGCAACAATTAATTTGTTGTGAATCGACCAAAAAATGATGCGATTTAACATATAAACTCAATTAGAAAGTAAAACTTAAAGGACTTAAGCTATACCAATTGAGGAGGGTGCCAGAATTCAAAAAAGTCGTTGATAGAAACTGACGTGGGGGCAGACAAGATATTTTGTCTCGAAAGGTCAGTTAGGTTGTTTTCAAATAAAATAGCAGGGCTTTTGACAGGCATAAAAAGCGTCACTAGCGTATTGGACTGCACGGATTTAAAGGGTAGTTCGCGGTGTTCTTGTTGGTTGTCGTTGACTTGCTGCAGGTAGTGTTCTTGTACAAAAGACCAAAAACCATCTTGCTCTTTTTCTTGTTGAAATTGCGCATAGTGATCTAAAAGTGCGTCTAGCTTGAAAAACTCCAGTCCAAGCCATTGTGGTGCCAGTGAAAGCAAACCAAAATAAATAGCCAAAACCAAACTGATGCTGCGCATATAACAAAGTTAGCCATTTAAATTTTAGAAGCGAAAGATTAATTAATTTCGTTGCAAATCAATGCTATGAAAAATCTTCTTCTCCTCTTTCTCTTCACTATTTCCTTTACGGCTTTCTCTCAAGACAACACAGGGAGTTGTGCTGCGCGCAAATCGGCAAAAGGTTGGCAGACCAAAAGTGCGTCCTTAACTGTTGCTGAAATTGCTGAAACCGAAAAATATGACGTCCATTTTTATAACTTGGACCTAAACATGAATAACATCTCTACTTATTTATCGGGGAGTATACAAATCCATGCCAAAGCGTTGGTCGACTTAGATTCGGCGCTTATCGAACTCTTTGAAAGCTTATTGGTCAGTGAAATCAAAGTGAATGGAAATACCGTGAATTACAATAGGGTTTCCAATAAAATCCGGGTGCCCGTCTCAGCAAATGCGCAAGAGCATTTTGTAATCGATGTGGCCTATGCAGGCAATCCGCCGACCGCGCAAACCAATCCGTTGGGTGGCAGTGGCCTCACTGCAGGCAGCTCGCCGAGTTGGGGCAATAAAGTTGTTTGGTCTTTGTCTGAGCCTTTTTCGGCTTATGAATGGTTTGCCGTCAAGCAAAGCCTGACAGACAAGGCCGATTCTTGTGCGGTGGCAATTACCGTTCCGGACAGCTGCAAGGCTGGATCAAATGGTGTTTTAGAGCAGGTTGTGCCTTTGGGCAATGGCTTCACGCGCTATGAATGGAAACACCGCCACCCGATAGATTATTACCTTATTTCGGTTGCCGTTGCCAAATATGTCGAGTACAATATTTATGCGAATCCGCAAGGAAGCCCGTCGCCCGTTTTGATCCAAAATTATGTTTACGACAACCCCGGAACTCTTCCCAACTTTATCGATGAGATCAATGAGACAGCTGATTTTATCGAGCTTTTTGCCACGCAATTTGGCCCCTACCCTTTTGCCGACGAAAAATACGGACACTGCATGGCCCCTATTGGCGGAGGTATGGAACATCAAACCATGACCACTCAAGGCTTCTTTGAAAAAACACTTACCGCACATGAGCTTGCTCACCAATGGTGGGGCAACCACGTCACGTGTGCTTCTTGGTGCGACATCTGGCTCAACGAAGGCTTTGCGTCTTACAGCGAATACCTGATGCTCGCCGCGCTCTACAACGGGCAGCAAGCCAACCACATGAGCCAAGTGCATCAGAGCGTCATGAACCAACCCGACGGCAGCGTTTGGGTCTTGGATTCTTTGAACGAGGCGCGTATTTTCAGCGGCCGCCTCACCTATGACAAAGGCGCGGGCATCATCCATACCTTGCGCTACATCATTCAAAATGACAGCTTATTCTTCGGCGCGCTGCAGGATTTCCAAAACACTTTTGCCCACAGCACCGCAACAGGCCTCGATTTTAAAAATCACGTGGCCAACTATTGCAATATCAACCTAGACGCCTTTTTTGAGCAATGGTATTTCGGAGAAGGTTTCCCGACCTACCAAGTGCAATACAACCAAAATGGCAGCGATTTATTCTTGCAAATTTCCCACACGGCCTCAATGCCGACCATTACACCCACCTTTACCAACCCGATATCCTTGCGCATCCTCAGACAAGGCCAGGCAGATACCATTATTAGGTTTGAAATCAACAACAACGTGGAATTGTTTTCACTGTATAATTTTGGTACCGTGGTTGGCACTATTGGCATCGATCCGAGCAATTGGGTGATCAATGGCAATGGAGGTGTTTCTATCGACCCTACGCTAGGTTTTTCGGATAAACCCTACACACAGACCACACAAATGGAGGTGTATCCCAATCCGAGTATGGAATACATTTCCATCAAAGGTCAAACAGAAACGCTTGCCTTCACCTTTTATGATGCGAATGGAAAAACGGTTCAAACAGGAACAATTGATCCTAATGGGCTCATTGACGTTCGTACACTCAAAAGCGGCGCTTACATCCTCAAATTTGTGTCGCCAAATCAACAACAATACATTCGTCTTGTAACAATAAATGATTGAATTCGTAGTTGTAGCTATTAAAAAAATATTTATGAAAAAATTACTTTTAAGTCTCGCCTTGCTTTCTTGGGGCAGTTCTCAAGCCCAAATTAGTTTCGAGGGAGTTTATTTGCAAAATGGGGCCTTCTTTGGAGCTGGAAAAGGCAATCTATCGGACTTTCAAACTTTAGCGCCGCAGTCGGTCTTATTGCAACAAGATTTGAGCTCGTATCAGTCTTATCCTGCAATGAACTTGAATTTTCCTGGTCAATCTCAATCTTTAAGTGTTGGACTTAAAATGGCCAAATTACCTAATGCTACATTGCGTTTAGGGCTCATGCACACCAACCAACAAAATGCGTTATCAATTGGCGGTTCATTTACCGAAACCTTCCGAATCGATACCCTCACGAGTTCACAAACGGGTGATCAAATTTTTGTAGATTCTTTTAGCACGCATAGTTACAATGCCAATTATTCGCAAGAACAATTGCGCCTAGACGCCTCTTTGTTGTTTCGCTACAATGCCGACAAACGCTGGAGCTTTTACGGTGGAATTGGCGCCAATTTTGGCTTGAGTTACAATGCACAAACAAATGTAAATCAGTATGTCTCTCCTTACGGAAGCGGATACGGTTATGGCCTCTTCAACGACATGGTCTACAACGGAACACACACACAAGAAACCTTTGAAACTAAAGGTGGCTTTGGTTTTGGCGTGTATGCGCCACTAGGCGTTGATTTTCAGGTGGGTAAAAAACGTGACTTCTGGATGCCTATTCATTTATACATGGAACTGCGCCCGGGCTTCAATGTGAATCAAATTGCCGGCTTGGGAACCAGCTTCAGCGCGGGTAATTTCTCAAACATCGGTTTGCGTTTTCATATCAAGTAATTCAAAAGCATTCTAAATAAGAAGCCGGGAATATTTTCTCGGCTTTTTTTATGTTAGAACCAAACTAAAAGGTAAATTTGTGGCGCAAAACAAACCAACCAAAGTAACTTTTGTTACACACTTAAAATAGACCAATGGAAACAGCCTCTAGCGCCAATTACCTACCGTTGCTGATGCAAGTTGCAGTCGCAGCAGGTTTTGTGATCTTCACGCTTTTTGTCACGCACATACTCACCCCAAGAATCAATTCTGCCAAAAAAGACGACAACTTTGAATGTGGTATCGACGCGCAAGGCAATGCCCGCTTCCCGGTGTCTATCCGCTATTTCATGACGGCCATACTCTTTGTATTGTTCGATGTAGAGGTCATTTTCTTTTACCCTTACGCAGTAAACTTTTACGAGCTCAAACTAGAAGGATTATTAGCAGTTATTATGTTTGTCGGTTTTTTCTTGACCGGGTTTTACTATATCTATAAAAAAGGAGCATTAGAATGGGAAAAATAGAAGACCTCGAAACGATCAACGGGGAGGGTTATCAACTGACCACCCTAGATAAAGCCATTGCGCTTGCACGTGCCAACTCTGTTTGGCCTTTGCCATTTGCGACCTCTTGTTGCGGTATTGAGTTTATGGCAACCATGGGCAGCGCCTATGACCTCTCGCGTTTTGGCATGGAGCGCATGTCTTTTACACCGCGCCAAGCAGATCTACTTATTGTTGCAGGAACCATTTCAAAAAAATTGGGGCCTGTACTCAAACGCGTATACGAACAAATGGCTGAGCCTAAATGGGTATTGTCAGTTGGGGCCTGTGCGTGTTCGGGTGGTATTTTCGATACCTATTCCGTATTACAAGGCATTGACCGAATTATTCCGGTAGATGTTTATGTGCCTGGTTGCCCACCACGCCCAGAGCAAATCATCGAAGGGGTCATGAACATCCACGAACTCGTCAAAAAAGAATCCAACCGTCGCCGCTATTCTGAAGAATACAAGCATTTGATGGATACCTACCAAATCGACATCGATCAACATGGAGAAGCAAAATAACCAAGAATACCTCACGGCTATTCAAGCGGCATTTGGCGCCGATGTTTTGGCTCATGAAGAAGCATTTGGCATGCTCAACGTCGAGCTTACGCCTGCGCGCATCCACGACGCCATTGCTTGGTTGCAACAGCACCAAGACCTCAGTGTCAATTACCTCACGAATATCGCAGGTATTCACTATCCGGAAACAGAAGGCAGAGAATTTGCAGTTGTGTATCAATTGCACTCCTGGAAAAACAACTTGCGTTTGCGCATCAAAGGCTACTTACCCAAAGAAAACGTGCACATCGCCACCATCACCGACTTATTTGCCGGTGCCAACTGGATGGAGCGCGAAACCTATGATTTCTTCGGAATTATTTTTGACGGGCACCCCGATTTACGTCGCATCCTCAACATGGACGACATGGATTACTTCCCAATGCGCAAAGAATACGTCCTCGAAGACGCCACCCGCGAAGACAAAGACGACAGATTTTTCGGACGTAACAACAATGAATTATGAGCCAAGATCTTAAAGATGTAATACAAGCGGCTGACCCCGCCAATGTGGCCACCATTAACTTTGGTCCGACCCACCCTTCTACGCACGGTATTTTTCAAAATATCTTAAAAGTTGACGGCGAAAAAATCATTTCTTCCGAACAAACGGTAGGTTATATCCACCGCGCTTTTGAAAAATTGGCAGAGCGTCGTCCGTACAACCAAATTACCCCGATCACAGACCGCCTCAACTATTGTTCCTCCCCGATCAACAACATCGGCTGGGAAATGACCGTAGAAAAACTCATCGGCGTGGACATCCCCAAGCGCGTACAATACATGCGCGTCATCATCATGGAACTCGCCCGCATCGCTGATCACCTTATTTGTAATTCCGTCATTGGCGTTGATGCCGGTGCACTCACCTCTTTCTTTTATCCGTTCTCTGAACGCGAAAAAATTTACGAGCTCTACGAAGAACTCAGCGGCGCACGCCTCACCACCAACATGGGCCGCATCGGCGGTTTTGAGCGCGACTTCACCCCTGTTTTCCACGAAAAACTCAAGTCTTTTCTTAAAACTTTCCCAAAAGCATTTGAAGAATTTGACAGCATGCTCGCGCGCAACCGCATCTTTATGGACCGCACCAAAGGCGCTGGGCCCATTTCTGAAGAACGTGCCCTTTCTTATTCTTTCTCCGGACCTAACTTGCGCGCTGCAGGTGTAGACTACGACGTGCGTGCCATGAATCCATATTCTTCTTACGAAGATTTCGATTTCATCATCCCGGTTGGTGTCAACGGTGATACCTACGACCGCTTTATGGTGCGTCAAGAAGAAATTCGCCAAAGTTTGCGCATCATCACGCAAGCCTACAACAACCTTCCCGAAGGCGACTACAAAGCAGACCTCCCCGACTTCTATCTTCCTGCAAAGGCAGATGTCTACAACAACATGGAAGCGCTCATTTACCATTTCAAAATTGTCATGGGTGAGACCGAACTTCCAGTTGGTGAAGTATACCACGCCGTAGAAGGTGGCAACGGAGAACTTGGCTATTA
>JBIIZO010000072.1:0-10525 GCA_044346245.1 Crocinitomicaceae bacterium
ATCGCAGGCCTCGTTGGTCTTTTTGCCGGTATGAGCAAAAAACCAGTTGCCTCCATACTGATTGCAAGTTTAGGTTTAATCGGAGCAGGTTTAGCTGCTTACTATAGAGGAAGTTACACATCGCCTTTCTCTTCGTATGCCGCTTATGTACCCACACAGGGCATGGTCATCATTTTGTTATGTGCAGTGACACTTTTAGCCATTCTAGGTGGTTACAAGCGTTACAAAAGCGACGACGAACACACAGGCGATTACCTAGGCCTCATTCTCTTCTCTTTATGTGGTGCTATTTTAATGGCCCAGCCCAACGACCTCATGTTGTTCTTCATCGGTTTAGAAATCCTTTCTATTCCAATTTACGTTTTGGTTGGCATCGATAAAGGAAGTAGTACTTCTGCCGAAGCAGCTGTGAAATACTTCTTTACAGGTTCGTTTGCCTCTGCAATCATCCTCTTTGGCATTGCGCTTTTGTATGGTGCAACCGGTAGTTTTCAGCTAATTGAAATTCAATCCAACCTCGCCATCGGTATTTGGCAGAGCCCAATGGCCATGATTGGCAGCTTATTTTTATTGGCTGGCTTTACCTTTAAAATTGGTGCTGTTCCTTTCCATTTTTGGGGCCCAGATGTTTACGACGGTGCGTCTAATGCAGTACTGATGTACATGGCTACAGTTGTCAAAATTGCTGGTGTCTATGCGTTGGTGAATGTCTTTGGTCAGGTATTTAGAGATTCTTACTTCTTCTGGATTGACCTCGTGAGCCTCCTTATTGTGGTATCCATGTTCTATGGCTACATCACGGCTTGGAAACAAACGAGCTTCCGCAGACTCATTGCCTACTCTTCCATTGCCAATGCAGGGCTTATGCTCTTTGCGCTTGCAGATATCCACAACAGCAATTTGTTCTTGTTTGTGGCCGCTTATGCGCTCGCTACAATTGCACTCGTTGCGATCAATTCAGTCATCAATGACGACTCCGATGCTTTGGCTAACTGGGAAGGCATTGCCTGGAAAAATCCGCTGCTTGGTATTGCGCTGGTACTTGCGTTGTTCTCGTTGTCGGGAATTCCGCCATTGGCAGGTTTCTTCGGTAAGTTTTCGCTTTTGTGGTCTGCGGTTCCGCACGTACCATATACCGCTATGCTCGCACTCATTGCATCGGTCATTGGGGCTTTTGTTTACTTGCGCCTACTGCTACTTGCACTTAAAAAGCCTAGTGTTACAGTGCGCGTCAAGTTGTCTTTGGAACAAATCATTGTTTTGGTACTGACTTCTGTGGCTTCTATCGGCGCCATTTACTTCATTTAAGAACAACTCATTCCAACCTTTAGCCGTTCGCACTCGTCTATAAACGGCATGGTTCCAGATACTGAGCTTTATAGTCAACTCATCTCCGATTGCATCCGCAAAGATGCCCGGGCACAAAAAGCACTTTATACGCTTTTTGCACCGGCTATGTTCAAGATTTGCTTGCGTTACGCTACAGATACGAGCAGCGCACAAGACATCTTTCAGGACGCTTTTGTCAAAGTGTATCAGAATTTACATAAAGTCAAACAGTCGAGTCACTTGCCAGGTTGGGTCAAACGCGTTTTTGTTTACACCGCCATAGACAACCTTCGGGCTCAAGCCAAATTCAGACAACACATCGAGATCGATGGTGCAGTTCAACTCGAAACAAACGCACATGGTATCGAAGCTCAACTTGCTGCTGCCGACATCATGGAACTCGTTCAAAAACTACCACAGCGCGCGCGCTTGGTCTTCAACTTATATGTGATGGAAGGTTTTGCACACAAAGAAATCGCTGAGCTTTTATCTATCACAGAAGGCACCTCGAAATCACAGCTTTTTGAAGCAAAAAAAGCACTGCAAAAACACTTGCAACAACAAGAAAAAATGATCGGCTAAATGAACAAACTAGACGACTTCGAAAAATACCTCCGCGACCAGCTCAAAGGTCATGCTGAGCCAGAGCCACTCATGTGGAACCGGCTCACCGATGTCATTGGGCGCGCTACGCCATGGTATGCCCGCAGTGCGTTCAAATATGCGTTCACTGCTATTGGCGCCATGGTTTTTGGTGCTGTTTCAAGCTACCTCTACCTCGATCAACAAGGCAAACAAACCGCTCAGAATCAACTAGCTACTCAGCCACAAAAAACCACACAAAGCAAAGCAAACAAAAATGTGAAGGGGTCTGATGAACAGGTGCTTCAAGGTACCGTTGCAACTCCAGTTTCAAAGTCAAGTGTCCATTTCCTTGCTCCTACCCCTAATCAAACAGAGCTTGCTCCTACTTACCATCTCGATGAAGCGTTTCTCCCAAACAACGAGCTCATGGAACCCCTCAATAGCATTCCAAATGAGGAACAAAAGCAATTCGCAACTCCGATAGATCAATTGGTACTTTTAACTGCGGGTAAAATCGCACTCCCCAAGCAGACCCTTCAAAACCATCCTCAAATATTGCCGCTTGCGGGCAGATTCGAGTTCAGTTTAGCCACTGGCAATACCTGGAGCAACTTACCTAATTTCGATTACCATTTAGGTCCACAGGGCATGCAGCAGGCAGGTTACCGTCAACAACAAAGCCCATTGGTTGCGGTACAGGCGCGCGTTTATAAAAATTGGCATCTTTTGGCCGGTGCGCAGTTGCTTCAAACCACGCTCGAGGAGCAATTTCATCACACGGATGTTTTTAGTTTCGACGATAAGGAACATTATTTATTCCCTTATCTCTACGGATTCAGACAAGTGAGTGACGAAGAACTCCACGAAGGGCCATGGCCTTATGGGCCGAATTTACCCGTAGGCCCGGAGATATCAAAAGTCAAAGCCGATTATTCAAGTGTTGTGAACCAACAAAAGCTAGTACTGCCAGTCACACTGAGTTACCATCAGCAATTCGGTCCTTTTGAAGCGCAGCTACACGCAGGTTTGGCATTTTCCTTCGCTACAAAAACAACTCAGACCTTAGTTGTTCCGGGTTATTTACCCAGCACAATTTATCTGCATTCGCAAAACGGGCGACTTCAGACCTTTGCCCAAAGCCAAGTGCGTTTGAGCTACAAGGCAAACCGACACCTAGCCATATTTGTAGAACCACAATTGCGCAGCAGTATTCGCCAACAAAATCTCGCGCACGCCTCACCTTATCGCAGCAACTCCAAAGCCCTTTTTGCAGGGCTTAGCTGGAATTTTTAGTATCTTTGAGGCACATTTTTATCGATTAATGACCAATAGTGTTTTTATTACCGGCGCCAACGGAATGCTCGGTGCGAGCGTCACCAGAGAAGCCATTGCGCAAGGGTACCACGTCAAGGCCCAAATTCTTCCGGGTAGCAGCACCGCTGTTCTCGATGGCTTAGCCATTGAAATTGTAGAAGGCAACATCCTCGATACCACCTTCCTAGACCGCGAGATGGCCAGCTGCCAGTTCGTCATCAATATTGCAGCACTCACAACCATTTGGCCACGTCGCCTCGAGAGCTTGTTTGCTGTCAATTTGCAGGGTGTTAAAAATATTGCTGCTTGTGCCCAAAAATACAAGTACCAGCGCATGGTGCAAATTGGCACTGCCAATTCCTTTAACCACGGTAGCAAAGAAGCCCCTGGTGACGAAAACCAACCCTACACGGGCCATCAGTTCAAAATGGACTACATGGACAGCAAATACCAGGCGCAATGCCATTTACTCGCCTTACATCAAAAAGAAAATTTTCCTGTTATTGTCGTGAACCCAACCTTTATGATTGGTCCTTATGACTCCGGCCTCACCTCCGGCAGGATGTTTTTGGAACTCTACAAGAACATGCTACCTGGCTATGCCGGTGGCGGCAAAAACTTTGTGTATTCCAAGGACGTTGCGGTAGCTACAGTCAATGCCTTGAAAATGGGTCGCGAAGGCCAATGCTATATAGTCGGCAACGAGAACCTTTACTTTGGCGAGATGTTCAGAAAGGCAGCCGTCGCATTTGGACAACCTTTTCGGATTAAAAAATTCCCGAGTTTTGCTATCAATTTGATTGGCGCGATCAATTCTATATTTGCCCGCATCTTCAGAAAAACACCCCAACTCAGTTACTCAATGGCCAAAATGGCCAGTGTCAAACAATTTTATTCACCACAGAAGGCCCGTACAGAATTGCTTTTACCCAGTACCCCAGTAGAGGTTGCCGTTGCCGATTGCATCAGTTGGTATAAAGCAAACGGGTATCTTCCCAAATAATTTTACATGCATTTTTTAGCGCTGCCCTTCGATCAAACACCTCGTTTAACAGGTGGAATTGCACCGATTTACCTCGCTCTGATCGGATTTGTTTGTTTTTGGTTCATCTCTAAATCCGAGCGCATCAAAGCCTATTACTTCAAGAAATACACCCACGATACCGCTTGGCTGCGCTTCATTTACATGACCAAATGGGTTGGCTTTTTGACCATGGGTTTGTTGCCCCTTTTGGTTTTATTGCTCTTAAACCCTTCAAGAGGCTTGGCATATTACGGCCTGAACTTTCGTAGCGATACGCTGGTTTTTAATTTAGTCGTCGCAATTGGGCTTGCGGCCATTCTGATTCCGTTGGCTGCATTTTCTGCTAAAAAGCCCAAGAATTTGGTCAATTACCCACAAATCAGGGCTAAAAACTGGGACACCAAAACATTTCGCTACAACTTATTAGGTTGGGCCGTTTACCTTTTCGGTTACGAATTGTTGTTTCGCGGCTTGCTTTTGTTTCCATTAGTAGAGGCCTATGGCATTTGGTTGGCTGTTGCCGTAAATGTGGCGCTCTACTCGGCCACGCATATTCCAAAAGGGCTTGATGAAACCATTGGTGCCGCACCGCTCGGCTTTTTACTCTGTTTACTGACCCTCATGGCGGGCAATATCTGGATCGCCTTTTTGGTGCACGTGGCCATGGCCTGGACCAACAGCCTCACGGCCCTTAAACATCATCCTGAAATCCACTACAGCAAATGGCTCAAAAACGTTTCTTAAACAAAGTGGCTATTGTCACGGGGTCGAGCCGTGGTATTGGCAGTGTCATTGCATCTGCACTTGCCCAAGAGGGCGCTAAAATTGTACTCAATGGCCGCGACGAAGAACGCCTGATCGAACAGCAAACAGCGCTTCAACACAAAGGCGCAGCAGCCGTTTATTTCAAGGGCGATGTCTCCGATGCCACAAAGGCGCAAGCACTCATTGATTTTGCACTGCAATCTTTTGGTCAAATCGATATCCTGATCAATAACGTCGGGATTTCGAGCCGTGGCTATTTGGCCACCCTGCATCCGAGTGTGGTGGAGCAGGTATTTCGCAGCAATGTTTTTGGAACAATTTTCCCGACCCAAGCTGCACTTCCAGCCTTGCGCCAAACAAATGGAAGCGTGGTGTTTATTTCGAGTTTAGCGGCTATACACGGGCTTCCCGGGCTTTCGCCATACAGTGCCTCCAAAATGGCGCTCACCTCCTTTGTGGAGTCGCTGCGCATAGAAGAACACGCTCACCAAGTACATATCGGACACCTCCAAGTGGCCATGACCGAAATTGTACACAACAAAGAAGTGGTCGCGGCCGATGGCAGCAAGCAAGTTTTGGCCGCGCGTCAAAAAGGCAAGGTGCTCACCATGAAAGAAGTAGCGACCGATTGCCTGAACTTATTGGCCCAAAGAAAATTCCGCAATACCCAAACCCTTTTAGGCAAAATGAACCGCATGCTCAACAGCGTCTCGCCACTTATAGTCGAGTTCATCTTGCGCAAAAACCTCCATAAATTTGAAGAAAATAGCAAATGATTGGTCAAGATTTCCCAAAAATAGCCTTTGATGTTGCGGGCCTAGCACTCTTAGAACCCAACGCCATGATCGGAGATATTGTTCTTTTCACAACATCCCTTTTTTATGCAGCTCAAATTCGAAAAATCAACCAAACACATCCATTTTATCAAAATTGGCGCTTGTTTTTCTTGTGGTTCGGCTGGAGTTTCTTGTTTGGCGGTTTTGGACATCTATTTTACAATTATCTCCACCTCTGGGGCAAATATCCGTCCTGGATTTTCGGCATGGTGGCCACCTTCTTTCTGACCAAAGGCATGCTCAGCTTGTGGCCAATTGACACACAACGCAAGCAATTCTTTGGCGCTGCAAAGATTTTATTGGCACTCGGTATACTCGTTGAATTGTGCGTTTTCTTTTTCGTCGACCTGACCACAGACCAAAGCAAAGGCTTGTTTGTCCCGACGCTCATCAGCGGCATTGGCCTTATTTTTTCTTTAGTGGTATTGGGTTTGCGCTACCAGAAGCTGTACCACCCGCAGTTCAAGTTCTTTTGGGTTGCCGCACTCATTTTATTGCCCAACGCGTTTATCCAGATCCAAAAAATCAATATTCACCAGTGGTTTGACCGCAATGACTTCTCGCATGTGCTGCTCTTGTTGAGCTTGTGCTTGTATTATTTCACCACTAAAGAGGTAGCCGACGCCAGCATATTTAGGTATAAAAAAGGGTCAAATTAAGCTTTAGAAAGATAATTTGTATACCATTAGAATTGATAGGCAACCCCTAAAGTAGCATTGAAATATTTGGTGATGTCGCCGTCAATTTTAAACATTTTTGGCACATAAGTAGCATCTACCAAAATACGCAATTTATTAATTTGATAGCTTGGTGTCAAACCAGCCATAATAGCAATCATATCATCGCCACGCAGTAAGTATGAGTCATCGAATATTGCGTTTCCGTTGTTAATCAAGGCGCCGCCACCGTGTAATTCCATTCCAAATTTTGAAGTTTGATTCGCTAATTTGACAACGTTTAGATTCAATTGTAAACCAAGTCGTTGGAGGATATCTTCTCCTATGATATCAAGACCACCGTCGAGTTTTAGTCCATAACTGGGCGCAAAATTATAGGTAAGCGCCGAATTGAAACAAAATCCGCTTTCATCATTATTTATTAGGGTTGCTCCAGCATTAAATTGAACACCAAGTTTTCCATTTTGACCATGTAAAGATACAGCAGTCAGAAGGACCAATATTAAGGTGATTTTTTTCATAGTGATTAAAAAGATTAACGAATTTAGTAATATCTTTCTTTCCTCATTAGAAACGAGAAAAGTAAGTTTTAATTAATGTAAAATGAAAAGATTAATTAACTGCAAATCAAAGGTAGATTTCAAGCTAGAACCAACTCTTTGATGTGATTCAAAAGTGCCAAGTTCCGTACTTTATTGTTTTCCAATTAAGAAAAATTAGAATCTTCGCAACTGGCAAGCTCAGTAGTTATACTTCATTTATGAATTAATTGAAAATAAAATCCTTATTGCTTTACGAAACGGAGGAGTTCTGTACCCTTGCTATAGGTGCAAAGAAGTTGATATTGACCTGCCCCTAAACCATTAAGGTTTATACTCATGCAATTTACTGCGGTAAGTATAATCCTTCCTTGCATATCGAATACGTTCACATTGGCAAGCGTTTCACTAAAGTTTACAAAGTCATTGGTGGGATTCGGATATGCTATGATGTTTGTTTCGGTGTTCGTTTGAAGACCCAGAATATCCATAAAAACGCTGTCTTGAATGCTACAGCCATTGGCATCAGTAACCCAAACCGTATATATGCCTTCTGTGAGATAGACCGCTAAGCTTTCAGTTTGGGCATTCGGATCAGACCAAAGGTATTGGTATGGAGCTGTTCCACCACTGACTGTCGCAAGGGCCATGCCATCAAATGCAGTAGCAGAGGTCGCATAAGTGGTGCTCATACTCAGATTCAGAGGCGTTGGTGCCGAGATTTGAATGTTTTGAGCAGCAGCCGAGCAGCCCAAGGTATCGGTAACTGTCAATATATAAGACCCCTCAGACATATTGTCAAACTGACCAGAACTATTGACCAACGATCCAATTTGATAAATGTATCCTCCGTTGCCGCCGGAGGCAGTTGCAAGAATTTCACCGTTCTGAAGCCCTGCGCAGGATATCTGCTCGACAACATAAGCACTATTGAGCACCTCAGGCTCCGTAATTTCATAGCTAAGTGTATCGTAACAAGGACGAGCGTCGTGGACCAACACTTCATATGTTCCTGTTGGCAATCCAGTCACCGTGGCCTCTGTACTGCCATTGCTCCAGGCATAAATAACTGGTGATGTAGCCGTAGTTACATTTAAGGAAATGAGGCCATCTGCCCCCCCATAGCAACTCACCATTTGCAGCGTTGCATTATTGACAATTTGTGCAGCAAGGGGTACAAAAACGGAGTCTACGACCACACAACCGTTGGTGTGCGTAATCGTCACGGTAGCCCAACCTTCTGCTACCGATAAGTTGGTTTTGCCGGTGATACCGTTTTCCCACAAGAACTGACACGTACTGAACATACAAGGACAGCCCGAGCTATTCACCACTGCCTGACCATTGCTGCCCCCGGGGCAAGTTGGTGCTACGACTCCACCAAAGGTGATCACAAATGGATCGACAAGCGTGGTGGTATAAAGTTCATAGCAACCCGTTTGGTCGGTCACTTGAAGGGTGTAAGTACCCGCAGGGACGTTGTTAAGTTGAGATGCTGTGCTGCCGTTAGACCACAAATACGTATACGGAGCCGTACCAAGATTTGCATTTGGAGAGATGCCTCCCGAAGCACTGCCGTTACACCAAGGTTGAATTACCTCTACGCTGGACAAGATACTACCTGGCCCACAGTTGGTCGTTTGGTTAACATATACCCCGTTATTAAGCGTACTTAAGTATGAAGCCCAAGCCAATCCTGCGTTCGGAAAAACAGCAGTCAGCTCTACCCTATTGAGATAAACACCTTTCCACCCCATTGGATTAAGGCTGTCTTTCTTCACGACATAAACCATATCTAATAGTGCGTCATTGTCAAGATTGACAAAAAGTGGCGTAGATCCAATATTGACACCCGGCTCAAAACCAGTTAGGGGCGCAATGCTATTGGACACAAAATTGAATACTTCTAAACGGTGTTTCCAAGAACCACTTTGCATATAATTCACCGATAATATAGCTTCATCTCGGCCATCGTTATTGAGGTCTACTGCATTCCCAGAGGCAAATTGCAAAGCCCCAATGCTATCTTTCAAAACCTCCTGACCCGTTGCGCCATCGAGCAAGACCTGGTAGTAATCGGTATAAGATGAACTCGTTCCTTTGGCCAATGAAAGAAATACATCCGGAACAGCAGAGCCCGTAAAATTGCCAATAACCGGCTCGGCGCTAGATTCCGTATTTGGAAGGTCATAGCTCCACATTGTGCTCCAATTAGCCCCTTTAATCTTTGAAACCTTTCCGCCGTAAGACTGAATAATGATGTCGTATTGACCAGAAGGATTTTTAATCAAGGAAGCCGGTGCCACAAAACCCAATTGAGGATCGCTCATCAAAGGAATGGAGGGCGCAAGCGTGTTGTTGAGCAAATGAGTCAACTGACAAGCCCAAAAGCTTCCACCTAGTGTTTCACCACCCGTGCCGTACAAAACCCATTGGGTGCCATTCCCCTGGATATCTGCCACCAAAGCAGAACAGTAGGTCTCGGCGCTATCCGGTACCACCGCCTTAGCCAATAACTGGCCATTCAAACTATTGACCACCATCAAATGCCCAGGTGGTCTTGTGGTGTCCCAGACAGGCGCTGCGTGATCACCGCCGTTTGCCACCAAAATATCCTGCAAGCCATCGCCAGTGACGTCAGCAATGAACTGCGGATTATAAAAATTGTAAAGCCCGCTATCCGCAGGGTTCGTATTGTATGGGAAGTAATCCCATAGCAGGTTGCCATTGGCCCCATTGATGGCCAATAATTGTGCTTGCCGCCCCACCATAAAAACATCCTTGACGCCATCATTGGTAATATCCATAAATACCGCAGAACCAAACACCTCATTGCGCGTCGCTCTTTTCCACAACAAATTACCATTCAAGCCATTGTAAGCCATTATACCGTTGTTGCTCGCTACGCCATCCGTACCTCCACCCAACACGATATCCTTGATGCCATCGTTATTCAGGTCACAAGCCCTCGCGGACGAAAGAGTTGGAATT
Source organism: Crocinitomicaceae bacterium (assembly GCA_044346245.1). GTDB lineage: Bacteria > Bacteroidota > Bacteroidia > Flavobacteriales_D > Crocinitomicaceae > UBA952. Next base: position 10,061 of record JBIIZO010000072.1, read on the forward strand.
GAGTCGGTAAAAGCCTGCCAGTTTTGCCCCAACACAAGGGTTGTTGCCGACAAGACCAACAAGAGAAGAATGGATTTGAACATGGTTTTCAATTTGAACTAGGTAAATTTAACCAATTATCACATGAAACCACTATTTTTGCAGCCTCACCTCGGTGAAAATGGCTCCGTGGCGCAACTGTATAGCGCACTGGATTTCGGCTCCAGCGGTTGGGGGTTAGAATCCCTCCGGGGTCACTCTAGCGGAGATTTGATCAATTTTGATTGGATCTCCGTTTTTTATTTCCGACAAAACTGTTGATATTGAACGGATTAACTCAAAAAACACATTCGTTCGAAAAGTTAGAACTCGCTTGTTTTGCTTGTCATAAGCAAAACCATCTGGAAACAACAAGTGTTGCAATTTGTGTTTATCGAACAAATCACCGGAAACCCATATTTTACTAAGTTTTTGAGCGATTTTAAC
>JBIIZO010000073.1:0-10409 GCA_044346245.1 Crocinitomicaceae bacterium
GAAATATTTGATGGCTTTGAGGCCTTCTGCCAACATGGGGATTTTAACGACAATATTTTTGTGCAAAGCGGCGAGTTCTTCCCCTTCGCGCACCATGCCTTCAAAGTCTGTGGCAATCACCTCAGCGCTCACAGGGCCGTCCACGATATTGCAGATATTGATATAGTGTTGTAGAATGTTTTCCTTTCCGGTGATGCCTTCCTTGGCCATTAAAGAAGGATTGGTGGTTACGCCGTCTAGGATACCCATGTCGTGGGCTTCGGCAATTTCTTTGAGGTTAGCGGTGTCGATAAAAAATTTCATGGGTTTATTTTTTACGGTTTTTAAGCGCTTCTTGTTGTTGGCGCTGCATTTCTTCCAAGCGTTCTTGGAATTTAGATTTTTTCTTGACTTTAGGATTGGCTGCGTTGTTTGCCTTTCTTTCAGCCATTTTTAACTTGAGTTTTTCTTCGTTGACAAAGAAATATTTGATCAAGAGCATCATGACGATGGAAAGCAGAGTAGAGATGAAGTAGTAGTAGCTCAAACCAGCAGAGTAGTTGTTGAAGAAGAAAATCATCATGAAAGGGAAGATGTACATGATGATGCGCATGTCGGGCATACCCGGCTGCTGTGGTTGTTGCATGTTGCCACTGTTCATGTAGGTGTAGGCGAGGGTAGTACCGGCCATGAGAAGTGTGAACAAGGAAATGTGGTCGCCGTAGATTGGAATGTGGAAACCAAAATCGAGGATAGAGTCAAAAGAACTGAGGTCTTCTGCCCAAAGGAATCCTTTTTGACGGAGTTCGAATGCTGCGGGGAAGAAGCGGAAAACGGCAAGCAAAATAGGCATCTGAATGAGCATGGGCAAACAACCCGACAACGGACTTGCGCCCGACTCGCGGTAGAGGCTCATCATTTCCATTTGTTTTTTCATGGCGTCTTCTTGCTTCGGATACTTGGCATTGAGCTCATCGATTTCAGGCTTGAGGATGCGCATCTTGACAGACGACACAAACATTTTCCATTGCACGGGCATCAAAATCGTTTTGAGAATGAGCGTGAGCACCAAAATTGCCCAGCCGATAGCCATGCCATTATTGATCAGCAAGTTGAAGATGGGTTGAACAGCATAGATGTTGATCCAGCGGAACAAGCCCCAGCCAAAGTTGAGGATGTCGTCGTAACCGCTGTTGTAGCTTTTGAGTACTTCGTAGTCATTCGGGCCAAAAAACCAATTGAATGAAGCGGCGTTGTTTTGAAAATCCAAAGCCATGGTAGCATGGTAGCCTTTGAGGTGCGTCCAGGCTTGCGGATGACCTTCCTTGAAGTTTTCGATGTAAAACTTAGTACCTTTTTTAGGGAAAGGATTGTTCGGGTGTAGAATGGCTGAGAAATAGCTTTGCTTGAAGGCGACCCAATTGATGTTCTCTTCAGCGACACCTGATTCACTTGATGTTTCTGAAAGATAATCGAGGCCGCTTTCGGTTTGGTCAAAACAGATGGTAGAAACGCGGCGCTGCTCGGAGAACAAACGCTCTGTTTTTTTGAAATCTGCAGCCCAGTTGAGTACGGAGTTGTCTAGGATGAAACCTTCGTTGTCTAAAACTTCGATGTTGTAGGCTAAATCGTGGCCTTTTTTGAGTTGATACGTTTGGCGAATGCGGCCTTCGTTGAATTTAGCTTCGTAAACGGCGCTTGTTTTGGTACTTTTGACCAATTCAAAGAGGTAGTCTTTGGTGTAGATTTTTCCTTTAGCTGTACTGAGTACGAGTTGGTTTTGGGCATCGCCGTCTTCAAATAAGCAAAGTGCGTTGTCTTTTTTGTCGTCGAAATCTTTGTAGCTTTTGTAAGACTTGAGGTAGACCCCTGCCAGCATACCACCTTTAGAATTGAGCTCGATGCGCAACTCCTTGTTTTCAAGGGTAGTGATGCTGCCTTTTTGAACGACTTGAGATGCAGTACCATTGGCTTGGGCTGCTGTAGTTGTTGCTTTTTTGGATTGATTGTCCTTTTTTTCAGCTTTCTGTGCTGCAGCAGCTTCTTTCTTTTGCGCCGCTTTGATTTCGGCCTCTGAAGGCTGATTCATGACCGAAAAAACAGTGATAATGAGGCCAATCAGGACTAGGCCGATGGTGGAATTGCGATCCATAGGGTTAGTGTTTTTTGTTTTTAAGCGCCGCTTTAACAAATGCGACAAAGAGTGGGTGAGGGGCATCTACGGTACTTTTGTATTCCGGATGGAACTGTACGCCCACAAACCAAGGATGGGTAGGTACTTCAACGACCTCGACCAAGCCAGTTTCTGGGTTGCGACCCGTGGCGATCATGCCATTGGCTTCAAAGTCTGCAAGGTATTGGTTGTTGAATTCATAGCGGTGGCGGTGACGCTCCGAAATGTTGTTGTTCTGATAAGCTTTGGCCGTATTTGAATTGGGCTTGAGCTCGCATTTGTAGGCGCCAAGGCGCATGGTGCCACCCATGTTGGAGATGCGTTTTTGCTCTTCCATCATGGAAATGACCGCCGCGTTGGTGTTCTCGGACATTTCTGTCGAGTGGGCGTCGCTGAGACCCAATACGTTTCTGGCAAATTCAATGACGGCAATTTGCATACCGAGGCAAATACCTAGGAAAGGAATGTCGTTTTCACGGGCATAGCGCACGGCTTCAATTTTGCCGTCGATGCCTCTTGAGCCAAAACCAGGCGCCACTAAAATGCCATCGAGGCCAGTGAGTTCGTTGCCAATGGTGTCTGGGTCGAGTGATTCGGAGTGGATCCAGCTCAATTCTACTTTGGTTTCGTTGGAAACACCTGCGTGAATAAACGCTTCTGAAATAGATTTGTAGGCGTCTTTGAGCTCTACGTATTTACCGATGAGTCCAATTTTGACGGTGTGCTTGGGGTTTTTGAGACGCTCCAAGAAGGCTTTCCAGTTGTCTAGTTTAGGGCTTTGCTTTTTGGATAAACCTAGTTTTTCGAGTACAACGGTATCGAGTTCTTCGGCTTGCATAAGGAGCGGAACGTCGTAGATAGACGCGGCGTCGCGGGCTTCAATGACGGCATTGACCGACACATTACAGAATTTTGCGATTTTCTTGCGCAAACCTAAATCGAGTTCGTGCTCGGTGCGGCAGCAAAGAACGTCTGGCTGAACGCCGAGTTCTAGCAACTGCTTAACGGAGTGTTGTGTCGGTTTGGTTTTGAGTTCACCTGCTGCAGATAAATAAGGAACGAGCGTGAGGTGAACGACAATACAGTCGTTTTCGTATTCCCATAGCATTTGGCGCACAGCCTCTACATAAGGCAAAGACTCGATGTCGCCAACCGTACCACCGATTTCGGTGATCACGATGTCAAACTGGCCATTTTTGGCAACTGCTTGAATGCGCTCTTTGATTTCGTCGGTGATGTGCGGGATGACCTGTACGGTTTTGCCTAGATAGTCGCCGCGGCGTTCTTTTTCAATGACAGATTGGTAAATGCGCCCCGTAGTGACGTTGTTGGCCTGCGAAGTAGGTACGTTTAAAAAGCGTTCGTAGTGGCCGAGGTCGAGGTCGGTTTCGGCGCCGTCGTCTGTGACGTAGCACTCGCCGTGTTCGTAGGGGTTGAGGGTTCCTGGATCGATATTGATATATGGATCTAGTTTTTGAATGGTGGTGGTATAACCACGGGCTTGTAAAAGTTTTGCTAACGAGGCTGAAATGATGCCTTTCCCTAAGGAAGAAGTCACACCCCCGGTTACAAAAACATACTTGGTTGAATTGGACATATAACGTTTGTAACTACGGGAAACAAAGGTAATACATTCATTGCCTTTGGCCTAAAATTGTTTACAAATTGTTCAAATGTTTATTTCTTTTGCTGCCAAGTAAAATAGCTTTGCTGCTGCTGTGGTCGGTCGGTTTCGGGTTCCAAAAGTGGCTCGCACGGCCTGAGGGTTTCTTGACAATCTTTTGGAAGTGCTTGATATAGCTTGGTTCCGTCGGTTTTCCAGGCGATCATTTCATCCGAAACTTCCTTGATGACCTTTGCCGGATTGCCCACCACCAAGCTGCGCGCCGGAATGTTCATTTTGGCCGGCACAAAAGACAGCGCTCCAATAACGGACTCTTTTCCCACTACGACATCGTCCATAATGACGGCATTCATGCCAATCAGGCAGTTTTCACCGAGGGTGCCGCCGTGGATAATGGCACCATGGCCCACGTGCGCTCCGGCTTTCAAATGAACGGTGGTGCCAGGGAACATATGAATGACACAATTTTCTTGCACATTACAGCCGTCTTCAATGATGATTTGCCCCCAGTCGCCACGCAATACAGCACCTGGCCCGATATAGACGTTTTCACCGATCAGTACATTGCCAGTGACATTGGCCTGCGGATGCACAAAACTTGAGGCTTTGACGACAGGTATAAAACCGTTGAAAGAATAAATGGCCATAAGGAAAGATTTGAAGGTAAAATTAGCGTTTTGTGCTTATTCAATCAAAGTTTTGTACTGTGATGGAGAAACCCCCAAGTGCCTTTTGAAATGTCTGTAAAAAGAGGTCCTGGAATTGAAATGACAATGCTCGCCTAGGGTTTCAATTGTGTAATTTTCTAAATACCCATCGTTGATGAGATGTAAAGCATGGATCAGTCGCAACAAATTGAGGAAATCGCTTTGTGAATAACGGCAATAGTATTTGAGCACAAACTTGATATGGCTTTTAGGATAATTGAGCTGTTTGGAGAGGTTAGAGAGCAAACAGGCGCTCGAGGATCCAATGACCAATTCAGGCTTGAGTTCGCGCAGATCTTCGAGGAGTTGAACAATGTGTCTGCGTACGATTACCTCTAAGGCTTGGTCTTGCGCTTCAATTTTTTGCAATACTTTGCCATTCCAGATGTCAAATTCTTTGACAAAATCTCTATTTATATCCTTCTTTTGAAAAACTTCGTTGAAAACAAGGCCTGGATTAAAAAATAAATAAACTAAGAAGAGGCTCCAGCTGATGACCGTGCTGTCAAAAATGTGTTGAATGACATTTTGTTTATTTGAGGGATTCAAGATTAGGTAGTAAACGACGAATATGAAGTTGTTTAGGGATAATGCAAAAATCCAGATAATGAGCTGCTTAACTTTGAATAATTGCTGTTTAGAGAATATGGTTTGGTGTTGTTTCAAATAGCGATAGGAGCTGCGCCAAAGCAGAAAATAATAAAATGTGGTGTAGGTGACAAAAAAAAGCCCGAGCACAAATAGATTGAGTTCTCCAAATAGAATCCGTACAAAAACAATGAAGCCGAAAAAGGAAAAATGCAATAGGCTTTTTCGGACTGTCACTTGCTCAGAGATAAAAGTCTGAAGACAGAGTAAGAAGATAGGAGGGACGAGGAATAATGTAATGAAAAATCTTAAAACAAGTGGTTTTCCTTCGTGAATAAAATCAAGCGAAGTGAGGCCGTACTGAAATCTTGAGATTCCAGAGAACATGAGGAGCAAAAAAAAGTAGAAATTGATTTTGTTTAAGCGTAAGTAATTGAGCAATATGGATAGGGCAATTAAGATAAGGCTAAAGCCGCACAATAGATTGAGAAGATTCAAGATCATTTTCAAATTTAAGCATAAATTGGCGATGTTTTTTAATTATGAAACATTAAAAATTTGTTTCAAAAAATGAAAAATTATCCCAATAACAAAATCTTATCGACGTTTTAATATTAACATCACTAGGAGATAAGTCAAAATGTCCAAATTTGCCTGTAAATCAAACACGGGCTTGCAATTAGGTAGGCTCAAAACAACAACAATGAGAAAAACATTAAAAGCAAGCTCGGCGAATTTACACCGAAAAATTGCATTATTTCTTTTGACAATTATTGCTTGTTCAGTGGCATTGATCTTTTTGTTCGATACAGAGTGGCACTTTATTATCATAGCCGTCGTTTTAGCCTTTTTTGTGTTGCGAAATAGCTACAGAGGATTAGTTGAAGCGCAAAAGCTAAAATCTAAGCAATTTCAGATGTTAGTGTTCGAGGATACTCATTTTCTCTTTCAAGATTTACCTTTGAATGGAGGGAGGGGGAGATCAGTCGCGGTTCAATACGAAAATATCAAAAGCGTAGGTGTGGATGGCAATTCGCTGTTTGTACTTTTAGTCCGCCGCCAAAATTGGGTTGGCTTGGGGCAGGATTATTTTGCGCCAGTTGGTGTGGCGCCCAAATTACAACTTTTTGCCCTGCCGGCAAGAGCGGATCAGCGCGCGACACTCTTTCACTATTTACGAACGCAAGGTTTCAGAATCGAAAGAAAAATAAATCGTTAATGTACATCTTTAGCCATGGAAATTTATATGCATTTATTTCTTGTTTTTGTGCTCAGTTTATTGGGCTCAACGGCTTTAATGCCTTTGTTGATCGGTTTTGCACGACGCAATCAATTATTTGATGTTCCAAATTTGCGCAGTTCGCATGCGATCCAAGTGCCAAGAATAGGAGGTGTGGTGTTTTTTATTGCCATTGTGGTTTTCATTTTAGTTGAAAGAAATGAATTCAATACCCAAGGTGTGGCCTCATTATTTTTTGGCGCTTTGTTGCTTTTTGCAATTGGTTTATACGACGACCTCAAATCTGTTAAGCCAATGGTCAAATTGTTGGCACAAATTATTGCACTCATGGTCATTGTTGGTTTTTATCGCGAAGGAATAACGCATTTTCACGAAGCATCCATTTTTGCACTTATACCGGCCGAAATTTTTCAAGTACTTGTTTTAGGATTCTTCTTGGTGCTCGTCAATGCCGTCAATTTAATGGATGGAATTGATGGTTTAGCCGCGTTCATATCGATTAACTTTTTCGCAGTGATGACCTTATTATTTTACCGTTCAGTAGAATTTGAGTTTGCCTTATTCGGTTTAGTTTTGATAGGTTCAATTATTGCCTTTTTATTTTTCAATCTCTCTTTTCAGAACAAAGTCTTTATGGGAGATTGTGGATCTTTATTGTTGGGATTTTTAATGAGTTTTTTTTCTCTACAACTTATGCAAACGAGTTGCTATGATGCGTCTTTCCATGAGTTTTCAAGTAACGAGTTGTCTTTTTTATTCTTAACTTTATTTAGTCTGCCAGTCATTGATTTGCTGCGCGTAATGGGTATTCGTTTGTTCAATGGTCGAGCAATCTTTACAGCTGATCGAAACCATTTGCATCATGCCATTTTAGATCGTTTAGGTTTATCCCATCTTCAGACAGCAGTTTTACTAACTGTTATTCACCTTAGTCTTGTTCTTATAGCGCTGTTTACCATCTTTGGTACGAAATTTCAAGATTATCCAGTATTGAATTAAACAGTTGGTGAAGGCTCCAAGTATGGCTTCCTGTAGGGTTTATATTGTATTTAACATAATATTAATTATATAACATATAACAAATACAACAAAACCACATTCCAAACGTTGTGTATCTTTGCACTGTGTTTAGCACCGACCAACAAACCCTCCACGACCTCGAGTTTGAAGCCATCAAATCATGGCTCGAAAAATTCTGCATTGGCCCCACAGCCTTGAAGCAAGTTCAAACCTTACAGCCGCGCACACAATTTGCGGTTTTGCGTCAAGAACTCAAGCGCGTCGACGAATTGCGTTTGGTGCGCGTACACGGCGAAAAATTTCCGCAGCTCGAATTTGAGGAACTCCTTCAAGAAATTAAATTACTGGGTATTCATAAAGCTGTGATTTCTTTAGAAGGATTTCGCCGCATTTACCAAGCCTCAGAACTTGTGAACGCGCTGGTATTGTTTTTTGAAAATTCACTCTTCAAATACCCTTTATTAAAAGAACTCACCGAAGACGTCTATTACACCAAAGACATCATCGAAGAAATCGATCAGGTTTTTGACCGCAACGGGCAAATCAAAGACGATGCCTCTGCAGCACTTGCTGAGATCAGAACGCGTATTCGGGTCTTGCGCAACCAGATCAACAAGAATTTTGACAAAGAACTGCGCCGCTACAACAAAGATAAAGTACTGGCAGAAACGCTCGAAACGTATGTCAATGAGCGCCGCGTCCTGACCGTGCTGTCTACTTTCAAGCGCAAAGTGCCTGGCAATATCCATGGCTCCAGCAAAACCGGCAGCCTCACCTTTATTGAGCCTTTGGTCAATGTACCGCTCAACAACGAACTCGAATTCTTATTCGACGACGAACGCAAAGAAATTCACCGCATTTTACAAGCGCTAACGGCCCTTATGGTGCAATACCGCCCACTGATCAATGCGTATCAAACTTTATTGACAAGAATTGATTTCTTGAATGCCAAATGCAAGCTAGCTATTGAGATGCAAGCTGTGTTGCCCGCTATTGGCCAGCACACCGGTATGCACATGAAGCAGGCGTATCATCCGCTGCTCCGGCGCGCCAATCAGCAAGCGGGCAAACCTACTTTTGCGCAAGAGCTCAAGTTGCAGCAAAAATCCAGGATGCTCGTTATTTCTGGGCCCAACGCCGGCGGAAAAAGCATTACGCTCAAAACCATTGGGCTTTTGCAGCTCATGCTGCAGTCTGGGCTTTTGGTCCCTGTGGCGCCAGACAGCCAAATGTGTTTTTTCAAGCAGATTTATTCAGATATTGGAGATAATCAATCCATTGAAAATGAATTGAGTACCTACTCTTACCGCTTGCAACGCATGAAGTTCTTTTTAGGACGCGCCAACGCCCAAACTTTGTTGCTTTTAGATGAATTTGGAACGGGCTCTGATCCTGAACTCGGCGCCGCGTTGGCAGAGGTTTTCTTTGAACAAATGTATGCCCTCAAGGTATTTGGCGTACTTACCACTCACTATAGCAATATCAAACTCAAGGCCGAAGAACTTCCGGAAGCGCAAAACGGTTGCATGCTTTTCAATGAAAAGGACCTCTCCCCGCTTTATCAGTTCGCTTTGGGGCAACCCGGCAGCTCCTTTACCTTTGAGGTAGCTCAGCTCAATGGCATTTCAAAAGCCCTGATCCAAGACGCGAAGTTGCGCCTCGATCAGCAAAAAGTTAGACTCGATAAGCTTTTGAGCGGTTTGCAGAAAGAACGCAATCAGTTACTTGCTCAAAACAAGCGCTTAGCCGAGGCAGCTCAGGCCGCAGAAAAGTCTGGCGCGCTGCACGAGCAAGAAATTCAAAAGTTGCAGCACAAACAAAGCCAGGTCACGCAGGTGCAAGAAAGCAGTCAGCGCCAGCTACAGGCGGGAAAAAAAATGCTCGCTTTCATCGAGAAATTCAATGCAACTTCGCGCAAAAAGGATGTCAATACGGCTCTTTTTCAGGAACTTACTCAATTTTTGCGCCTCGAGAAGTCTAAGCAAACCATCAAGAAAAAAGCCCCGAGCCCCTCTCCTACCCAAGCGCCAACAAAGAAAGAAGTGCAGCGCGCAGAAAAATACGAGCAAGAGCGGATCAAAGTGGGTTCTCAGGTGCAGCTCATTCAGACCAACCGTATTGGTGTGGTCGAAGAAATGAAAGGCAAGCAGCTTACGGTGATATTCGGTCAGGCCCGCATCAAAGTACATCTCGAGAAGTTGCGCTTTTTAGCAGACTGAAATTTAACATAAGTTACACATGAATCCCTTGAAAATGCGTAACTTTGCGCTCAATTTTTTAATTTATCACAACAAATGAGTAGTACAGCACTTGGAAACCACATCTTAGTAGAGTTTATGAATTGTGATCCGCATGTCATGAACGACGTAGCGGCCATCGAACGCGACATGGTCGGCGCAGCCCGCAAAGCAGAGGCCACCGTGATCAACTCTACCTTTCACCACTTCTCGCCTTATGGTGTTTCTGGTGTCGTCGTGATCCAAGAAAGTCACTTAGCAATTCATACTTGGCCAGAATATGGCTATGCAGCTGTAGACGTCTTCACTTGTGGCGACATGAACGCCTGGATTGCCTTTGACCACTTAAAAGAGTGTTTTGGCGCCAAGTCTTATTCTGCTATTGAAATGAAACGCGGTTCAGTTAATTTGCTCACGCGCAACGATTTCGACATCACCAGCGCTCGTGAAAAGGCAGCTGAGTGGCGCAACCCCGACTTCTACACCCGCAACGTATGGTTCACAGACAAAGACGAAGACCAAGCACTTTCTTTGCGTTTTACCGGGGACGTCTTTTTTGATGTACAATCGCCTTTTCAGCGCGTTCGCATTTTGGAATCTACTAAGTACGGCAAAATGTTGGCCCTCGACGACATGGTCATGACCACCATCAAAGACGAGTTCCATTACCACGAAATGATCGCCCACCCTAGCCTCTTCACGCTCCAAAATGCCAAAAATGTATTGGTAATCGGCGGCGGCGACGGCGGAACCGTGCGCGAAGTATTGCGCCACAGCAACATCGAGAAGGTAACCATGGTCGAAATCGACGGCGAAGTCATCAAGGCTTGTAAAGAACACC
>JBIIZO010000006.1:0-32514 GCA_044346245.1 Crocinitomicaceae bacterium
GGTAGGCAAAATAACCTTCGCTGGCTAGATAGGTATCGAGCAGCACGACTGGTTTGCCTGATATCTTTTGCAAGCGCTCCACAAAAGGGTCCATATAGACGCCGCCGTGCACATAAACCTGAAAGTTCGGCCAGATTTCATGGATGTTGTTGAGTTTGTAGTGCTTTACAATTTCTTCGAGCAAGAGCACACACCAACTCGGAATTCCAGCCATAATACCAATATCCCATTTGGGCGCTTCTTGCACCATTAAGGGCAGTTTGGCTTTCCAATCTTTGAGATGGGTTATTTTTTTGGTTGGTTTTGTAAATGGAGCGGCAATGAGGGAGGTATGTTTTTTTAAGATACCGCTGAGGTCGCCTTCGTAATGCTGGTCGATTTTTTTAAGCTTTGTGGACCCGCCCACCGCAAGTACTTTGGCGCTATAAAAGGAATCCGGCAGGTTCAATTCGTGCAAAATAGAGAATTGCCTTAACGAGACCCGCTGAAATGAACGGATCATTTCGGTGCTCACAGGAATTCTTTTGCTCGGTGCGCCGGTTGTGCCGGAGGATAGCGCAAAGTATTTGATGCGGCCCGGCCAGATGGCATCTTTTTTACCTTTAATGGTATCTTCGAGCCAATCGGTGTAAAACTGTTCGTACTCAGTGATGGGAACAATTTGCTGATAACGCGAAACGAGATCTGTTTTTTGAAGCAAGGAGGTAAATTGATAGCGCTGTCCAAATGCTGTTTTTTTGGAGTGGTCCATGTTTTGACGCAAGACCTCGAGTTGTTGTTTATACCCAGCACTGATGCGGGAGATGCGCTTGAAACTTATTGCTGTACTACGCTGTATGAGCTTACCAATTATCGGCATTTGAAAAGAAGCTTTTTTAGCAGTGGCTTCACACAAAAATAAAGAGAAAACTAGTGCGTTCTTACTGCACTTTGTTTTAAATTTGTAAAAAACTTGACTATGCAAACTAAAACCTTCATTGTTCCTCACGACTTTACCGCAGTGGCCGATATCGCCCTTCAACATGCCATTGCCACAGCCAAGCCTTTAGGTGCTCAAATTCAAGTACTTCACGTGGTTTCCAAAGACACCCAAATTCCTGAAGCATTAGCGCAACTAGAGAATATTATTGGTCAGTTTGAACAAGAAGGCGTAGCACTCAAACCTAATGTGCGCATTGGAAGTATTTTCGAAGACATCGGTGCTTTCGCTGCAGAGCACCAAGCCGAGCTTATCGTCATGGGCACCCATGGTGCACACGGCTGGCAGCACATCACCGGAAGCCATGCACTTAAAGTAGTAACAAGCTCTCAAGTACCTTTCATTATCGTCCAAGAAAAGGCGGTTAAAGCAAGTGGTTATGACTCCATTGTTGTCCCGATGGACCTCCACAAAGAAACCAAACAAAAACTTTCAATAGTTGCCAATTTGGCACAATACTTCAAGTCTAAAGTACATGTTGTTACGCCAGACGAAACCGACGAGTTTTTACGTCACCAAGTGCGTTCCAACATCACTTTCTCTGAAGGGTTCTTCAAAGACCGCGGCATTGAAATGACCAGCGCTGTTGTTCCGAGTTCAGGTTTTGATAAAGAAGTTGTCAAATACGCCGTGAGCGTAGATGCCGATCTCATTGCCATCATGAACCTTCAGCGCAACAACCTATTTACGGCCCTTACATCTAATCACGAGCAGTACATCATCACCAACGATGCGCTCATTCCAACGCTAATTGTCAATCCGATTCACTTAGGTGCTGACTACAGCAATATGTTCTCTATGTAAGCATGTCTAAACTCACTACCCTTCACGAGTTTATTGTAAGCAAGCAAAAAGATTTTCCATTTGCTTCAGGCGAACTCTCTCGATTGCTGAGCGATATCGCCTTGGCTTCCAAAATTGTCAGCAACGACGTTCGCAAAGCCGGCTTAGTCGACCACATCCTCGGCGCCCAAGGCGGTCAAAATGTGCAAGGCGAAGAACAGCAAAAGTTAGACGTAGTTGCCGACGAAGCATTTATTCGCGCATTTGAAAACGGCGGCGAAGTCTGCGGCATTGCCTCCGAAGAGAACGACGACTTCCTTGCATTTGAATCTAAGCAAGCTCAAAATGCCAATTACGTTGTCTTGTTTGACCCCCTAGATGGCTCATCAAACATAGACGTTAATGTATCCATTGGGACCATTTTTTCGATCTACCGTAGGGTTTCACCTCTAGGTTCAAAAGCAACTTTGGCAGATATGTTGCAGCCGGGTACCCAACAAGTGGCTGCTGGCTACGTGCTTTACGGCTCATCTACTATCTTGGTCTATACCACTGGCAATGGCGTCAACGGCTTTACCCTAGATCCAGCAATTGGCGAATTCTTTTTGTCGCATCCCGACATGAAAATGCCAGAAAACGGCAGGCTTTATTCGGTCAACGAAGGCAATCTCAATGATTTCGATCCACAACTACGTGCTTATTTGTCTTATTGCCAATCAAACGAAAATCAAACAGGGAAGCCTTATTCCGGACGCTATATCGGTTCTTTAGTAGCCGATTTCCACCGCAACCTGATCAAAGGAGGTATTTACATTTACCCGACCGTTCCTTCGGCTCCAAAAGGGCGTTTGCGCTTGCTTTACGAGTGCAATCCATTGGCGTTTATCGCCGAACAAGCAGGCGGTTTGGCTACCAATGGCACCCATCGCATCTTAGACATCAAACCTACTGAATTACACCAACGTGTTGGTTTCTATATTGGTTCTAAGCAAATGGTGGAAAAAGCCATTGGGCTTTCTTAACAAATTATAAGAAGTTTGATAGGACTACGATTTGGCTTTTAAGTCAATGGTGTATTTCATGTCCACAACTCCTGCCCCTGGTTCTTTGTTGTACCTCACCTCGCGCTTGATGCGCTCTTTGATATCATTAATGATGCGGTCGTCGACACAAGTCGTAAGCGATTTTATGGAGCGAACACCAACAACTTGTCCATCGGCATTGACTTGAACATTAAACCCGATGCGGCAATCAAAATCACTCTCGTAAGAAGGTATGCTTACGTTGTTTAAACGAATTCTGCCTTTTCCAGATCCTCTACCTTGTCCTATGCCATCTCCTTCTCCATTTCCATTTCCAGGCCCACCAAACGGACCGTTTCCAGAGCCATTTCCGTTGCCACTGCCTCCACTGCCAAAGAAGTTAGTACTTTGCGTTGTCCTGGAGGTGCCGTTTGTGCCGTTCTGAGAATTCTGGTTATTTGAATTGCCGCTGTTATGGCTGAAATCACTTTGGCTAGTGGTAGCTACTCTCTCGGTTTGGTCGGCGGGTGGTGCAATGCGGCCAGAACCAGGGGTGCCACCGCCTCGAGAACCTCCTGCTACTTGTTCGAGCTCTACGTTATCTATCTGAAATTCTTCAATGACTTCATCTGAGCGGAGTGGAGGGGTATCCACCAATTGATCTGGTCGGGCGTCGAATTTAATGATGAAAGCCAATAGCAACATGGAGAGCAACCACACTGAAGTGTAGATCAAAGATTTTTTGGAGTCTTCGCGCGCGCCGATATATTCTAATTGAAATTGTTCCATGATAAGAAGCTCTAGCTAATTTGACAATAAATAGAATTACCCTTCTTTGGTGGCAATGATCATTTTGAGGTCATTGAGCATGCCAATTTTGAGTAAGTCTACGAGTTCTTGCACTTGCGCATCAAATGGCAAGCGTAAAATGACGGTGTTATCGCCAATTTTTTTGGTTTCTCCGATCAAGACACCTTCTAACTGATCCAAGGCGATTTCATCGTTGTTGACATAAAAATGACGCTGTTGATTCTCGTCAAATTTAATGGTGAGTGTGACGTGTTGTTTTTGCGTCTTTTCGTTGGCATCTGATTTAGGCAACGGAACTTTGATGACGTTCGGGTTGGCTAGCGTGGAGATGATCAAAAAGAACAATAACAAAAAGAACATGATGTCGCTCAATGCAGAAGTAGCCACCTCTGCATGGAACCTTCTATTTCGCTTTATGGCCATCTTTTGAGTTCATTAATTTGATAAAATCTAAATTCATTTTTTGAATGCCTAATGCATAATTATCAATGATGCCATTGAGTAGGTGATAGGCTGTAAAGGCGAGGATACCGACAACAAGACCTGAACCAGACGAAATCATTTTTTCGTACAAACCACCAGAGATATTACCGATCGATACATTTTCTGAGATAGAGATGCTGTAAAAGATTTTGATAACCCCAGAGATGGTTCCAATAAATCCTAAAGTAGGTGCAATACCAGCAATCAGACCTAAATGGTTGATGTTCTTCTCCATTTTACCAATTTCGATGTTGGCTACTTTTTCCATGTTGCCTTCAATTTGTGCAATGGGTTGGCCAATAGACTGAACGCCTTCTTTGATGACCGAACCATATGCTGTTTGGTCGCGGTTTGCTACATCGAGGGCACCTTGAAGGCTGCCCGCATTGAGTTGGGTTTGTAGTTCGTTGATGAGTAGCATGTTTTGCTTGGTCATGCGACGGATATACAAAAAGCGTTCAACAGCTACGTAAGTTGTGTAAAACAATAATAATGCAATTGGAATCAAAAAGACCCCACCTTTCATGAGGAAGTCAATGGCCGAAATTTCTTCGACAGTTTTGAAAGATTCTTCTGTTGCGGCTTCTGCTACTTGAGCACTTAAAACTCCTGCGCTCATTAAAAACGCTGCTACTAAGGTGTATTTGCTTGAAATCTTCATAATTGGGTTCTATTTTGGTACGCTAAAATTAGTCATTGAGTGAGGTCGGGCGGATTGAATTCTTTGGAGATATTCACACTGAATTGTTATTTGTAACGTTATGACCGGAAAAGGTCACAAATTATTTCGCTCCGCGGATAGTTTGCGTAATTTTGCAGCCCTCTATGGAACTCGCTACTTTTATCAAAACCCTTGCCAAACATCCTGCGCTCGACCGCAGTGCGGCAGCCTTGCAAAAGGCTGAAGCCAGATTACATTGGAAAGGCCTGGTGGGTTCTGCAAAGTCCTTGCTTTCGTTAATGGTGGCGCAACAAGTACCCGGCACCCATCTGTTTATTCTTTCTGATAAAGAAGAAGCAGCTTATTTCTTAAATGATTTTGAAGGGCTGTTTCCCGAAGACAAGCGCATTTTATTTTATCCGGCGTCTTATCGGGTGCCGTATCAGCAAGAGCAAACAGATAACGCTAACGTTGTGGCGCGTGCCGAGGTACTCGAAAAACTCAGCGACAAACAAAATACCTGGGTGGTGACCTACCCTGAGGCGCTTTTTGAAAAGATACCCACTAAGAAAAATTTGGTCAAGCACACCATGCGCTTAGAGGTCACGAAAAGCTACAGCACTGATTTTCTCAATGACTTGCTTTTGGAGTATCAGTTTGAGCGCGTCGATTTTGTGTATGAACCCGGTCAGTTTTCGATCAGAGGAGGCATCTTAGATGTGTTCTCTTATGCCAACGAGCACCCATTTCGGATTGAATTTTTTGGCGATGAGGTAGAGAGCATCCGCACTTTTGATGCCGCAAGCCAGTTATCGATAGCGAGTCATCAATTTTTCAATGTTGTTCCGAATATACAGTCGGGCGAGAGTCTAGAAATCCAAGAAACATTATTGGGTTTTGTGGGCCCTCAGACCATTTGCTGGATGGCCGATGTACAGAGAACCTTAGATCTATTGAAACGCGAATACGAGCGCGCAGTGGAAATCCATAGCAAACACGACGGCCCCGTTCCATACGCCTTGCCCCAAGATAAATTCGTTTCGCACCTTACTTTTGAAACGCAGCTTGCAGCACACCGCCTGATCGAATTCGGCCCTGTTTATCATTCAAAGTCGACGCATACAGAAACCTTTGATTGCCTCCCGCAACCCAGTTTCAACAAAGACTTTCAACGGCTCAATGCCGATTTAAAAGCCCGCAAAGCCGAAGGTTTTCAGAACCTCATTTTTTCGAATCAACCGCGTCAAGTTGAAAGACTTTACCAAATTTTTAGCGATATCGGTGAAGCAGGTGAGTTCAGTGCCCTGCCATTGGCCTTGCACGAGGGCTTTATCTTTCCCTCCTTGAAATTGGTCTGCTACACGGACCACCAGCTTTTTGAGCGCTATCACCGATTTAGACTCAAGGAGGGTTTCAAGCAAGCCAAGCAAGCCTTGACGCTTAAAGAAATTTATCAGCTCCAAAAAGGAGATTACGTGACGCACATTGACCACGGTGTGGGCCAGTTTTCTGGTCTTGAAACTATAGACGTCAACGGCAAACCACAAGAAGCCATTCGTTTGGTCTATAAAGATGGCGACGTACTTTATGTCGGCATTCACTCTTTGCACCGCATCTCTAAATTTACGGGCAAAGATGGCAGCGTCCCAACACTCAACAAACTCGGCACACAGGCTTGGTCAAATCTCAAGAACAAGACCAAAAAGAAGATCAAAGAACTCGCCTTTGACCTCATCAAACTCTACGCCCAACGCCGCAGCAAACCAGGGTTTTCTTTTGCACCAGATAGCTACTTACAGAACGAGCTCGAGGCCTCGTTTATGTTCGAAGACACCCCAGATCAATACAAAGCCACCCAAGACATCAAACGCGACATGGAAGCGTCGCGGCCAATGGACCGCTTGGTATGTGGAGATGTAGGCTTTGGAAAAACTGAAGTGGCTATTCGCGCTGCTTTCAAAGCTGTTGCCGATTCCAAACAAGTTGCGGTTTTGGTCCCCACAACAATTTTGTCTTTGCAGCATTATCGCAGTTTCAAAAACAGACTTTCGAACTTCCCGGTTACCGTAGACTACATCAATCGCTTCAAGTCTGCAAAGGAAATCACCGAAACACTCAAAAAACTCGCGGCTGGCCAAATCGATATCTTAATTGGCACCCATGCCTTGGTTGCAGAGCGCGTCAAGTTCAAAGACCTCGGCCTCATGATTATCGACGAAGAACAAAAATTTGGGGTGGCGGTCAAAGACAAGCTCAAAACCTTGCGCACTACCGTCGATACGCTCACCCTTACCGCCACACCCATTCCGCGCACCTTGCAATTTTCCTTGATGGGCGCCCGAGACCTGAGCATCATCAATACACCACCGCCCAACCGCCAGCCGGTTTTAACCGATATCATTTCTTTCAATGAAGAACAAATCCGCGATGCCATTGCTTATGAGGTAGGGCGAGGCGGCCAAGTGTTTTTTGTCAATAACCGCTTGTCGAATATCAAAGAACTCTCCGGCATGATCCAGCGCTTGTGTCCGGGTGTTCGGGTGGGTATCGGCCATGGCCAAATGGATGGAAAGCAACTCGAAAAAATCATGATGGATTTTATTGAAGGTGCTTACGACGTCCTTTTAGCAACAACCATCATCGAGTCCGGAATCGACATCTCCAATGCCAATACCATCATCATCAACGACGCGCACCAATTTGGGCTCAGTGATCTGCACCAATTGCGGGGTAGGGTTGGGCGCAGTAACAAAAAAGGTTTCTGTTACCTCATTGCGCCAAAATTCAGCATCATGACCTCCGAGGCCCGCAAGCGCTTAGAGGCGCTCGTGCAATTCTCAGATTTGGGTTCAGGCTTCAATATAGCCATGAAAGACCTCGATATCCGCGGAGCGGGCAACATGCTTGGCGGAGAACAAAGCGGTTTTATTGCAGAAATTGGTTTTGAGATGTATCAGAAAATTCTCAACGAGGCCATGCAAGAGCTCCGCGAAAGCGAGTACAAAGAACTTTTCGAGGAAAGAACTACCGATCAATTCAACGGATTTGTCCAAGATTGCATTTTTGAAACCGACATGGAGGTCCGGATTCCAGACCAATACGTGAACCAAGTTGCGGAACGTTTGAGTTTGTATCAAGCTATGGACCACCTCAAGAACAAGGAAGAACTCGCCGCTTTTAGTGCCCAACTCCAAGACCGCTTTGGCCCACTACCTAGGGAAGTCAAAGAACTCTTGTTTTCATTTGAGCTGCGTTGGCTGGCCGAATCCATGGGGCTCGAGCGTTTGGTGCTCAAGTCAGAAAAATTAGTCGGGCATTTTATTTCCAATCCGCAGTCTCCGTTTTATGAAACGGAACAGTTTCAGCAGATGCTCAACCGTATCTTGGCCCAAGCCTCCGGCTATAGACTCGCTCAAAAAGACGACAAACTCAGGCTGGTCATTGAGCCTATCCGCCATATTAAAGACGCTTTTCAAAAATTACAAGCGCTTCAAGACCCTAAAAATTGATTCCTTGACCT
Organism: Crocinitomicaceae bacterium; assembly: GCA_044346245.1. Lineage (GTDB taxonomy): Bacteria > Bacteroidota > Bacteroidia > Flavobacteriales_D > Crocinitomicaceae > UBA952. The sequence goes on from JBIIZO010000006.1 coordinate 8,259, forward strand.
ACGTCAAGAGAAAAGTAGTTAGTTAATCGCAACTTTGTGTTCGATAATTTGTTTAAACATTAATCTTAAAAAATTAAAACATGAAAAATTTATTAGTTGGTTTAGTTGGCGCATTCGCCTTATTTTCTTTTGTCGTTTCTCAAGCAGGTGTTTGGTCTGTAGATGGCGCTCACTCTCGTTTGGGTTTCACTATCCTTCACAACGGCATCACAAATGTTCACGGTAACTTCGGAAAATTCACAATGGAAGTCACTACACCAAATGCAGACTTCACAGGTGCTACTATCGTTTTGAACGCAGATGCAGCTTCTGTCAATACAGGTATCGAAGCCCGCGACAACCACTTGCGCACTGCAGATTGTTTTGATGCTGAAAAACACCCTTCAATTTCTTTCAAAAGTACGTCTGTAACTGCGGCTAAAGCAAAAGGATCATACATCATAGAAGGTGAGTTGACTATGCATGGCACCACTAAAAAAGTTGTTTTCAACGGCGTACACACAGGTAATGGCAAGAACTACAAAGGAACTGAAGTTGCAGGTTTGCAAATCACAGGTGCTGTAAAACGCTCTGAGTTCGGTATGGGAGAAGTAAGCCCAGGTTTGGCTGACGAAGTAAAACTTCAAGCAGATTTAGAAATCGCTAAAAACTAATTTTGATGAAGGGCTACGCTATATTCTTCCTATTATTTGCTGCTTTTTCAAGTCTTGCTCAGCAATACAAACTTACCGACGGCCACAAGATATCTTTCTCGAACCCCGATGTAAGCGGCACATTCGATGAGCTTACCGCTGCTTCACTTGTTTTTGACGAGGCCAAACTTTCAAGTTCTAAACTCAGTTTCAAAATTGAAGTTGGATCAATCAATACGGGCAACGGCCTCATGAACAAGCATGCTAGAGGCGAAGAATGGTTCAATGCAGACAAACACCCGTTTATCGAATTTACTTCGTCCAAAATAGAAAAGACGAGTGAAGGCTTTAAAGCAACAGGTAAATTGCAAATGCATGGCGTGAGTAAGGAAGTAACTATTCCATTCACCTTTTCAAAAAAAGGCAACAAAGGCACTTTTATTGCTAAATTTAGCGTAGACAGATCTGATTTTCAGATCGGCAAAAAGAATGGTGGCGTAGCTGAAACGATTAAAATTACAGCAACAATCCCAGTCATTAAAAAGTAGAAAAATGATTAAAAAAGTAGTTTGGGCCCTTGCATCGGGCATTTTAGCAGGTGGCGTTTCCTATTCATACGGAGAAACATTCGAAAAACAGCTTATGGAAGATTATTCCAACGTGGTTCCGACCGCAGCTATTTTCATTTCTTGCCTTGTCGGAACAGTTCTAGCCACACTTGGACACTGGTTACTCACCAAAATCGTTCCTATGTTCGGGGAGTTCATTTTTGCATTGCTCTTTGCAGCCCTATCTACAGCGAGTTTGATCGGAGTTCTCGGCTTTACATTTACCGATGATTCCAATGAATTGCATCAATTTATTTTCTATGGTTATGCCATGCCAATGCACTTTTTCCCATTCTTGGCCTGGTATGTCTTCAAGCCTTTATTCGATAAGAAATAAGTCATTTTTTTGGCACAATACTTGAAAGGATGCTTCGGCGTCCTTTTTTTTTGAAAAAATGGCCAAAAAAGCACAACGAAATCTTTTGAAATCCGTTATAAGGTTGATGTCTTTACGCTTGGGTATATTTTTAATGCTGTTTGGGAATTTATTCCTGTTACCGCTTCGTGCCCAATTAATTACCAACAACGCCCTCAATCCGCAGGGTTTGGTTCAAAATGTACTGCTCGGTAATGGTGTCACGGTTTCTAATGTTACTTACAACGGAAGCCCAATGGCCATTGCGCAATTTACGGCGGCCAACACCACCCTCGGCATCAACAACGGCATTGTGCTCACCACTGGCACCACTTTACCCAACGGTGATGGCCCACAAGGCCCCAATGATGCGCCTGGTACAGGCGTAGACAACAACATGGGCGGTTTTGCCTTGCTTTCTCAACTGATTCAAGGTACCCAAACCTATAATGCTGCCATTTTAGAGTTTGACTTTATTCCGTATGCCGACACCGTCCGTTTTAAATATGTCTTTGGTTCAGATGAATATCCAGAATTTGCACCTCCAAATAACACCACATACAACGATGTTTTTGGTTTCTTCATTTCAGGGCCAGGGATAGTTGGCTTTGAAAACATTGCCAAGCTACCAAACGGAGCGGTAGTCTCGATTAACAATGTCAACACCAACACCAATCCTTTTTATTTTGTGAACAACGGAGACGGAAGTACGCCTCCGTACAACCAAAGTGCGCAGTATATCCAATATGATGGTTTTACAAAAGTACTTGAGGCCATTTCTAAAGTACAGTGTGGCCAAACTTATCACCTAACGCTCGCAATTGCCGATGTGGGCGATGGCCAATGGGACTCCGGTATCTTTCTTGAAGCAAATAGCCTTTCTACTTTAACCCCGGTACAGATAGAACATACTTTATCGCAGCAGGTTTTTGCCAATCCAGATTGGATGGCCGAAGGCTGCGTAAGCACCAATGTAACGTTAACACGTCAGGCCAACCTCAATCAAAGCCTCACTATCCCAATTCAGCTTAGCGGCTCAGCCACCAATGGCCAAGATTACAGCGGTATCCCAACAAGCATTACCTTTCCGCCCGGGCAAACCACTGTGAGCTTTACCATTCAATCCCTGACCGATGCACTACTCGAGGGATTAGAAACCCTCACGCTTACGTTTCCGCTTTCTGACCCTTGCGGAAACATAACGCCACTTGTGCTCGACCTCTGGATCCAAGACAACCAGCCCATGCAAGTGGACCTCAGCACCACTAATATCAGTTGCCCTGGCGATCCAATTACAATCAATGCCCAAATAAGTGGTGGCTTACAACCCTATATCTATCAATGGAGCACGGGCGCTACCACGAGCAGTATTGCACTCAGCCCTACCACAACCCAGACAATTTGGCTGGCCGTCACGGATGCCTGTACGGGCATTCCGGCCTACGATACCATCACCGTAAGCGTACCTGTGTTTAGCCCGCTTTCCCTTATCATCAGCCCAAATATCACTGAAATTTGTCCGTATATTCCGGCAACTATAGGTGTTCAAGCCAGCGGTGGATCAGGACAATATTCGTATCTCTGGACCACGAACAATTTGCTGAGCGGCACAACCGATTCGCTTTTAGTGAATCCAGGGAGCACGAGCACTTATGTCATTTCACTTAGCGATAATTGCGGCAACAGCATCCAAGATTCCATCACATATACCATCTTGAGCCCGCCGCTTGTTTTACAAATGAATGGCCCCTTTGAAATTTGCCCTGGCGATACCGTAGATTTATTGGTGAGCGCTAGCGGAGGTTACGGCACTTATTACTATAATTGGTCTACCACCGCATCCACTCCACAAATTTCTGTTGCACCTCAAGTTTCTACTTCCTATTTTGTACAGGTGAGTGACGAGTGCCAGACCTTTAGCACCGCTGCTATTGCAACTGTTCAGGTCGTAAAGCCGTTGGCCAATTTTTATATCCTCACCCAAGCCCCGATGCAAGGCTTACCAGTTCAGCTCGAAAACGCGTCCATGAACGCGTGGTCTTATACGTGGTCTTTTGGAGACGGGAACGGTTCTTTTTTGGTCAATCCGACACATGCGTATGCGCAGCCTGGGCCATATGAAATCACACTTATTGCCACTGATCAGAAGGGTTGTATCGACAGCATTACTAAATGGATTCAGATAGCACCTGAGCGCTACATCTATTTACCGAATTCGTTTACGCCCGATGGCGATGGGCTCAATGAATACTTCTACGGCCGTTTTATTGGGCTCATGGGTGTCCGCTTTTACATCTTTAACCGTTGGGGTGAAGAAATCTTCTTTTCCGATCAACTCAATTTTGTTTGGGATGCCAGATATGAGGGTGTTCCTGTACAAGATGGCACCTATACTTGGTATCTGATCTATGAAATCGAAAAAGGCATTTATGAGGACCTACACGGACACGTTAATGTGATACGTTAATCAGTTCATGCCTTTAATTTTCAAGACGCTTACTCGTTTGAAATGATTTCAAAGAGCTCGTTGAGGTTTGGAGAAATGATGATCTCGATGCGGCGGTTTTTTGATTTGTCGGTAGGGTCTACCGGATGATACTCACCGCGGCCAGCAGCCATCATTTGAGTAGGTGCCATGTTGGAGTTGGCCAGCATCAATTCCACTACTGCAGTGGCGCGTAAAACAGAGAGTTCCCAATTGTTTTTCGGAGACACACTGCTATTGAGTTTATCGGTATCTGTGTGGCCTTCAACTACTATTTCGAGGTCTCGTTCAGTTTCGAGTACATGCGCAAGTTGAACCAAGGCCTCTTTACCTTCGTCTTCTACTTTTGTTGAGCCAGAATTGAAGAGGAGTTTAGCTTCTAAACTAACGTAAATTTTACCGTTCTTTTGAACCACAGTTAAACCTTGGTTTTCAAAGTTGCGGAGTGCATTGGCCACACGCGCTTTGAGCAGTTGGATTTTAGCATCCTTCTTACGGATGGCATCCTCGAGTTCATTGACACGTTTTTCGCGCTCTTCGAGTAGGGCTTGTTTGGTTTTAAGTTCTTGCTCTAATTTCAGCAAAGCGTCTTCTTTGCGCTGCAATTCTTTGGTTTTTTGTTCGAGTTCGGTCTGAAGGGTGGCGGTTTCTTTGGCGCTTAGGTTTTTGAGTTTTTCAAAAGAAGTTTCTAAGGTTTGGTACTGAGTCTCAAGTGTTTCTGTTTCGCGTTGTAAAAGGCGCATCTGATTGCCTAAATTATTGGTGTCTCCGCGCAAGCGACTCACTTCTTTGGCAGCTAAATCGTATTTAGTTTGAAGGTCTTTGGAAAGTACTTCGTAATCGCTGCTGCTCTTTTTGTATTTAGCGAGTTCTTCACTACAAGACTTTTCGCGTTCGAGCAGTTCGTTGTATTTTTTAGAAGGCACACAGGCTGTAAATAACAAAGAGGCGATGATAGAGAGGAAAAAGAAATTTTTCATGATGCAGCTTTTTTTACAAAGTTGATTTTTTATCAGGTATTGAATTTGGATTTTTTCTGTTTTTATAAACACTAAATATTGTATAAAGTAACACATTAGGGCAATTTGATGCGCAGCGAGGTCGAATTCCTTACCTTTGCATCATGAGTAATGTGAGTAAAAATCAAAAGAAGTTACAAGAAGCAGTTGCCTTTCTACAAAAAAAGGACTTGCCATCTATCACAGCAGCTTTGAACATCTTGAACGAACAAGGCCACCCGAGCGTTCTTTCAGACGTATTCAACAGCTTGGAGGGTCTTGAGCGTGCTGAACAACAATTGGTATTAGGTTTTTTAGCTGATATTCAAGATACAGATGCTGTTGATGCCTTCATCAAATACCTGCAAGAAGAAGCCAACCCTGCCAACCGCAAGCTCGTTTTGTCTGCCATTTGGAATTCGAAACTGCCTTTTGACGAACATTTACCATTTTTTGTCATGTTGGCTTCACAAGGCGATTTTCTCGAGGCTTTAGATTGCCTGACCATCATCGAAAATATGTCCGGCCCCTTTGATGAATCTCAACTTCTTGAATCTCAACTTCTACTGAAAGAATACGTTGAAGAACGCGCGCCTCAAACCGACCAAAAAGCCCAAATCATGAGTGAAATTGCTTGGTTTGTGAAAGAACAAAACGAGGGCATTGATGCCGACTTACTAATTGACAACGACTAAGCACATGAACCACGTATTGTTGCAATCAATGACCGGATTTGGCAAGGCCAACGGCCATTTTCAGGATAAAAAAATCTCTGTAGAGGTGCGCTCGCTTAACTCAAAAGGCCTTGACCTCAACCTTAAAATTCCGTCGAGCTACAGAGACCTCGAGTCACCTATTCGCAAACTCGTGACCGAAAACTTATTGCGGGGCAAAATGGACCTCGGTATTTACATTGAGAGCCAACAAAGCCAAGTGGCGGGCCTTATTAATGAGCAAGTAGCTACGGCTTATTTTGAAAAACTCAAAGCCATGAACGCAAGTTGGGGTACAAATACCGAAGATTACCTCGCACTTGTTTTGCGCCTGCCTGACGTTCTCACCAGCCAGTTTGAAGAACTTTCTGAACTTGAATCTGCCTATATCCTGGACTTAGTGCAGCAAGCCTGTGCGCAGCTTCAGAAGTTCCGCAAGCAAGAAGGGCTCAGCTTGGCTTCAGACCTACTAGATAACCTCACGCACATACAAACTGAACTCAAAGCAATTGTTCCTTTCGAACAAGAGCGTGTAGCTCAGGTCAAGGAACGCATTCAGAAAGGCTTGGCCTCCATAGATGAGAGCCGAATAGATGCCAATCGTTTGGAGCAGGAAATGATTTATTATGTCGAGAAGCTCGATATTTCCGAAGAAAAGCAACGCTTACAGCAGCACCTCAATTATTTTACAGAGACCCTCAACCAAGAAGCATCTGGCAAAAAACTTGGGTTCATTGCCCAAGAAATGGGTCGCGAAATCAATACGTTGGGCAGCAAGTGCAATCACTCTGAAATCCAGCGCAGGGTGGTGATCATGAAAGACCACCTCGAAAAAATCAAAGAACAGGTTCTCAACGCACTCTAAAATGCTAAGCAGACGCAGTATTGTCATTTCAGCCCCATCTGGCGCAGGTAAATCAACTATTGTTGGCGCGTTGTTGCGCAAGTATCCGCAATTAGAATTCTCGATTTCTGCTTGCTCAAGAGCCCCGCGTGGCCAAGAGCAAAACGGAGTTGACTACTACTTTTTGACCCCCGACACTTTCAAACAGCAAATTGAGCAAGGCGCTTTTTTTGAATGGGAAGAAGTGTATGCTGGCATGTATTACGGCACCCTTCAGGCAGAACTTGAGCGCATTTGGTCTGCAGGAAAGGTCGTTGTTTTTGATGTTGACGTCATCGGCGGTTTAAAAATCAAAGAAAAGCTACAGACAGCTGCGGTTTCAATATTTATCCAGCCGCCGAGTATCCAAGTGCTCGAAGAAAGACTGCGCAAGCGCCAAACCGACACCGAAGACAAAATTCAGTTGCGCTTGGCCAAAGCCGCTGAGGAACTCAGCCATGCCCAAGACTTTGATCATGTAGTGGTCAATGATGAGCTTTCAACGGCAATACAAGCAGTAGAACGCATAGTACAACAATTGATCAGTGCATGAAAATAGGCCTGTTTTTCGGAACTTTTAATCCCATTCATGTGGGGCATTTGATCATTGCTAACCACATGGCGCAGCTTGCCAATATTGACCAAGTATGGTTGGTGGTTACCCCACATAACCCCCACAAAGAAAAAGCAACCTTACTCGCAGATCACCTGCGCCTAGATATGGTTCGTGATGCCATTTTTAATGCACCGCAACTCAAAGCCAGCGACATCGAATTCTATTTGCCAAAGCCCAACTATACCATTTCTACACTCACGCATTTACAAGAAAAGTATCCACAAGATGAATTCAGTTTGCTGCTCGGTGAAGACAACCTTCGCTCTTTTCACAAGTGGTATAATTGGGAGCAAATTTTAGCCAAACATCGGATTTACATTTACCCGCGCCAAAGAGAGGACGTTGCCGAACAAGCTCCACATCTAGCGCTTGAGCAGCATCCAAATATTGAAATGGTCAAAGATGTTCCAATTTTAGGAATCAGTGCGAGTTTTGTACGCAGCCGCTTGGCTGCGGGTAAGGACTGTTCCTTTTTATTAACTGAAGCCGTCGCAAAATACATTGCAGATAGAGGCTTGTATCAAAAGTAAGGGCACAAAAAAAAGGGGAGTTGCCTCCCCTCATTCTATATTTTTTACAGCATTTAGAGCTTCACAAACTTTTGTTGTTGTGTGCCAAATGCGTCTGTAAGTTCAATAAGATAGCTTCCGCTAGCCAACTTGCTTAGGTCAAATGTAACAGAACTCGCATTGGTTTGTAGTACATCGATTGTTTTTCCTGTGAGGTCGCGTAGCGTAACAAGAGAAGAACTTCCTGCATATAAACCAGTTACTTCTAAAGTTGTTGTAGCTGGGTTTGGTTGCAAGCTAAGCGGATTGATCACTTTATCAATAGTACCACCCGAACCAACTACAATTTTGTAGCCGTCAAAAGAAACTGTTTGGGTAACAGGAGTTGGGGGCAAACCTGGGAAGAGAACAACCAATACTGTGGCCGTGATATCAACGGAAACAGGGAATACCGCTACAGAATCTGTAGTACCATATAGATTTGCACAACCGTTTGAACCTCCTAAGTAGGTACAGTTAGACACATTACATGCGAAATCGAATCCGGGAGGTAGGCCTTGAACTGCGTCAATGGTAAATTGTTGGATCACAGAACCCACAAACTGACCACTCGGATCAATTTCGGCAGTTACTGTTGAAGGTACTTTGAAATTGATATCTGTGGAGTAAGCCACGTTTGGATCGGCAGGGGGAAGGTTTTGAGTGGTGTCTGGCCAGATTCCATAAGTGGAATCTACGAAGTTGATACCTGGCGTACAAGATTGTCCCCAAGAAAGGGCGTAAGTCGTTGTAAATAAAGCAGAAAGTAAGAGTTTTTTCATGGTACGAGTTTAAAGATTCTGGGCTAAAAGTACTATATTTTTTATTTAATATCTACCGTAATTTTACTTAAGCAGTGGCAATTTTCTGCAATCGGCTGCTTTGGCTACCTTTGCACCATGGTATTATACAATGTAACGGTCAGTATCGACCAAGCAGTAGAACATGAGTGGTTGACCTATATGAGGGGCACACATATTCAAGATGTACTTCAAACTGGTTGTTTTTTAGAATGCCGTCTTTCGCGGGTAAACGGAGAAGAAGACGGCGGTTGTACCTATTCGGTCATGTATTTAGCGATAGATCAACAAACACTAGATCAATACCAATCTAAATTTGCTCCTAGTTTGCAACAAGACCATGCCTTGCATTTTCAAGGAAAGTTTGCCGCTTTTCGCACGACCCTTACGCTCCTCGAAGAATTCAAACCATGATTGTCAAGCCTAAAAAACAACTTGGTCAGCACTTTCTCAAAGATGCTGGCACTTGTCAGAAGATTGCCAATCAAGTAATCTGGACAGACCAAACCCGTAAAGTATTAGAAATTGGTCCTGGAATGGGCGCCTTGAGTAAATATCTTTGGGAAATACCAGAAATTGATTTATGGTTGCTAGATGTAGATATTGAGTCTATTGATTATTTGCGTGCCGCCTATCCAGCACAAGCAGAGCGCATCCTTTTCGGCGATTTTCTGCGCTTGAATCCGTCAGAATTATTCGGAGAGGATCCATTTATTGTGGTTGGTAATTTTCCATACAATATTTCCTCTCAGATTTTATTTAAGTGCTTAGAGTACCGAAATCAAGTGCCACAAATTATGGGCATGTTTCAAAAAGAAGTAGCGGTAAGAGTAGCGCAAAAGCCGGGCTCAAAGGAGTATGGCATCATCAGTGTGCTCTTGCAAACTTTTTATGACATCCATTATTGTTTCACGGTAGACGAACATGTTTTTATTCCGCCGCCAAAAGTGAAGAGTGGGGTCATTCGTTGTGTGCGTAACGATCGCGCTGCATTGCCTTGCGATGAAAAGTTATATTTCCAAGTGGTCAAGGTAGCGTTCAACCAACGCCGCAAAACGTTGCGCAATTCCTTGCGGGTCTTGTTAAAAGACGCGCCTCTACCCGCCAAATTTGAACAGCAGCGTCCAGAGCGTTTAAGTGTAGAAGATTTTATTGAGCTGACCTGTTTTATCGAGCAGTTGCCTGCTAATATGGACTAAAACTATCTTTGCCATTTGCGCCAAGTTCTTTGCCCTGTCTGAACAACTTTTTACTGATGAGTTGTCCGTTTTCGTTGTAGGCAAAGAAAGGCCCATCTTTGAGTCCGTGTTTGTAATGAATTTCATAGACGAGTCTGCCATAGCGGTCGTATTGCTTGAAAACGCCGTGTAACCTGCCGTATTTATACTGGGATACAATAGTGGGTACCACGCCGCCAGGGTAATAATTGATCCAGGTGCCATGCTTGAGCCCGTGGTAATATTTACCTGATTCTTTGATCTGATAATCTACTTGTGAATATGCTTCATAAGAACCATGAAAGTCACTGACCGTTTCTTTAAGGCCCATGATGGCCATGCCGTCGGCAACGTTTTTTTGGGTGAACACTTTGTAGTGTTGTTTTTCCTTGATGCGTCCGTTATTGAAATAACTGATCCATTCACCAACTTTATGATCTGCCTTGTAGGCACCCTTTAGCTTGAGTACGCCATCTGGCGCGTAAGATTCCCAAGCGCCATCGAGTAGGCCTTCGTGAAAAGTTGTTTTATCTTTGAGACGACCGCTTTCCCAGTAATTGAGCCATTCGCCTTCTTCCTTGCCATTCAGGTACTTCCCTGTCATCAAGAGGGTAGAATCTTCGTACCAAGTTTGCCAAGTTCCATTGCGTAGGTCGTTGAGGTAGCTTCCGGTCCGATACAAGGCGCCATTAGGATAGTAGTAAGTCCAATTGCCCGTGCGCAGGTCGGATTTGAAATGCGCAATATAAGACAGTTGTCCGGTGGAGAAGTAATAATGCCAAATGCTATCTTGTTTGCCTTTGTCAAAATAACCTTCCATGTCCAGCTTTCCCTCTTCTGTAAACCATTTCCATTGCTTGGTTTTCAGCCCCATTTCATAGGTTCCGGACGTCAGGGTGTCATTTTGATTGGCCATAACTAAATACACGCCATTTAAGGAGTCAGCACGGTAGGAAACTCTCTTTTCTAGCATGCCGTCAAAACGATAAAATTCCCAAGTGCCATCTTTTTTCCCTTTTTGAAAAGCACCGCCAACAGATAATACACCATTCGCCGTACGCTCTTCAAATGGCCCTGTTTTCAAGCCATCTTGAAAAGTGTATAGTTCTTTGATTGTACCATCTACAAAATAGTTGATAATTTGACCATTTCCGTCTTTGATGGTTTGTTGGTGTGTGCTGTCTTCCTTCCAATACGCTTGGAGGTAAACGGTGTCGTTTTGCACCAATTCTACTGATTTTGGATGCCCGTCTGCATAAAAGTATTCCCAAATGCCAACTGGGCTGCCTAATTCAAATTGTCCACGGACTTGTATTTTGCCATCGGCAGCATATTCGCGGTAAATGGAATCTGGAACATTGAATTTGAAATAAGATTCTTGTTTCAATTGCTTATTCGGGTAATAAAAGTTGCGTTTGCCATAGAGCCGATTGCGGTAATAATTCGCTTCTTCCTCCAAGACGCCTTCATAGGAGTAGAAGAGCCATTTGCCATGCTTTTCTGTGGTTTGAGGTGTGGCTACACTTGTAAAGTAGGCACCGTAGCCCTGCATATGTTTGTTTTGAGCATCCCAGAAAATGCGCACTTTGGGGCTCAGGTTTTCTTTAAGCACCTTGACTTCCTGACCCAAAGCGGTGCCAATAAGGCAAATGAATATGACAAGGATTTTGCTGCGCATATTGGCCTTAGAAAATAACGCGAAAAATGAAAAACAACCCAAAGGCAATAAAGACGCTACCGATGAATTTGTTGAGTAAATTGAGCAATTTGTAGGTCACTAAGTTGCGGATTTTTTTGGCGGTGATGATCTTGATAATATCAAAAGATATGAAGGTGGTGAGGATGATGCCTAAGAACAAAAACAAGAATCCATTGCTGTCGTCAGGACTTTCGCGTTTGGCCAAAGAAGCCACACTTAACCAGTAAAAGATGACGAGTGGATTGGCAAAGTTGAGTAAAAAACCTTTGGCAATCATCAGACCAAAATTCTTTTGTGGATTTGCGCTTTCGCCTAGGTGGTATTTCTCTGTAACTTCCTCCAATTCTTGATCGCCGTTGTGCATTTTAGATTTCTTGAATAAATTGACAATCCCGAAGACAATGAAAATGAGACCGCCGAGGACGTCAAAAAGTTCTTTGTTTTTGCCGCTAAGTAAAGAATTAATTTGTTCGACAAAGAGCACCGATAAAAGGATGTATACGACGTCGCTGAGCATGACGCCAAAATCAATGGCCAAGGCGCTTCTGATGCCTTTAGTAATGCTATTTTCGAGCAGCACAAAAAAGACAGGACCTGGGATCAATGATAATATCAGGCCAATAGAAAACGCGTGGAATACCAAATCCATGTAACAAAAATAGCTTTTAAAGTGCTAGAAATGCTTCAAGTGGACTAATGTTACGGACAGCGCGATGTTTATTTCGGGAAATGCACTAAATTTGTTGCTCAATTTAGAGAACATGAAAACATTGCGCGCCAATCAAAAACTTGAACAAATTATTGCCAACGTCGAAAAAAAGGGTCTTGAGGATCCAAAATTAATAGACGACCTCAAAGAACTCAGAGAAATGGCGTTGCTTGAACAAGATCCATTGGTTGTAAAGTCTTTGCGTCTTACTTATGAGTTCCTTCAAGAAAATGAATGTTTTGATGTTGAGGCGCAATACGAAGAAGATGAAGAAGGTAACGAGTATCCTATTGAAATTGAAGACAAAGAAAATTTACTTTATTTCTTAAACCTTCTCAAGAACGCCGAGCACAAAATCAACCGCGAAGAAATCAAAGATTACCGTTCTGCACTCAAATTAGAATTATACTAAGCAACCAAACCACACTGACGCTCGTCAGTAAGAAAAGAGCAAGTCATTGTTCATTTTGGTTTTAATTATCTTGCAGAAAAACCTGGAATAACCTTCCAGGTTTTTTTATGCGCAAAACTGGCAATATTGTGCATCTTCTTTGTGCGTAAAGGGAACGTCAGCATTGAGTAGTTCCAAAACGAGCGTTTGTATGCCACTTTTAAAAATCTCCGGAACTTGGTTGAGGTCTGGTTGCTTATCTATACTGAGTTCAAAGTTGTCGTCGCGGTTGATCAGTGATTCTATGCGCGCTTCCGCTGGCAAATGCCCAAATCTTTCTTTGAAAAACATGGTATATAAGCAGAGTTGTAGCGCGTGTTTGGGCTTGCTGAGGTTGGTGCAAGGATCATCTTTGGTCTTGATTTTGACATGGCTTTCCTGGACTTTTCCCGATTTGTAGTCGATGACACGGAAATGATCTTGACCGATGCAATCGATGCGATCAATATAGCCTACAAAATGGATAGGTATGTTTTCATTTTCGACCTGAACCGTTTGGGCTAGTTCAAACTTGGCCTCGAGTTGGATGATATAAAGTGGCTCTTGCAGCGACTTCACAAATTCGAGTTCTTTGAGCAACTTTTGTTTGGTGAGGTCGAGCGCCATTTCAAAGCTGAGCAGGTTTTTTCCGCGGGAAAAGAGCGTTTCGTTTTGATCAAAGTAGTTCAAGAAATACTTGCGCAATACGGCCGGATACGTAGTGAGCATTTTTGCAACAGCTTGTTCTGTTAATGGCCCTGGCGTGGGTTGTACGGCAGCACCTAGTTTATCGCGCTGTGCGTATGGTGTGTAGAGCTCCTCAAGGCAGTTGTGTATCAGCGAGCCAAATGTGCTTGAGGCGATGTCTTCTTCGACTTCATCTTCTTCGCCAAACTCTACAACATAGCGGTAATAAAAATCTAGCGGGCAGGTGATATATTTGCGCAGAGCTGAAGCTGATACGTTTCCTGCTAAATAGGTTTTGATCCGAGCTTGGATAGCAGACGTTTTTGGAATCAGTGTTTGGGTACTATTTTGGCTTGCAGCTGGAATTTGGTAGAAGAATTCTTGCCAGCTGACCTGTTGATTTTGTTGCAACCATTCCATTTTGAGCTGCATGAGGTAGCGGCTGCGCTCATGACTACCCAGAACCTCACTTGTGGAGGTATAGGTAAACACTAGCTCGCGCGCATGATGCAGTAACCTGTAGAAGTGTTGTGCAAAAAGACCTTGTTTTTCGCGGTTATTGGGCATGCCGAAAGCCGCACGGAGGTCCATCGGGATGATACTCTGGATCAGGTTGGTGGGCGGCAACTTTCCTTCGTTCATGCCGAGTACGTATATGCGCTCGAAGTCGAGTAAGCGGGTTTCGAGTAAGCCCGTGAGCTGCAAACCCTCGGTCGGACTACCTAAGTAGGCAAGGTTGCTGCGGGTCCAGTGTTGGTAAAATAATTTTTTGAAGCTGCTTAGGGCCATCTGAGGGAAATCGTCATCCACGAAATTTTCAAACTGACGACACGCGACTTCAAAAGAAAGCAAAGCAGTGCGTTCAAAATCGTTGGTTTCCGGAATATACCCCAGTAAAAGGCGATTGAGTTGGCGCAACTGCTGTAACGCTTTTTGCCAATCGGCGTCCCAGGGAGTGGCTAGAATGCGAAGGATTTCTAGTAGTTGTGGATCAAGTTGAAGCTGCTCTATGTTTTGAAAAACACGGTTGTTCTTGACGGTCCTGTGCTCTGCTACCGCCAATTGTGCTTGTTGTTTCTGATCGAAGGCAAGCGTGGTAAAGGCATGATGACAAAAACGCTGAAAATCTTTGTAGTACAGCGATTTAGTCTTGAATTTGAGTTGGTTTTCTTGGAATTGGAAGCAGAGGTCAACCCAAGTTCTGACCGGTGTTTGATCGAGTGGAAGACCTAGCGTAATGTTGGCTTGCCCCACTATTTTGGGAATATTGCGTATGGCCGCATGGACTAAATCTTCGTCTGCCAAGAGCACCAACACTTCACTCCAATCGGAAACCGGGTTTTCAAGCAGTTCGGTGGCCAATACCTTTACTTGGCCGATATGTTGGGCGCATTCAATTACTTTGACCTTGTAGTTTGCGGTTTGCAAGGCATTGCGTAGGCTTTCTGGTTCTTTTTGACCAAAAAACTGCAAATTTTTACGCTGGAAGTGGCCAGCTTCGTGAAACTTGTTGCTGAGGTAGAATTGGTCTGCATCGATGATAAATTCGGCCTGTTTTTTATCGATGAGGTATTTGATGATGCGCTGTTCAGCAGCAGATAAGGCATTGAATCCGACGAAAAGATAGTGCATTTTTTCATCGATATACAGCGTGGGGGTCTCGGCGAGTTGTCGGTAGGCTTGGGCCTTGCTGCAACCATTTAGCGCCTTGAATCTTTGCTGTAACCCTTCGTGGAGTTGTGGGATGAGTTCCCAAAACAGCATGAATTTTTTTTGAGATGCAGAATAGTTTTCTTCATCAATTTGCCAACTTTCTAAGGCCTTGATAGAAGCCAGGTTTTTATAAAGTTGTTGGTGGTCCACTAAATAGCGGTCGACGTCGTCGAAGTCTGAGAGCAAAATAGGCCCCCAGGTGAGGTAATCTTCAAAAGAGAGCGCTTCTTCTTTAAGGGTACATTGATAAATCTTGTAGAGCTCGAGTAGTGTTTTAGTGGGGTGCATGATTTGCTGCGGACACAAAGCGGCAACCCATTGGTCAATTGTGAGGATATGCGGTGAAATCAAAGGCCCGTTGTTGGCGCTAAATAGCGCGTTGAGCAAATAGCGTTTGGCGCGTTCAGAGGGCAGTAGAACGGTTAGTTTTTTGGGGTCGTGTCCTTTTTGAAGGATGTCTTTGGCCAATTGATCCAGAAATTTCATTCGCCTATGTTATTAATTCACTCGAACCAAACCTTTTCAAAGAAGGATAAAGGACGATTGGAATGCATGAATTTATGACCGCCATAAGATTTGATGATGGCAAAGTAGTTCGCGCCAAATTGTATTTGCACATAGTTGAGCCCTTCAGGGTAGGTATCCGAAAGGCCTTGAAAGACAAAAGAGCCGTCGTTTAAAGTTTTTTTGGTCATGGTGGCTCCGGTAGGTGGGTTGATATAAATGCTGGCGATTTCTTCAGCGGAAATAGTGGTGTCGCGGAGTTGGATATTGATTTCAAAGGTATTGCCTTGGCCGAGCTCGCGGTAAATGAGTTTGAGAGAGCCGTCGGGAAGCGTTAGTGCGAGCGGTTTGCCCGGAAACTTGGCAACTAAACCAGATTTTTGATCTATGTAAATTGATTCAGTTTGTTTTTTAATCATGCGCTTGCTTTGTGGCGCTTGCTCGCTGATTGTCCAGCGAACGGCACGTACTTTATAGCCGCGTGCACGCAAAAGTTGTAGTAAGCCTTCTTCGCCACCTAAATGACCCGCGCCAACGGCGCAAAAGAAAGACTGCGGTGTTTTGAGCAGCTCGAGTAGTTTGTCGAGCATTTGTTGGTTGCGCTTGACAATGACTTCGTCGTAGAGCTTATCTTGAACAGAAAGGTACGATTTCATGAAGCGCTGCAGCGCGTCGAGGTCTCCACGCAAATAGAGTTCGAGCAGTTTTTCTTGAGTGAATGCATTGATTTGGTTGTCTAGGATGCGGCGCTCACTCAACTTGAACTCATTAGACATAGCGTATTGCTCCTCGACTTTTTCGAGTGCGATGGTTTCTTTGCCCATTTGGAGCCCCAAGACTTGAAAATAGGCATCTAAAAATTGCGGCATGCCATCTTCTGTGCCGTAAAGGGTTTGGGAGGTCATGATGAGACTTGTGTAAGATTTACCCTTGTCGTCGAAGCGGGTTTCGGGTAAATTTTTGCGGGTGTCCATGGTTGAGAAAAGACTGTAGATATCGGTCTCGAGTACTATTTTTTGTGCCTGATCAAAAGCGATGTACACGCTGTCTGAGAGTTCGAAAAGTTCGCGGTCGTTGGCATGGAGTGTGCCGAAGAGGTAAGATTTGACGCCAGACTTAGGGTGCGTGACTTCCCAGAGGAGTTCTTTGTTGAGCTCCATGAGTTGGGCCAGCCCTAAATTGGAGCTGAGTAAAGCCAAGAAAATGAGTGCCGAGCGCATGTATTCAAAGTTAATCAAATAAAAACACGTTGAATGTGTTTTTCTGTGTAGGCATAAGCCAAATAAGCCAAAGAAGGCAGCTCGTTGGTCAAGATAATTGGAGATTTTCTGCCCAATGCAATTTGGCCATGTGTTTGCCCGAGCTCTAGGGCAGCTGCCGCGTTGATGGTAAGGGCATTAATGGCTGCTTCTGGTGTCATTTTCATTTTGATGCAAGCTAAAGAAAGCACGTGCATGAGGTCATAACTTGGGGAAGAACCTGGATTGAAATCGCTGGCAAGCGCTACTATTGCATTGGCAGCCATGAGTTCTTTTGCTGCGCCAAAAGGAATCGATAAGAAATGCGAACATCCAGGTAAGAGCGTGGCCACACAATTGCTATTAGCTAAGGCGTCGAGGTCGTTTTGGTCGAGTTCTTCGAGGTGGTCTACAGAAATGGCTCCTTTTGCAATAGCTGCAGGTACGCCGCCCAGAACTGAAAACTGATTGACATGCACTTTTGGCTTGAGGCCGTACTGTGCACCTGCGTCTAGGATTTGTTCCATCTCGGCAGTGCTGAAATAATTCCGCTCACAAAATACATCGATGTAGTCTGCGAGTTGCTCAGTTGCAATTACTGGTAAAATATCGTTGATCAAAAGGGATATATACGCTTCTCGCTTGTCTTTGTAGACTTGCGGAATAGCATGTGCACCTAGAAAAGTAGCTTTGATAGCAATCGGTGCATTTTGTTTGAGTTTTTTGATGACCCGCAACATTTTGAGTTCACCTTCTACGCTCAGGCCATAGCCCGACTTGATTTCGAGTGCACCCGTGCCTGCGGCCTGTATTTTTTCAAGCCGAGCGTATGCAGCGTCGTAAAGCGCTTCTTCTGATAGCTCGCTAAGTTTTTTGGCAGAATTGAGGATGCCACCACCTTTGGCCGCGATTTCTTCGTAGCTCAGGCCGTTGATACGGTCGACGAATTCTTCTTCGCGGCTGGCCGCAAAAACAGTGTGCGTATGCGAATCGATGAATGCGGGTAGGACGTAACAATTGCTGGCGTCAATGACCTCTACATCGCGCCAATCGGTGATGCCTGGCCATTCATCCATGGGGCCGTAGGCAATGACTTCGTTGTCTTCTAATGCCAGGTAAGCATTTTCGATGATGGGTAGGTGGTGCATTTGGGTGCCACGCAGTACCATTGGAAGGTCTTCGCCAGCTTGAACAAGCCCTTTGATATTCTTGATAAATTGTTTGCGCATACGTATTTTCACTGTAAAGATAAGGGCAATTTCGGCTTAATTTCGTTCCGATGACACAAAGAAATTCAGACATGAAGCACGACGTGCTCGGCAAATGGGGTGAAGCCTATGCGTTGAAGCAGCTGCTTGACCTCGGTTATAGCCTCAAAGCCCGCAACTACAAATTCAACCGCATGGAAATCGACTTGATCATGACCGATGGGCAAACATTGGTGGTGGTGGAGGTCAAAACGCGGCATAGTGCTGAACTAGGCGAACCTTGGCGCGCCGTCAATTTGGCCAAGCAAAAACAGTTGATCAGGGTAGCTAATTACTTCGCTAAATCAATCGAATGGCCTTTTGAGGTGCGTTTCGATGTGGTGTCTATTGTGCACAACAGCCACCATACCGACCTCACGCACATTAAAGATGCGTTCAGCCCAAGGCCTTGATTTAGATGTGTAAAGCGCGGTCTGCAGTAGCGGCGAGCGCAGCTTCTTTGATCGCTTCAGAATAAGTAGGGTGACCATGACAAATGCGCGCGATGTCTTCGGCAGACGCACGGTATTCCATGGCAGTAACGGCCTCCATTATAAGGTCGGCTGCACGTGGCGCAATCATGTGTACACCTAAAATTTCATCTGTATCGGCGTCGGCCAAAATCTTGACAAAACCACTGGTGTCCATACTCGCGCGCGCTCTTCCTAATGCTTTGATCGGGAAAGAACCTGCTTTGTAGGCGCGTCCAGCAGTTTTGAGCTCTTCTTCAGTTTGCCCTACTGCAGCAATTTCTGGCCAAGTATAAACAACACCTGGAATGAGGTTGTAGTTGATGTGCGGTTTTTGTCCGGCGATTTGTTCGGCCACAAAAACACCTTCTTCTTCGGCTTTGTGGGCGAGCATGGCACCGCGAACAACATCGCCAATGGCGTAAATATGCCCAACCGCAGTTTGTAAATGGTCATTGACCTCTACTTGACCGCGTTGATTGACTTGTAAGCCCGCTTTTTCAAGACCCAAGCCTTCGGTATATGCTTTGCGACCTACAGCAACCAAACAGTAGTCGGCCTCTAAAGTAACCTGTTCACCTTTTTTATTTTCGGCGGTCAAGACAACTTGTTTGCCGTTGTTGACCACGCCAAGAACTTTATGCTCCATATGGAACTTAAAGCCTTCTTTTTTGAGGATTTTTGTGAATTCTTTGCCAATTCCGGCATCCATGGTAGGTAGGATACTCGGTGCAAATTCGATGACTTCTACCACTGCGCCCAAACGTGCGTAAACAGAACCTAATTCAAGACCAATAACCCCTCCGCCAATGACGAGCATCTTTTTTGGGATTTCTTCGAGCTTGAGCGCTTCTGTTGAGGTGATAATGCGCTTTTTGTCTGGCTCCATACCCGGAAAATAGTTGGGCTTGCTACCAGTGGCAATGATGATGTTTTTTCCAATAATTTGAGTTGTTTGCTCACCTTTAATTTCTACGGTGTGTGCGTCGATAAAGCTACCAACACCCTGGTAAACCGTGATTTTATTTTTGTCCATGAGGTACTTGACCCCTGCACAAGTTTGCGAAACGACTTCATTTTTACGGGCAATCATTTGAGCGAGGTTGGCTTTGAGACCTTTCACTTCAATGCCATGCGCCGAAAAATTGTGTTGGGCATTGTAAAAATGTTCGGAAGAATCGAGTAGCGCTTTAGAGGGAATACAACCTACATTGAGGCAAGTTCCGCCCAAAGTGCTGTATTTTTCTATCAAAGCTGTTTTTAGGCCGAGTTGTGCACAACGCAAGGCAGATACGTATCCGCCGGGCCCTGAACCGATTACTACCACATCAAAAGTTTCCATCCGTTTATTTTTTTTACAAATTTACAGTTTGTACACGAACAACCAAAGTCTTAATTTTGCGTTGTAACGCTGTGCACAAGTTAAAAACACTCTTCTTAAGCTTTTCGCTACTCCTTTCGGGGTGGTCTGTGGCTTCGCACATTATTGGTGGAGACATCTATTACAACTTCCTTGGTAACGATCAGTACCGCTTTTTTATCACCCTTTACCGAGATTGCGCTTCAACAGGCGCACAATATGATGACCCACTTTACCTCTCGATTTTTACTCAAGGCAATATCCATTACCAAACGGTGCAGGTACCTTTCCCGGGCTCAGTAGTGCTACCCGTTAATTTCAATAATCCGTGTGCCACCCAGCCAGCGAATATTTGTGTAGAGCGCGCTATTTATCAGGTCGTCTTGACACTCCCCCCAATTCCTGGTGGCTATACGGTCTCTTACCAACGTTGCTGCAGAGGTCCGAACATCACCAATTTGCAGTTCCCCGACGATACCGGCCTTACGCTCGTTGCTCAAATCCCGGGCTCAAATACCAACGCGAGCAACAATAGCAGCCCGCGCTTCACCAACTATCCTCCTGTCTTGCTCTGCAATAATGATCAACTTATTTTTGACCATGTTGCCACAGACCCAGACGGCGATCAGCTTGTTTATTCATTGGTAACACCCAATGCCGGCGCAAACTCTGGCAACCCACAGCCGTTACAAATGCCACCCCCACCATATTTTCCAGTCACTTGGCAGTCTAACTTTAATGCCGCAGCACCATTGGGCCCTGGATCTTCTACCATAATTCATCCGAGTACAGGGCTTTTAACCGTGAGCCCCAACCTGATTGGTTTATTTGTTGTAGGTGTTCGGGTGCAAGAATACCGCAATGGCCAGCTCATTGGCGAAACCATACGCGACTTCCTATTTCGTGTATTTGATTGTAATATCCAACTGGCAGCTATCTTGCCCACTCAAGCTCAATTACCTACCTTCAATGGCTACTGCGATGGCCTTACCGTTCAGTTTGACAACAGTTCTTTTGGGGGCACCAACTATAGCTGGGATTTCGGAGTACCAGGCACCAGCGCAGATATCAGTCCGTTATATGAACCCACTTACACTTACCCGAGTTCAGG
This sequence comes from Crocinitomicaceae bacterium, assembly GCA_044346245.1. Lineage (GTDB taxonomy): Bacteria > Bacteroidota > Bacteroidia > Flavobacteriales_D > Crocinitomicaceae > UBA952. The sequence goes on from JBIIZO010000006.1 coordinate 29,282, forward strand.
TACTTATACTGCCCAATTGATTGTCAATCCGGGTCAGAACTGCACAGATACAGCCTACATAGAAATTATCGTTAATGAACAACTCGATCTCGAGTGGCAAACCCAAGATTCATTGTGTTTGTCTGGCAATTCTCACGATTTTGTGGCTCAGGTTTCCGATCCTGCTGCAACGCTTACCTGGACTTTTCCGCCGAGTGCATCCGTAGCACAGGCTAGCGGCAACCTTGTGCCAGGTGTTGTATTTTCTTCACCCGGGTTTCATCCAATACTCCTCGAAGCCAATACTTCCTATTGTCAGCAAACTTTCCTTGACTCTATTTATATTTTCGGCGAAGCCACCGCCGCTATTGTGGTACCGCCTCAAGTGGAGTGTTTGGGCTACACCATTTCATTCGGCAATGCTTCACAAAATGCCATGTTGTACAACTGGGATTTCGGAAATGGGCAACTCAGCAGCCAAATGCTACCCACCGTCACCTTCCCTGGCCCTGGCTTGTATCCGGTCACACTCATAGCGGGGTCTTCGCCAAGTTGCCTAGACACCACCACCGTCAACGTCATGATTGAACAACCAATCGTCTTGAACTTAACGCACACTGACTCACTTTGCATAGACGACCTATTCAATTTTGACGCGCAGGTGAGCGGTCCAGTTGGCACCACCTATTCTTGGGATTTTGGCCCGCAGGCTACACCCGCAAGCAGCAGTCAATTGACGGGCAATTCCGTGTTATTTAGTGAAAATGGCAACCAACAGGTACTTTTAATAGGCCAAAATGCACTTTGTGCAGATACTGCCGTTGCGCTGGTCCGCATTTTTGGGCATCCGAGCATCAATTTCATGTTCTTAAATGCCCTTCAATGTGCGCCCTCTCAAGCCCAATTTGTGAACCTGAGCCAAAGTGAAGTGCCCACCACTTACCTCTGGGATTTAGGCGATGGTACGCAAGTTCAAGGTACCAATGTACTCCATACTTATAGTCAACCTGGTAATTACACTGTAACGCTCACACTCATCGAGCAATTTGGTTGTCTAGATACTTTATTTATGGCGCAGCAAGACCTCGTGACCGTGCATCCTTCGCCGCAGGCAGGCTTTTCGATTAGTCCGGACCGTGTCGATGTATGTCAGAACGAGGCGGTCTTTACTGATCACTCGGTAGATGCTGTGAGTTATCAATATTTTGTCGAGGACCGCAGCGTGCAATACACTACTGCTAATTTTGTCCATGCGTATCAGACCGGTGGCACAGACTACCCAATGCAAGTTGTGTCGAATCAATTTGGATGCACGGATACGGCCTATGCGCGCATAGAAGTGGAACCATTTAGTATTTACGCCCCCAACACCTTTACTCCGGACGGAAACGGTCGCAATGAAGTCTTTAAAGTCGTGACTGACTTCGGGGTTACGGATTGGTCTTTAGAGATATTCAACCGCTGGGGAGAGCGTGTTTTTGTGAGTCAAAATGCAGCAGAGGGCTGGGATGGCACTTACAACGGACTGCTATGCCAAGATGGACTGTACAATTACGTCTTGAAATTCAGGCCGTGTCATGAGCCGTATATCCGCAGACAGCGCGAAGGTGTGGTGCATTTGTTGCGCTAGTTATTCCGGGCGTCTCAAAACAAAATTTTGCCCTAAATATACTTTTCTGACTTGTTCGTCTGCAGCTAATTCTTCAGCACTACCAGACTTTAAGATTTTTCCTTCAAACAGAAGGTAAGCGCGGTCTGTGATAGAGAGTGTCTCTTGCACGTTATGATCGGTGATCAATATGCCGATATTGCGTTTTTTAAGTTCGGAAACGATGGCTTGAATGTCCTCTACAGCAATTGGATCTACTCCGGCAAAAGGCTCGTCTAGCAAGACAAATTTGGGATCGGTAGCGAGTGCACGCGCAATTTCCGTGCGTCGTTTTTCGCCACCGGAAAGTCGGTCGCCGAGGTTTTTGCGTACATGCGTGAGGCTGAATTCGGAAAGGAGGCGTTCTAATTTGGCTTCTCGGTCGGCTTTATTGAGCGGGCCCATTTCCAAAATTGCCATGATGTTGTCTTCTACGCTGAGCTTGCGAAAAACCGAAACTTCTTGAGGTAAATAACCAAGCCCCAACTGCGCTCTTTTGTACATGGGCAATTTGGTGATTTCGATATCGTCGAGAAAAACTTGCCCTGTATCGGGTTTTACCAAGCCCACCATCATGTAAAAAGAGGTAGTTTTACCAGCGCCGTTTGGCCCAAGTAAGCCCACAATTTCTCCTTGATTGACCTCAACGCTCACGCCATTGACCACAGCCCGACCACGGTAAGACTTACAGATATCAAGCGTTCGAAGTTTCACGAATCGAATTTACTAAAAATTTAGGGAGTAGCGGGCCTTGATCCCGAATGGACTCGTACCTGGAATTTGATGTGTGGCTCTGTAGAGTAAATCTATGCGCAGCACTTTAAATATATTTTCGATACCAACCCCGATTTCAACATAAGGCACTCCATTAAAGGGTTGTACAAAGGAAGGAATGAGTAAGGCTTGATTTTGCTTACTCGACAGGTTGCCCAGCATAATACGTTCGGTAGTGACCAAGCGAATTTTACTCTTCTTGACCAACGGAATTCTGTCAAAAAGGAGTCCTTCCCATTTGTTTTCCGCAAAGCCAATTACATATCTATCGCTTATAAATTCTAGAAAATTGACCATATTAGTGGCGCTTGTGAGCAACCATAGCGATTGATTTCCGTCGTGTACTTTGAGTAGGGGATAGGCTGCAATGCCATTAATGTAACCCAACGTAAAGCCATAGCGCATGCGGCCAAGAACGCCAATTTGGGTGTTGTGCTCGAATTGGAACTCCAATTTTTGATAGTTGTAGTCGCTGCCAAAAACGTCTTTGAATCCGAAAATCCCTTGAAACGATAAAATCGGGTAGGGGGAGCGCAGGGCTGTGCGGTCAAATGAACCGGAGAGGAATTCTTCGTCTTTGGTCCAACGGATACGGGTGGTCAGTTCGGTTGTAGAAATGTTATCTACATTTAAAGTGTCAAAGCCATTGAAGCGTTGATAAGTCGCTAAACCAAGAGGGGTGTAGTTTTTCCATTCGAATGCGCCAAATACGATGAGGTCTTTTTTGATGTCTTTTTCGAGACTAACGCCTGCTTTCTGGACAAATGTGAGTTTGTCGAATGGAGCGGTACTCAAGATGGTGACGAAGGAAGTCCCCATGGATGCTGCTGTC
>JBIIZO010000074.1:0-10192 GCA_044346245.1 Crocinitomicaceae bacterium
GTCTATCCTATACCTGCCGTACCTATCTTGGCATCAAACAGCCCAGTTTTGTGTCCTAATGATACCCTAACGGTAAATGTGGTGAACGCAGTGCCTAATGCAACTTACACGTGGTCAGGACCAAATCAATTTACTTTCAATGGTACGCAGGTAATATTTGCTTTGGGCTTACTGCAATTGGGTCAATATTTTGTGACGGCAAGTGCCAATGGCTGTATTTCTCAGATGTCCAATATCAGTCCGGAGATACTCAATGTGCATACTTTTGAAGATTTCGATTTCCCAAACTTTATCACAGCAGACGCAGATGGCATCAATGATGCTTTGGACATTTCTGGACATTTTCAGACGTGTCAAGAATTTACTTTGCAGATCCTCAATCGTTGGGGACAACTCGTTTATAAAGGTACGGAAGTGAGTCCGAGTTTCAAGGGCTTAGATATGAATGCCAATGCTTTAGAAGAAGGCGTTTATTTTTATAAACTAGTTACAACGGCCAATCAGAAGAGCGGCTTTTTTCATATTGTACGCTAAAGCAATAGGTTGCTCTCCTTGCCAAATTGTTTGTGAGAAATTGCAATAGCCAAGGCAGCTAATGTGCACATGATACCAAAAACACTCAGAAAATAAGGCCAAGTCAGTGTACCAGCAATGAGTTCTTTGGTCGCTAACACCACATTGATCACAGGAATACAAACCGTAGTGAAATCGAGGGCAACGCCCGGAAAAAATCCTACCATCGAAGGTAAAACAACCACGATATTGAGCGGCGTAATAATGCTCTGAGCCTCTTTGAAACTTTTGGCATAAATGGCAATTGGAATCATGAGGCCAGCAAAGAAAATGACCAAAGGCAAGAGCAAAGCGAACATCGACAAGATGAAATAGGGCGTCAGAATGCTGTGAATGACCTCGAGTAATTCTTTGTTGTTCGCCAGGTCTAAGAACTCGATAGAGATAAATAAGCCCATTAAAGCACAGCTGGCAGCAAGCATTCCTGAACTCACCACGACCATCATTTTGCCAATGAGTATTTTCCAACGCGAGACAGGTACGGTTAAGAGTGTTTCAATGGTGCCGCGTTCTTTCTCGCCTGTAAACAAATCAATGGCAGGGTACATGCAGCCTATAAAGCCGAAGGCAATAAAGATATAGGGAAGAAAACCACCAGCGAGTTGACCCACCATTTTTTTATCGCTGGCGCAATTGACCGTATTGACCACGAGAGGTCTAATTTGCTCAGGTCTTAAGCCCAATTTTTGCAAGCGTTGAGCCTCTGCGTTGGCTTTGAGACTTGCTGCGTAAAGCTCAGCACGTTCGGATCGGCCTAGTTCTGAGGCGTCTAGGAGCCAATTTAAGGTAATGGTTTGTTGTTGTGCGCCTAATTGTTTTTCGTTCGCCGGGATCAGTAAACCCAATTGGATTTCATCTGCTTCAATGGCGTTTCTGAGTGCTGCGCTATCTTTGAAAGCAATGATTTTTTTGGGTCCTATTGCAGCTGGTATGGCCTCAAGTTGTTGGGTGTAGCTTTGGTTTTGGTCTCCTGCGATTCCAATTTTCATGGTTTTGGCCGATGCGCTTTCTTGAAAAGAGTTCGAGATTTCCATGAAAACATTGAGCGTGATCGGAAATACCAAGATGGGAATCACGAGCATGGTCATGAGGGTACGACGGTCACGAAGGGTGTCTAGGAGTTCTTTACGGAAAATTCGGAATATCATGCGAGTGGAGTTGACATTTGTACGATGCGGATGAATTCTTCGGTTAAATTATTGGTCATCATATTGTCGCGAAAGGCGGACATTGTATCGTTGAATTTGAGTTGACCTTTGTGTATGATGGCGAGGTCGTCACAAAGTAAATCGACTTCGCTCATGATGTGGCTGGAGAAAATCACTGTTTTACCTTGGTCTTTGCAAGAACGAATGAGTTTGATGATGTTTTCAGCAGTAATGACATCTAGCCCGCTGGTGGGTTCATCAAAAATGACCACACTAGGGTCGTGGATCATGGTGCGGCAAATAGAAACTTTTTGTTTCATGCCGGTGCTCAGCTTACCTATGCGTTTGTGCAGAAAGTCGTTCATATTCAGTAGGTCGAACAAATAGGCTTTGCGTTCTTCTCTTTCTTTGGGAGCCACTTGATATAAATCGGCGAAGTAATCGATGATTTCTAGCGGCGTAAGGCGGGCATAAAGACCTGTAGAACCCGTCAGAAATCCGATGTGTTTGCGGGCTTCTTGTGCCTGTTCGAGCGCATTGATGCCGTTGATGGTAATCTGACCTGAGGTGGGCGTGATCAGCGTAGCGAGCATTCTGAGCGTGGTTGTTTTGCCCGCGCCGTTCGGGCCAAGAAGGGAGTAAATGCGCCCAGGCTGACAACTGAAACTGAGGTCAGAAACTGCCGTAGCCGTTTTGGCTTCGGTATTGAGTTCCTTGCGCTGTTGCTTGGTGAGGGCAAAGGTTTTGTGGAGGTTTTGAACGGAAATCATATGCAAACGTTGACGTTAAAGCAAGGGTTTTGTTACAACAAGCCCTTTTAAAACTTGAGGGCGCGTTCTTCAGCGGCAATGGCCTTGTTCTTGTTGGCGAGTTGCCCGCAGGCTGCGTCTATGTCTTTGCCACGACTGCGACGCACATTGACGATGAGGTTTAGGGACTCAAGGTATTGGGCAAACGCTTCCACTTTGCGAGGGTCTGCTTGTTGGTATTTGCCGTCGTCTATGGGGTTGTACTCGATGATGTTGATTTTGCAAGGAACACATTTTGCAAAATTGGCCAGCTCGCGTGCGTCGGTGAGGTCGTCATTGAAATCTTTGAAGATGATGTATTCAAAAGTGACTCTAGTACCTGTTTTTTCATGGAAATATTGCAGTGCCTCGGAAAGTGTTTCGAGGTTGTTGCTTTCGTTGATTTCCATAATTTGATTGCGCTTGAGGTCATTGGCGGCATGCAAAGAGAGCGCTAAATTGAACTTGACGTTGTCGTCGCCAAGTTTGGTGATCATTTTGGCAATACCAGCGGTAGAAACCGTGATGCGGCGCGGTGAAATACCGAGGCCGTCTGGGCTGCAGAGGCGATCAATAGAGAGCAACACGTTTTTGTAATTGAGCAAGGGCTCTCCCATGCCCATGTAGACGATATTGCTGAGGTTTTGTTGGTAGTGTTGTTGGGCTTGTTGTTGTAGGTAAACAACTTGGTCAACGATCTCGCCTGCGCTGAGGTTGCGCAACAATTTGAGCCTTCCGGTTGCACAAAACTGACAAGATAAACTACAGCCTATTTGTGAAGAAATGCAGGCGGTCATGCGCGAACTCGTGGGGATCAGGACGCCTTCTATGACTTTGCCGTCGTCTATGGTAAAGGCGCTTTTGATGGTGCGGTCTTTACTGATTTGTTGGTCTTGAAGTGTGATGTGATCGATGTAGTAGTGCTCTGTAAGCCATGCGCGAAAGCCTAGGCTGAGGTTGCTCATGAGCTCAAAGGAGTGCGCATTTTTTTGCCACAGCCATTCCCAAACTTGCTTGGCTCGGAAGGGTTTCTCGCCAAATTCGGTAAAACTCGTTTTGAGTTCCTCTAGGGAGAGGTTGCGAATGTTGGTCAGTGTTGTGGACATGAAAATTAACGGTTCAGCATAACGGGCATCACGAGCATCAGGATGTCTTCGTGGGCGTTGTCTTGGGTTGCTGGTGTAAGTAGGCCAGCGCGGCTTGGCTCACTCATGGAAAGCTTGATTTCGTCTGCGTCTAGGTTGGCAAGCATTTCGAGTAAAAAGCGTGAGTTGAAACCAATTTCTAGGTCGTCGCCGTCGTAGTTACAGGTGAGTCTTTCTGTGGCTTCGTTGGCGAAGTCGATGTCTTCTGCAAATAGAGAAAGCTCAGAGCCCACTAATTTGAGGCGGATTTGGTGCGTGGTTTTGTTTGAAAAAATCGAAACGCGTTTGATAGAAGACAAGAACTGTGCGCGGTCTATGGTGAGCACGTTCGGGTTTTCTTTCGGGATAACCGCTTCGTAGTTAGGGTATTTTCCGTCGATCAAACGACAAACCAATACCAAATCAGCAAATGTGAATACAGCATTGGATTCGTTGTATTCCATGAGGATTTCTTCGTCTCCGCGCAAGTTAGACTTTAGGAGGTTGAGTGGTTTTTTTGGCAAAATGAAAGCAGAGCTTCCGCTGGCTTCGGCGTCGGTTCTTTTGTAGCGAACAAGTTTGTGAGCATCGGTTGCCACAAAAGTGATTTCAGAGCCAGCGAACTGACAAAAAACACCGCTCATGACCGGGCGGAGGTCGTCGTTACCAGTGGCAAAAAGTGTTTTGTTGATGGCTTTAGACAAGACCGCACCAGAAAGTTTGATGGCGCTTTTGTTGGCGAGTTCGGGAACTTTCGGGAATTCTTCGCCGTTGAAACCAACCATTCGCGATTTTCCGTTGTCGTAGGCGATTTCTATCTGGAAATTGCTGGTGTTGACTTTGAAAGTACAAGGTTGGTCTGGCAAGTTTTTGAGGACGTCGAGCAATAACTTAGCTGGGATGGCAATTTTGCCATTTTGTTCGGATTGCACCTCGAGTTTGGTCATCATAGTGGTCTCTAAATCTGAGATAGAAACGGTGAGCAAACCATCGGTAATTTCGAAGAGGAAGTTATCGAGAATTGGCAAGGTATTGCTGGTGTTTAAAACTCCTGAAATACTTTGAAGGTGACGCAGTAGGGTAGTGCTCGAGGCAATGAAATTCATGACAAAAAATTTGATTTACAAAGTTAACATTTCGATTGAAACGACTTCTTATTTTCAGCCCGAGATATGAACATTTTCAAAAGAGTTTCAACAGCTTTTACTGAGCAGAAAACTGAGAACGCCAAAAAACTTTGAGCGCTTCGCGGTGAATGATTTGCTCCGCTAGGTCCGCGAAGTAATCTTCCGAGGCTACAATATGCTTATTGTTTTCCGGCAAGTCAATCAAATAAAGCAGTTGTGCGCGTTGCTCAACGGAAAGATTTTCGAGTAATTTGGCTAAGTCTGTAAGGAAATTGTCGGCATGAAGGGTGAATTCACATTGAGCGCGCTCTAGGTCTTTTTGCAATTGCGCAAAAGTCTGCATCCGAAAATCGGCAGAGAGCAGGGCGTCTTTGTATTGGAATGGAGCGAGCAACTTAAGTTTTGTTTAGCTTTGTACGAAGATACGATGAAAAGGACTTTTGACATTTGCATTTCTTTTTTGATCCTTGCGATTTTTTTGCCTTTTGGCTTGCTGCTCATGCTCGCCATTGCGCTTGAGTCTAGAGGAGGTGTCTTTTATTTACAAGAGCGGGTCGGTAAAAATGGTAAGGAATTCAAGCTGCTCAAATTTAGATCGATGCGTCCAAATGCAGATAAGGGTAGTCAAATCACTATTGGCAACAGAGATCCGCGTATTACCCGTACTGGTTTCTTCATTAGGCGTTTGAAGCTCGATGAATTTCCGCAGTTTGTGAATGTCATCAAAGGCGACATGAGTATTGTGGGCCCGCGGCCAGAGGTGCCATTTTATGTTCAGATGTATACTGAGGAGCAGCGCAAGATATTAGGCGTCAAGCCCGGGATTACTGATTATGCTAGCCTTGCATATTTCCATGAAAACGAAATATTGGCCAGCGCGGCTGATCCACAAAAAGCCTATATTGAAGAAATCATGCCTGCAAAAATTGAGCTCAATAAGCGCTATTTGGCGCAGCCAGGCTTGTTCCAAGATTTGAAAATCATTGGCCTTACGGCTCGAAAAATACTCGGACTTTAATCTTGATTAAACGCCGCCCAAATGCCAAGTTTGGGAAGTGGCGCCACAACGGCAACGCGCTCTTTGGTGGTGGGGTGCTCGAAACTCAGTGTTCGGGCATGGAGGCAAATAGAGCCATCGGGGTTAGAGCGTTTGTCTCCGTATTTGAGGTCGCCTTTAATGATGCAGCCCATACTCGCGAGCTGACACCTGATTTGGTGATGGCGCCCGGTTTCAAGTTCAATTTCTAGCAAAAAATAGCGCTCAGAGGCTGCAATTTGGCGATAGTGCAAAATGGCTTTTTTGGCGCCCGGCGTACTTTCGGACACTACATAACTTTTGTTTTGCGACTCGTTCTTTTTGAGGTAATGCACCAAAGAACCACTGTTTTTGGCAGGTTTTTGGCCTACGATAGCCCAATAAACTTTATTTGTTTCTTTGTCGCGAAATTGTGCATTGAGCCGCTCGAGTGCTTTGCTGGTGCGTGCAAAAACCAAGGCGCCGCTGGTTGGGCGGTCTAAGCGATGCACCACACCCAAAAAAACATTTCCGGGTTTCTGGTACTTTTCTTTGAGGTAGGCTTTGATCGCATCTGGAAGAATGGCATCGCCAGTTTTGTCACCTTGCGTGAGTTCGGAAGGTAATTTATTGACGACAATGGCGTGGTTGTCTTCGTAAAGAATGCGGTCTGAAATCATGAATTGAGCAGCGCTTCTTTTTGTTTCTTTTCTATGCTTTTGTTGCGCAAAAAGGCAAGGGTAGTCAGCAAAGCAAAAGCGATGATGAGGTAAATCAGCCACGTCGGGAATTGACCTAAGCCTTCGCCTTGCGCATAGCTATGTAAGCCTACGAGCATGAAGTTGACACCAAAGAACGTGAAGAGAATTGCGGAGTAGCCCCAAAAAGCGAGCGCATTGAATAAGAAGCGTCCTTGCAAGCCCGGAATCATTCTAAAGTGCAGAATGACTGCGTATACCAATACCGAAACGAGTGCCCAAGTTTCTTTCGGATCCCAACCCCAGTAACGGCCCCAAGATTCATTGGCCCAAACGCCGCCTAGGAAAGTACCGATGGTGAGCATGTAGAGCCCAACGGTCATGGTCATTTCAGCAATATAGGTGATTTCTTGGATGTTGAGTTTGACGAGTGTAGCAGATTTTTCTGATTGCAAGAGATACAATTTGAGGTTGACCAGGCCGAGTATGCAGGCCAAACCTAAAAAGCCGTAGCTGCCCGTAATGATAGCCACATGTATCATGAGCCAATAAGACTTAAGTACGGGCACAAGCGGCGTAATTTCAGGGTCCATGAGGTTCATTTCTGTAACCCAAAGCATGAGTGCTGCTAAAACTGCTGCGCCTCCTAAAACAACTTGGTTTTTCTTGGCGAAAGCAAAACCGGCGATCATGGTGACCCAACCGATGAAGACGATGGCTTCATAGCCATTGCTCCAAGGGGCATGCCCGGAAATTGCCCAGCGCAGACCGAGCCCAACGCCGTGGTAAACAAAAGTAATGGCCGTGATGGCAATGAAGATGCGTTTTGGCCATTTGAGCTTATTGAGGGCCTGTTCCGAACGAAAGAAGATGCCTATAAAAAAGACGATGAGCAGCAACAAACCGCTCAATAAGTAGAGCTGATAAGCGTGCTTAAAGATTTCCATTTTATTGTAGCTGATCTCTAATTTGACCACGCTTTCCGATGGCGCAACGGCCTTACCGGCTTTTCTTTGGAATTTTTTAAAGGTTTTGAGTACATCGGTGGCTTCGCCAAAAGTATGGCGCTGTCCGCCATCGTGGACCGCCGCCAAATAATTGACAAACATTTTTGAAGAAAGGGTATCCTTTTTGCCGAGTTCCATGCTAAGCGGCACAAACCAAGTGTTGTTGGCGTCGTTTTTGCCTGGAATCACGCGCATGAATTGCCACATAAAAATATTGTTGGCTACTTCGTATTTTTCATTGAGCTTGATGAGTTTTTTGTCGAATTCGTTGCGCTTTGATTCAAGCTTTTGGTGGGCAGCCTGATATTGTGCCATCCATTTGAATTCAGAATCTTTGGAACTCAAAGACATGATGCTTTCAAATTCTTTGAGTTTGAGCGGCTCTCTTAGGCTTCTTGGCACCTGAATAAACGGCTGAGAAACCCAGTAAGAAGGGTACATGTGCAAGCTCAAAATAAATTGAACCGCGTTGAGGTCCTTGTATTTGTTGCTGTGCGTGAGCTTGCGCGTGAGTTGGTCTGCAAGTGTATGGAACGGCACAATACGGCCTTCGTAATTTTGAACGAGCAATGATGCGAGCTCATCGGCATGTTCGGTGGTGATTTCGTGGTGTACAGGCTTCGCTTTGTGCTGATGCTGATGCTGGGCAAAAAGGTTGCTGGTCAAAAGCAAAGCAATGATGCCAAGACTTGCTTTTTTGGCTTTGACTTTTTGGAGTTGTTCGGCAAGGAAAGCAAAGCGCCCTACAGGAGCAAAAAGCGATAAAATCATGGCAAGCGCCATTAAAAGGTACCCAAAATAGGTGATGTTTGTGCCGAGTGCATCGTGGTTGACGCTCAATACGGTGCCTTCTTCATTTTCTGGCGTGCTCGGATTATCCAACTCATAAGAGGATTGAAAAAAACGGTAGCCGTCGTAGTCAATGACGTTGTTCATAAAGACGCGTCGGTTCAATTTGACATTGTTGCGCTGGTCGTCGATGGTGAGTTCACTTTCGAAAGACGACGGCGAATTAGAACCTGGATATCTGTCAAGTCTGAAGTCGCGGCACTGTACGGTGAACGGAATGTTTTTTTGAATGGAGCCGTATTCTAACTGATACACGACACCGTTCATGGCAAAGCGCTCCGGTTTTGGAAACTGACCCTTTCCGCCTTGCAAACGCACTATTTTAGTGGCTTTTCCATCGTTCAATTCGACGGTTAGGTAGTCTTTGCCAGTATTTTTCTTGGCGGCTTTGACTAAAACTTTTTTGGCATGTGGAATGTGCCTTTTGAATACAACTTGTTGGTTGCCCACTAGATAAAGCGAAAATGGGGTAAACTCAGACCAAGTATTTAACGCATAATTTTGATAAAGGCTATCTGCCGGTGCTTGTCCGCTTGCACGTACTTTTTCCATTTCACGCATGGGCAAGGACTTAAGGGCAACACTTGGATAAACCCAAGTTTTTCCGTCTTTGTGATGGAGGTAAATTCCAGGCGCCTGGTTAGGAGAGTCAGGGCGAGCACTTGAATAATAAAATGGCGTTTGTCCAACCATCAACACATCGTTTTCTGCCAAAAAGTTAGAGCGCTTCCCTTCTGTAACGAGTTCTAGCGCACTTTCTTTGAATTTTTGATTGACTTGCAAGGAATCTACGCGGTCAGACTTGAAATCGATGTAGCGCAGGGTGACATTTTTCTTGCCTACTTTGGTATCGTATTCAAAATCGTTCGAATTGAACTCACTTAAATAGGTTTTCCACGCTTGAAGTGTGGGGCTTGATTTGCTGGTCATGTCCTGTGCGTTGATCAGGACATATGGATCTGCTGTATAAATAAAATTGTTGCCAGCTCCTTCGCGGATCACCATTTGGCCTTCAAAGCTGATGTAGCGCGTGACTGCAGCGCCTGCAAGGATCACAATAAAAGAAAGGTGGAAGCTCAGCATCGCGATTTTTGCTCTGGTGAACATTTTGTAGCGAAAAATATTGGAGACCAAAGCCAAGACGAGGTAAAGCAACAGACCTTCGAACCAAAAAGCATTGTAGATGCTGATTTTTGCGGCTTGAATTCCGTGAATCGATTCGATAAAGGTAGCGGCGCCAATAGCTACCAAGAAGACGATCAGTCCGACGCTCGCCCAGCGCATGGAAAAAAGTGAAGAGAGGAGTTTGTCCATCCGAGGAATTTTTCCACAAAAATAGCCAATGTATGCGCAACATTCATCGAAAGCCCTTAATCTTGTCAAAAAAAGATGTTGCGTAGTTTTTCCATTTTTTTCATGAGCAGCTTTTGCCTGCTATTTTCGAAAATAGCCGCTCAGGTTCAAATCGATAGCAATTCATTTTTAAAAGCCCAACAACTCAATGTTGTCGGTGGCCAGGTCTTTCGCTATGCGCTTCCGTTTGACCAAGGTGTACGCACTGTAGATATCTATGTGCCAAAGGGTTTATTGGGCGTCAAAAAGGCCAAAACGCTTTATTTACACGACGGCCAAATGCTTTTTGACAGCACCCAAACTTGGAATAAAAAAGAATGGAAAATCGATGAGGTGGTTTCTACAACTTTAGCGCGTTATGCACACGACCCATTTATCGTGGTAGGAATTCACAACGACCCGCCGAATCGCTACGCCGAATTTTTTCCGCAAGCTGTGGCGCAATACATGCCCGAAACTTATCGCAATTTGTTGATGGAAAAGCTTTGGAACGGCGAGCTCAAGGCCGAT
>JBIIZO010000191.1:0-2980 GCA_044346245.1 Crocinitomicaceae bacterium
GAGGCAGAGAACCAAAAGTTAATGGCGCAATACGAAGCCGATAAAGCACAAGCAGAAGCGGACTACCAGCGTGAAATGGCAGACCTTCCGAACAAACAAAAGGCTGCAGACGAAAAATTTGAACGCGAGACCAAAGCATGGAACGAGAAGTCTACCGCTTCAAAAATCATCGAAAAACAAGTATTAAACGAGAACAACAAACCAGTCAAAGACTACGTACCGCAACCATACCGCCGCACCATCCCGATGCCGGTCATGAAAACAGCATACGACTACAACTCTTTGGCTTCTACCTACCTCTTCATCGATGGCCTGCAAAAAGGTGCAGCGAACGCACTTAACTATACAGTAACCCTACAAGGATTTGAAGCGACGCCAGCTAAGATTGTTTCAGAAGTAAAGCAAGAAGTAACGCGTAAAGATGGTGTTTCTACAACCAACAACGTCACTTACTACCACATCGAGTTCACTTACCGCCACCCTATGAGCTTCCGCGTGGCCAATGCCATCAACCAAGAAATTTATGCGGCAGCACCTGCAGAATTCACTGAATTTAAACTTTACAAAGGTACAGCTACCAAAACACAACCTTCAATGGATGTGAGCGCAGTACTCAAGCAAATGGAAGACAAATGTTTGCAAGAAAACCTTAAAGTAATCAACCACATGGTCAATGACCGCATTGGTTTTGAGCGTACTGAAAAAACTTTCGAACTCACCTTCGTCAAATCTAAAAACGAGTCGCACAACGACCTCCTCGACGCTTTCAATGCGGCCAACCTCGGCTTCAAGATGCTTGGCACTAACGAAGCGCAAGGCGCCATGAAACTCAACGAAGCCGTTGGTATCTGGAACAAAGCACTCGAAGAGTCTGATATCGAAAACAAAAAAGCACGCATCGACAAAGACATCACTGTAGCCATCTACTTTAACTTACTTGAGGCCTATTTTGCTTTGCGCAACACCGCAGCAGCAGACGAAATCCTCAAAACAATGGGCCGCATGGACATCTCTAACCGCGACAAAAAGCAACGCGAAGCTTACGAGCAAGCGTACATCGACCTTAAATTGCGCATGGCCGCTAATGGATTATAAGATTGCAGTATCTTCGTCCTAGATGAAAATACTGCTTCTTTTTATTTGTTTTAGTTTTGGGCTTAGCGCTCAAATCTACAAAGACCCAAGCCAGCCAATCGAAGCGCGCGTTTCAGACCTTCTTGGTCGGATGACCGCTTCAGAAAAAGCTTGGCAACTTTTTATGGTCCCTTCGGACTTCGATACCACTAAATGCCGTTTTACCGACGGCATTTTTGGTATCCAGTTATTTGCTTCGGCACTTTCAGACCCCAATCAACAAATCCTGAACTATTCAAGTTCGAACACAAACCTTGAACTCATTGAGCGGGCCAACGACATTCAAAAACACTTCATTGAAAACACGCGCCTAGGCATCCCCATTATCTTTTTTGACGAAGGATTGCACGGTTTGGTGCGCGCCCAAGCTACAAGCTTTCCACAAGCCATTGGCCTTGCGGCTACATTTGATCCGCAGCTTGTGAGCAGCGCGGCAGCGCAAATTGCGCGCGAAGCGCGCCTCATTGGCATACGCCAAGTCCTGAGCCCAGTGCTCAATTTGGCTACCGACGTACGCTGGGGCCGCACCGAAGAAACCTTCGGCGAAGATCCGTACTTAGCTAGCCAAATGGGGCTCGCATTTATTCTACCTCTTGAGTCGGCCGGCGTGGTGTGTACACCCAAACATTTTGTGGTCAATGTTGGCGCAGGCGGCCGCGACTCCTACCCGATTGGCCTGAGTGAGCGCACACTTTACATGAGCCATTACCGCCCTTTTCTGACTGCTTTTCACGAGGGTAAAGCACGTTCGGTCATGAGCGCCTATAATTCGTTCGATGGCGCTGCTTGTTCAGCAGCCAAAGCGCTTCTCACCGAAACCCTCAAGCAAGACTGGGGCTTCAAAGGCTTCGTGATATCCGACGCAAATGCAGTAGGCGGAGAACTCGTACTGCACCACACCGCAATTTCTTACAACGAAAGTGGCCAACATGCCCTAGACGCTGGCCTCGACGTTATTTTCCAGACTGATTGCGCGCATTTTCAGTTATTTGAACCCGGTTTACTCGGACAAGCGCTCGCGCAAGCCCGCATCGATTCAGCGGTAGCTCGCATCTTGCGCGTCAAGTTTGAACTCGGGCTTTTTGAACAACCCTACTTGGAACTTCCGAAAGAAAAAGAAATTCAAAAGTTACTCACCGACGGATTCGACATCGCGCAAAAGTGTGCCGAAGCCTCCATCGTTTTATTGAAAAATGAACCACAAAAAGACCTGCATCCAATCTTGCCACTTGCCAAAGACAGCAAAATTTTACTCTTAGGAGCAGCGGCAGCGAAGGTTAAACTAGGCGGGTACAGCGGCAAAGGGTTTCAGAACGCAAGCATCAAAGCAGGTTTGGAAGGCGCTTTTGGTTCCAAAAATGTAAGTTATTTTGCTTTGCCAGAAAAACCATGGGTAGCCAATGAAGAGACGCTCGAAACAAACAATAAATGGTTTGAGGTTTCTAACGGATTCAAGGCCAGTTATTTCAATAATCCTTCGCTCACAGGAGCACCTGTTTTGAACAGAAACGAAAATAAAATTGACCACCACTGGACACTCTACGGACCCGACAGCACAACCGGCAATAGTTTCTTCTCTGCACGTTGGGAAGCCCATTTGATTGGCAAGCAAAATACCACGCTCGAACTCGGCTTAGCTGGCAACGATGGCTTTCGTTTGTTCCTCAACGACACCCTGCGCATAGACCAATGGGAAAAACAAGGTTTTCACCAAAGAAAGATCACAATTGACGTCAGGGAAGGGCAAAAGTATCAATTGCGCATAGAATTCAGAGAACCGCAAGGCAATGGCCGAATCAAACTTTTCATAGAGGAACCTGACCTCGAATTCAATCTGTTCTATGTA
>JBIIZO010000192.1:0-2967 GCA_044346245.1 Crocinitomicaceae bacterium
GTCCCTGCGGTTCAATGTGTTTAGCCATGAGGCGGTAAATTTGTATTTCTAATACCCTGAATATCAGAAAGTTGTTAAACAAAATACAGGTGCTTTCAGGGAGCACGCTTCAAAATGAAGTGCAAAGGTAGTAATAATTACCTGAAAAACAAGTTACTGACTAGATTAATTGTCTAAGGCGTTGAGCGGAAAATGCGCAAACATGGCGAGCTTCGGTTCTTGCTCGAGCATGCAATTTTTCCATAATGAAGAGGGCGCAAATGTCAAAAGGGTTTTGTCTTGAAAAACCGAAGTGCAAATCCAGGCGTGGTCTTCGAGTTCGGCAGACAGCTGCCCTGCGCCCCAACCGGCATAACCTGCAAACAAACGCAAGTGATTTTCAGGCTTTTTTAAGACAACGGCATTGGTCAAAACATCTTGCCAGTCTCCTCCGAAGTAAAGTTGTTCGGTGACGCGAGTAGCTCCTTTGATGTGTGCAAAACGATGCAGGTAAAATAGTTGTTCTGGCGCTACAGGCCCCCCATTGTAGATAGGTAGATCGAGTTCGATGTGTTCAAAAAGATCGCTTAATAAAAGTTCTGTCGGATGGTTGAGCACCAAGCCAAAGCTCTCCGAAGGGTCGTGGGCAACAAGTAAAACAGTTGCACGCTGAAAGAAGTCTTCGGTGAGATGTGGATCAGCAAGTAGAAGACAGCCTGCTTGAGGTGCTGTTTTGGATTTAAATATGTATCTCTCGCTAATCTTCATGGTCTTGCTAACAAATAAACAAAATATTTTGCGGTTTGCAATGGGCATTGTTTAATTTTGCAAGATGAAGTTAGCTGCCATAGACATCGGGACAAACGCCGCACGCTTGTTAATTGCAGACGTTCAGCAAATAAATGGCAGGATCCAATTTCAAAAGTTAGCATACTATCGCGTGCCACTGCGCCTCGGTGAAGAGGTCTTCGATAAAGGTAAGATTAGTGCGCAAAAAGCTCTGCAATTCAAACAAACCATTCAAGCTTTTAGTTTGCTCGCTGCAGCCCATGAGGTGAGCGCTATAAGAGCGGTAGCTACTTCTGCAATGAGAGAAGCTAGCAATGGAAAGAAAATTGCCAAGCAAATTTTACAAGAAATAGGTGTTCAAATCGAAATCATTTCAGGAGACGAAGAAGCGCAACATATTTTTAATTCTTTTGAAATTTTGCAATTGCAAAAGCAACAACAATTTGTGGTGCTAGACGTCGGAGGAGGGAGTACCGAAATCAGTATTTTTGAGCATGGCCAAAAAGTGGCTGCGCGCTCATTTGAACTCGGCACTATTCGCATTTTAAAAGGAAAAACCAATGCGCAAAGTTGGGCTGATTTTACGGCCTGGATACAGCAGAGCGTTCGTTTAGACGAAGCACACATGATTTTTGGAACGGGTGGAAACATCAACCGCGCGCTCAAAATGCTTGCTCCAGAGCAAAAAGATACCTTAAAGCTGTCTGCTTTAATAAATTTACACAATACCTTAGCGGCACTTCCGCTCGAGGCGCGTTGTGCACAATACCACCTCAAACCAGACCGTGCTGACGTCATTGTGCCCGCTTTAAAAATTTACATCACTGCACTAAAGGCATTGGGGCAACATACGCTAGTTGTTCCCAAAATTGGCCTCTCCGACGGCGTGATTTATCAATTATTTCTCCAACATAGCAATATTTAACGATGGCTCAAAAACCAGCAATTCCGAAAGGTACCCGCGATTTTCTTCCGACGGAAGTAGCAAAGCGCAACTATATGTTTGGCAGCATCAAAGAAGTATTCCGTCGCTATGGCTATGCGCCAATTGAAACGCCGAGTTTTGAGTTGTCAAGTACGCTTTTAGGTAAGTATGGCGAAGAGGGTGATCGCCTCATTTTCAGGATCCTGAACTCAGGGGAAAAGATGAAAAAAGCCGACCTAGATGCTTTGGCTCAAGACAACTTGCCACGCTTTGCCAATTCCCTTGCAGAAAAAGCGTTGCGCTACGACCTCACCGTGCCTTTTGCACGCTTTGTAGTACAGCACCAAAACGATCTCACTTTTCCATTTAAGCGCTATCAAATCCAACCAGTTTGGCGGGCAGACCGTCCTCAGCACGGCCGTTACCAAGAGTTTACGCAATGCGATGTAGATGTAGTAGGTTCCGATGCGCTCATGTATGAAGTAGAACTCGTTCAGATTTTCGACGAAGTCTTAAGTAATTTAGGACTACCAGGATTTACCATACAAATCAATAACCGCAAGGTGCTGAGTGGCATTGCAGAAGTCTGTGGTGTTTCTGAGCGCATCATAGATTTAACAGTAGCCCTTGATAAATTAGATAAAATTGGGGAAGACGGCGTGGTTACGGAGCTTGCATCCAAAGGTTTTACAGCCGAGGCAATTGATAAAATCAAACCGTTATTTGCTTTTGAAGGCAGCAACAACGCCAAAATGAACCTCATGCGTTCGTATTTGGCAAGCAGCGAAATTGGCCTCAAAGGCCTCGATGAACTCGAAGAAGTATTCGAACAAATCGGCGAACTTGGCTTGCAGCGCGGTGAGCTTATTTTTGATTTGACCTTAGCGCGCGGCCTCAATTACTATACAGGCGCGATCTTTGAAGTGAAGGCAAAAGACGTGAAAATGGGCAGTATTTGTGGTGGCGGCCGCTACGACGACCTCACTGCCTTGTTTGGCTTGAAAGGTTTGTCTGGGGTAGGCATTTCGTTTGGCGCAGACCGCATTTATGATGTAATGTCCGAACTCGATCTCTTTCCGAAAGCGCTCGACCGTACCCTCGATATCTTATTTGTAAACTTTGGTGCAAACGAAGCCAAACATGGCCTCAAACTTCTGCAACAAGTTCGCAAGCTCGGTATTGCAGCCGAAATGTATCCGAGTGCAGCAAAATTGCAAAAGCAACTCAAATATGCCAACGACCGCAGCGTGGCCTATGTCGTCATGATTGGTGAA
>JBIIZO010000075.1:0-9968 GCA_044346245.1 Crocinitomicaceae bacterium
TTCGTTTACGATTGATTTGTGTTTGCCCAACGCAATGGGTAACTTACCCTTTCAAAATATCATGCAGGGTTTAGTTCACGCCAGTACGCATTATCAATATGCTTTTAAATCAGGGTATTATGTGGGGGCAGGCGTACATTATAGCTATTTTGCAATCAACGAATTTCGCGTGACACCCAAAGTATTTGGTGGTATACACTCTTGCGCTGCATTTTTGAAAACAGGTCATGAAAAGTTTTGGTCTGAACGCTTCGGTACAGATATTGGATTACGTGCAGGTTGGGTCAGAAGTTATGTTGTGTCAGATGCACTCTCTTTACAAGATCAATCACCTACTGTTAAGGAAGGAATTTACATAGAACCAAATTTGAGCCTCATACTCAGTTCAGATGTGAATCAAAGTTTTAGGTTAACTATCGGTTATCCATTTTATGGTGTCGCATTTTCTCCTCAATTAATAGGAATAGAAGGCAATATGGGTTATGATATGGCAGAGTTTACTAAGAATTCAAGTT
Organism: Crocinitomicaceae bacterium; assembly: GCA_044346245.1. GTDB lineage: Bacteria > Bacteroidota > Bacteroidia > Flavobacteriales_D > Crocinitomicaceae > UBA952. Next base: position 516 of record JBIIZO010000075.1, read on the forward strand.
TTTTAAGCATAGGTTTTGGCTATACTTACTACTTGAACGGTAAAAAAAGCAGCGCAGTAGAAGATTAAGTTTGCAGCACGCCAACCTTATAGGCGGGCAGTGTTCCTTCATGTGCTGCCATTTCAATACCCATTGAGATTGTTTTTCTAGTGTCTTTGGGATCAATGATGGCATCAATCCACAAACGGCTTGCTGCATAATACGGTGAAATTTGCGCATCATAGCGCGCTTTGATTTCATCTAATAACGCTTTTTCACGTTCAGGATCAATTGTTTCTCCTTTTGCTTTGAGTTTGGCTACTTCAATTTGTAGCAAGGTTTTAGCCGCAGCAGCACCCGACATCACAGCAATTTCTGCTGTTGGCCAAGCTACAATCAATCGGGGGTCATATGCTTTTCCACACATGGCGTAGTTTCCTGCACCATAAGAGTTACCAATTACAATGGAGAATTTAGGGACCACGCTATTGGCCATGGCATTTACCATTTTCGCTCCATCTTTAATGATGCCTCCGTGTTCACTTTTTGAACCAACCATGAAACCGGTAACGTCGTGTAAGAATACCAAAGGTATCTGCTTTTGGTTGCAGAGCATGATGAATCGAGCGGCTTTGTCAGCGCTATCCGAATAGATAACTCCACCGAATTGCATTTCCCCTTTTGCGTTTTTAACTACTGTACGGTTGTTGGCTATAATTCCGACGCTCCAGCCATCTATGCGTGCATACGTTGTAATGAGTGTTTTACCGAAATCTGGCTTGTATTCGCTCATTGAACCTTCATCGACAATTGTTTTCAATAAGGCTTTGGTTTCGTAGGGTTTGGAACGGTCTGAGGGTATGATTCCGTAGGCGTTAATTGGGGATTTTTCGGGGTCAATCGCGGCGCAGCGGTCAAAGCCCACTTTATTTTGATGTCCAATGCGTGCTATTAAATCTCTGATTTTAAGCAAGCAAGTGCTGTCGTCGGCTACCTTGTAGTCACAAACACCCGAGATTTCGGTTTGGGTTGTGGCCCCTCCAAGGGTTTCGTTGTCGATGTCTTCTCCGATGGCTGCTTTCACTAAATAGGAGCCCGCCAAGAAAATAGTACCTGTTTTGTCTACAATGAGAGATTCATCTGACATAATAGGTAAGTAGGCACCTCCAGCAACACAACTGCCCATCACGGCAGCAATTTGGGTGATTCCCATCGCCGACATTTTGGCGTTGTTGCGAAAAATGCGGCCGAAATGTTCTTTGTCTGCAAAGATATCTTCTTGCATGGGTAAATAAACACCAGCGGAGTCGACAAGATAGATGATCGGCAAGCGGTTTTCCATGGCAATTTCTTGCGCTCGGAGGTTCTTTTTTCCTGTAATGGGGAACCAAGCTCCTGCTTTGACAGTTGCATCATTGGCAACAATAATACACTGACGCCCACTCACATAACCGATCACAACGGCTACCCCAGCACCAGGGCAACCACCGTGTTCGGCGTACATGTCGTGGCCGGCAAGTGCACCTATTTCGATCCGTTCTGTATTGGCATCGAGCAGTTGGTCTATGCGTTCACGCGCCGTGAGTTTACCTGTTTCGTGCTGTTTATCGATGCGAGTTTTGCCCCCGCCTAGATAAATTTTTTCTAATTTTTGTTCTAGCGCTCTTATTTTAAGGCGCATTTGATCTTCGTTGAAATTGAAGTCGAGTTCTTGTTTTGTTGCCATGTGTTGATTGGGATTCAAATATACGAAATGTAATCATCCCTTGTCATGTTTGGGCTTTTTCCTATTTTCATGGATTCAAATAAAATCTGATCAGCTATGCACGAAGGTACACACACAACAGCACCGGAAAAAACAAAGAAAAACCGTTTAACGCTCTATATCTTAGTAGCCATGTTGCTAGGAGGGATATTAGGGGCAATCGTTCACTCCAACTTTAGTGCTGAAGCGGCAACCAAATTCAGCACGCATATCAAATTACTTGCAACCATTTTTATTCGCTTGGTCCAGATGATCATTGCGCCATTGGTCTTGACCACACTCGTAGTGGGGATTGCCAAGTTGGGCGACATCAAATCAGTAGGTAGAATTGGGGGTAGGGCTTTGGCTTGGTTTTTCACGGCCTCTTTTATTTCCTTAATAATTGGACTATTGTGGGTGAATTTCTTACAGCCTGGAATTGGCGTCAATTTATCAGATGTTGATCAATCTGCAGTGTCAGAGGTTACGGACAAAACCCAAGATTTTTCCATCCAACATTTTATTGAACACATCATTCCTAAATCCGTGTTTGAGGCCATGGCAACAAATGAAATTCTTCAAATTGTCATATTTTCTATCTTCTTCGGTTTGGCTGCAGCTTCCATTGGCGATAACGTCAAACCGGTAATCAACGCATTGGATAAAACATCTCATATTATCTTGAAAATGGTCAATTTCGTCATGAAATTTGCACCAATCGGTGTTTTTGGAGCAATTGCAGGCGTCTTTGCCGTCAAGGATGTATCCGAACTCATGATCACCTATACCAAGTTTTTCAGCTCTTTCCTTGTCGGGATTGCCTCCCTTTGGATTGTGCTCTTGTTGGTGGGTTATATTTTCTTGCGCAAGCATCTCTTTACTTTATTGAAGCGCATTGTGAGTCCGTTGGTCATTGCTTTTGGCACCACGAGTAGCGAGGCCGTCTTCCCTAAATTAACAGAAGAACTTGAACGCTTCGGGATCAAAGACCGCATTGTATCATTCATGCTTCCATTGGGTTACTCTTTCAATTTGGACGGCAGCATGATGTACATGACCTTTGCCAGTATTTTTATTGCACAAGTTTACGGCGTGCCGTTGGATACCGGAACACAGCTCACCATGTTACTCGTTTTGATGCTTACAAGTAAAGGGATTGCAGGCGTGCCCAGAGCCAGTTTGGTGGTGGTTGCAGCTACCTGTGGCATGTTCAATATTCCGATAGAAGGCGTAGCGCTCATTTTGCCAATTGACCATTTTTGTGATATGTTCCGCAGTGCAACGAATGTGCTAGGCAATTCCATTGCTACAGCAGTGGTCGGCAAATGGGAAAGTAAAAACGGCTAACTAAGACTTGTCCAGAACAGCGCGCAGCGTTTGCGGGTGAATGTCGTGCGCACCTTCAAAGCTATGGATCTCAAAACCAAGTTCAATATATTCATTTTGAACCTTAGCCGAACTTTCTGAATCAAAATAAGGGTCTTTTGATCCGATGACAAAGTCCATTTTGTTTCCCTTTGAGAATTGCTCCATTGCGATATCTGGTGGAAACACACTAGCCCACAAAATCAGTTGTGAAAAAAAGGAAGGGGCTGCCTGATACAATCTTGCTGCGGTCGCGCCTCCTTGAGAGAATCCTAGAATCGTGAGTTTCGCATTAGGATAACTTCTGCGTATTTCGGCTGTTAGTTGAAGTAAATAGCTTGTGTTTTCCGCGATGTCTTGTTCCCTCCATTCTTTGGTCATCCAAGAGGCACCCACGCGACCACTACTCCCTTCGAGATAAAAACGGTGCGGCCCTTCTGGAATCACCAAACCAAAGTCATTTTCTAAAGAATGAAACTTCCGGTAAAAATATTGTGCCAGTTGGCCGTAGCCGTGCAGCGCAAGAAGTATGTGTTTCTTGCCAACTATTTCATTCTGATAAAACCGACGTTTTTGTTCAAAATGCATTAGGCTTTCTTTCATGATGATTAGGAGATTTGACTTCTAAAATTAACACTATATTTGGATGTGCGAAAATTTATGCTCTTCACCTTTATTGCACTCTTGACTTACCAATTCGTGGGTTTCTTCACGTTTGTGGAAATTGAGCACTTTCTCATTCGCAAGCAAATCAAAAAAGCGATCAAGCTGTCAGTTCCCGAGAACCAACTTATTGATTTTCATTTCACGGTTAAAGAAAGTAAAAAGTTGAAGTGGCTCAAGCCTCATGAGTTTGAATTCAATGGCAGGCTCTATGACGTCGTGCGCAAAACAAAATCAAGGGGCATCTGGTATTTTCATTGTATCGACGATATTCAAGAAACCAAACTCTTCAAAAAACTCAACTCCGCTGTTGCTGCTAATCTCGTCTCCTCCTCCGAGCAGCATCCTGTGCATGGCTGGCTCAAACTCATGAATGAGCCTATGGAGCCCCTACAGACTTTTCAGTTTGCTGTCGATGTCTTCGCTAAAAACAATTCACAGGTACAGAAGTCATATCTCAATCTTTATCTCACTAGAGAACATTCCGTACTTGCACCTCCTCCGGAAGTTTAAAAAATACCTTAGCATTCGTATTTTTTAAATTTAAACTTTCATTACATGAAATCAATCTTGTTATTCCTATTTATAGGCATGACTAACCTTTTGATGGTTCAAGCCCAAACCACAATAGAGCTAAGAGATGCCTATACTTTTGAGTCTGTAAATGGACTCACCTTTAAAACACAAGCCAAACTCAGTCAACAGACAAATTCCGTTTATCAGATTGAGTCGGCACAATTTCCGCTCACCATTGAAATCAACCATCCAGATTATGAGCCCTATTTGTTAAGCATTCCCAATTCAGGAACTGCCGTCGCTATTACAGTTTATTTGGTGCCGAATGCGCAAACCGAGAACGAAACGGTAGTGTCTGCTAATAGAAGTACTGAGAAAAGAAAAGACGTCGCACAGAAGATTCAAGTGATCCGCGCAGCAGAAATACAGTTTCAGCAGCAAACCTCTATGGCCGATGTTTTAGCCAATTCGGGATCTGTATTTGTTCAAAAAAGTCAATTGGGTGGTGGTAGCCCTATTATCCGCGGTTTTGAGACCAACAAGGTCTTGCTCGTCGTGGACGGCATTCGGATGAATAATGCCATCTACCGCGGCGGTCACCTCCAAAACGTACTGACACTTGATCAGGCCAATATGGATCGTGTGGAGCTTGTTTTTGGTCCAGGTTCAGTGATGTATGGTTCTGATGCTATCGGTGGTGTGCTGAGTTTTCAGACCAAAAAACCGGTATTCAGCACCTCAGATCAGTTATTGGTGCGCAGCAGTGCGTACATGCGCGCTTTTTCTGCAGGTGCAGGTTATGCAGCCAATGCGCAAGTTAATGTGGGTACCAAACGCTTCGCGTCTCTGACCTCCATTTCCTATTCCAATTTTGGAGATTTGCGTCAAGGAAAGAACAGATCGGAAGCGATTGGGAATTTAGGTTATCGCCCTTGGTATGTTGCCCAGATAAATGGTCAAGATAGCATGATGGTCAATGCAGATAGCTCCTTGCAAGTTGGTTCAGGCTATACACAATACGATGTACTTCAAAAATTCAGTTTTGTACAAAAACCAGGCGTACAACATCATTTGAATTTACAATTATCAAATTCGGGCAATATCGATCGTTATGACCGCTTGACGCTGATGTCTGGCGCGAAGCCAAAATTTGCTGAATGGTATTACGGACCACAGTACCGTTTGTTGGCTGCTTACACTTTAGAGCTCAGTAATGTGACCAAATGCTATGACTACGCAAGAATTATCTTGGCGTATCAAGGTATTGAGGAAAGCCGCATGGATAGAAGATTTCAGAAAGCAAGTCTCAATCACCGTATCGAGCAACTCGATATTTACACCCTCAATGCCGACTTCATGAAAAAAATAGGTGCGCATGAGTTGCGTTATGGTGCAGAAGCCTATTTGAATAAAGTCAATTCAACTGCCTTTGCCGAAAACATCAATACAGGCGTGCAGACAGCTATAGATACGCGCTACCCTGACGGAGGTTCGTCGATGCAGGGCGCAGCAATCTATGTATCCCATACTTTTGAGGTATCAGATAAGCTCATCATTAATGATGGAATTCGTTTGTCCCAAGTTGGCTTGCAAGCAAAATTTGTGGATCAAACGTTCTTCCCATTTCCATTCAACCAAATTCAGCAGAATCATCTTGCATTGAATGGAAATTTAGGTCTGATTTACATGCCAACACCAAAATTGCGTGTTTCCTTGAATGGTTCTACGGCGTTTAGAACACCAAATGTAGATGACCTCACCAAGGTCTTTGAATCAGTGCCTGGTTCTGTGATTGTTCCAAATCCAAATTTAAAAGCAGAACACGCCTACAATGCTGAGCTTGGTCTTCAATACCAGTTCAAGAAGAAAAGTACCATTGGTGTGAATGCCTATCAAACGTATTTGACCAATGCACTTACTGTCCAGAACGGTACCTTTAATGGTGCTGATAGTGTGCTATGCGATGGTCAGATGAGTCAAGTGCTCACCACAACCAACGCAGGTAATGCTTATGTAAGAGGTTTTGAAGCTTTCTTACAAGCACAATTAACCAATAATTTGCAACTTTCAGGAAGCTATAATTATACGTTTGGCCGCATCCTGACCGATACCATTCCTTATCCATTAGACCATATCGCGCCGGCGTTTGGTAAATTGAGCTTGCGCTATTCAGCCTTGCATAACAAACTCAAACTCGAAGGATATGCGATGTATTCTGGATGGAAGCACCTGGAAGATTACAACTTAGTTGGTGAGGACAACTTTTCTTACGCAACGCCAGATGGCATGCCAAGTTGGTATACCTTGAATTTGAGAGCTAATTACAATATCAACAACCAATTGAGTATTCAGGTAGCCTGTGAAAACATGACAGACCAAAACTACCGCATGTTTGCATCAAACATTACAGCGCCAGGAAGAAATTTTATCCTAACACTTCGTGGAAACTTCTAAGGTAACAAAGCTCTATTAAGCAAAAGGCGGAGTATAACTCCGCCTTTTTTATTTTGTATCTCTCGTTGCGTATTTACCCTCGCTTTCTAAATAGAAAAAGGTGTATTTAATTTTTTCGAGCGTTTTTAATTGAGGTACAAACGTGTTTTTATCAGCGCCATTTGGCAGTGCTTCTAATTGGGCTTCCATCACAAAAATATTTTTTTGAGGCCCGTAGGAACCTGATCCGTATTCAAAGTGGTAGGCCTCTGTTGATGAAGATCCCAAACCATCAAAATTTTTGAATTGAAAGATGCGTCTCGGTGTATGGTTACTAACGGTATAAAAGTCTTTATAACTCGCATTACGGATTCTAAAATCTATTAATATGTCTTTGTAAGTCGGTGAGCATATATTTTCAAAACTCACCTTCAAAGGTAACAGCGGTGAAGAGGGAATGGCAATAGGAGGGGAGAGCATATCGAGTTTCCCATCAAAAAAGAAAAAATAATTGAAGTTGCCCATAAAGCCCAGTTCCGCACGTTTTGCAGGATTTGGAGAAGCCATTGCTTCTTTCATCGCAAAATCCAAGCGGTTCACAGTAATGACAGCATCTTCAATGCCATCGGCGTCTAGCTGTGCACGGTATATTTTTATTTCAACTTTTTCATTTGCTTGGATACCTAGTTTAGCGCGCACCATGCGGTCTGCATAACTTGCTAAGCTTTGCTTGCCTTTCGTTGGTAATTCTTGTACGCTTGTTTCGGATGTATCAGCGTCGTTCGCTTGATCTTTACAAGACCAAAGGAGGAGGGGAAGAAGAAGGAATAAATATTTCACAATACAAATATAAGGATGTCCATTGAGAACGTTTATAAACATGTCGAAGAGGGTTGAAAGAAAATATGGATAAAGAATAAAAATCTTTTATCGAGTTAACATAATCAAAAACAGATGTTTAGATTGTATTACTTACTTAGATAAATGAATTTAATTTGAAGTTTTGAAACCTTGGCACAATTCTTAGCGTATCCAAGCCCAAACCAACAACAAACGACATGACCACAAGTATTCAATCTCTCCGCAGCAAAACAATTCGCCAAGCGAAATTGAAATTAGACCAGCACCGTCAAATGGGTTCGCAAAGCCCGCTAAATATATTTGAAGTGGCTGATTTATTAGATAGTATTCGTTTTTCTGAAGCAAAATTAGGTGAAGAACCCCAGGGTTTTGCTCTCATTCTCAATTAATAGTTGATTAATAGTTAGACAAAAAAAGGGCTCGTTTCGGGTCCTTTTTTTTATGCAATAACGGCAGAGCCAAGCAGTTCATCTTGATGATACCAGGCGGCAAATTGTCCAGGGGCAATCCCTTTTTGCTTTTGTTCAAAAAGAATGTAATAACCCGTGTCATTTTTGACTAAAGTTGCTTTTTGTAATGGCTGTCGGTAGCGGATCCGAACCAAGCAATTCAATTCACTGGTAGTTTCAAATTCAGGATGCGTATTGACCCACGAAATACTGCTTTCGTCTAACTTTAGTGCCCAGCGGTTAAGCCCCGGATGCTGCTCATTTTGACCGCTATACACAATGTTATTTAGCGTGTCAATACCGATCACAAAGCTAGGCTCGGGTCGGCCGCCAATATGCAGGCCCTTCCTTTGGCCAATGGTGTAGTAGTGCGCACCTTGTTGGGTAGTTACTTGCTGTCCGTCGGAAGGATCGAAATGAAATGGTTGTGCTAAGAGCTCAATGTTTGTAATTGTTGGAGCAATTGCTTCGTAATTTTTGAATATGGGTAAGTTGGGAGGCAGCTCAATAACAGGACCTACTTTTGGAGCAAGCTGTTGTTGTAGAAAGGTCGGTAGTGCTATTTTACCAACAAAACAGAGCCCTTGAGAATCTTTTTTGTCGGCGGTGATAAGGCCATTTTCTAGGGCCATTTGCCGCACCTCTGCTTTTTGAAGATGGCCAATAGGAAATAAAGCTTTGGCGAGTTGAGCTTGGCTCAGTTGACATAAAAAATAGGACTGGTCTTTACCAGGGTCGGCACCAGCGAGTAAGCTAAAATTACCAGATTCGTTTGCGCGTTTTTGGCAGTAGTGACCAGTGGCAACGAAGTCTGCACCTAAATCGAGTGCGGCTTTTAAAAAGACATCAAATTTGATTTCGCGGTTGCAAAGTACATCTGGGTTGGGTGTGCGGCCGGCTTGGTATTCAGCAAACATATAATTGACAATCCGGTCTTTGTATTCTTCCGATAAATCGATGACCTGAAAAGGAATGCCAAGTTGTTGGGCAATGAGCAACGCATCGTTGGAATCATCTATCCAAGGGCATTCGTCTGAGAGTGTGACGCTTTGATCGTGCCAATTGCGCATAAACATGCCAATGACTTCATATCCTTGCTGCTGGAGTAAAAGTGCTGCTACACTGGAGTCCACTCCACCAGAAAGTCCAATTACTACGCGTTTCATACTTCAAATTTACGCGTTCTTAGTGGATCACGTGAATAAAGCCTTGTCTTTTCTGTTCGCCACTTGTAAATAGATAAAAATAGATCCCCTCTGCAAGTACTTCACCTTCGTCGTTTTTTCCTTCAAAAGGTTTTTGAGTGCTTGAAGTTTCAAAAATGACTTGTCCCCAGCGATTGAGAATTTGTATGTTGTAAGCGGCGCAATTTTCATAGAGCGGATCAATTTTCCATTGGTGGTTCTCCGCAGTACTGCTTGTTGAGATGATATTGGGAAAAAC